>JAYSWN010000133.1:0-26182 GCA_043718025.1 Pseudomonadota bacterium
TCCTTACTTTCCTTTAGCCACTGCGGCTCAAATGATTCGTTTGATGTGTGGTCGGAGTCGGTGGTGGGGGCGATTGGCGGCGCTATTATTACTACCCGGTCTACCGGATTAATGGCGCGAGCGTTACCGACCAGTACGGTTGTTTGCCCTTCTATCGTTAACACTTCTGTTGATCAGGCTGCGTGCCGGGCCATGGTAAATGATGCCATTCACCCAACGACCCCGGGTGAGTACCTACGTCGTCCATTACTACTTTGCCAATTTGCGTTGGGGTCCGATCCGGCTTGGTGGCGTACGTATCACAACATTAAATTTCCCACGCAAGCAATTTGCAACGCGATCAAAGGCAGCACCGATGCATTTACCGCCGCGAACCTAACCTCGTCGGGACTCTTAGGCGGTAGCGTTACTTTAGAATATGGAATGGGCGGCAATGGCGATCAAAACAATCAGCGTTTTGCTTCTAACGGAGAAGTTCTTTTTTTAAACACCACTTTTCCCAGTGGGTGGACGGAGGCGCGAAAAGGGGGAACGGTGGTCACCTTTCATAGCACCACCGAACGCAGGCTATTTATTGGGGGCGTTCATTCTGAGGGGTACCAAACCATCTACGAAAACGTCAGAAATCCTACTGATTTATTTAACGACCTAAGCACCAAGCCCAAAGCCGACGTGGTGAAAGTTCGCTGGGATCGCACCATCAACTCGCAGGCGGTAAACGATAGGCTTTATGAGCAGTCCGCGGTGGAGGCCGACGGCGTGGCCACCGCTAATTCTTTAGTGGTAGTACAAACGGTTTCGGGTTTTCCGGTAGCAAAAGCTGGCTCTCTCATTAAGACCCAGCACAATATTCGCCGCAGCTTGGGGATCTCGACGATAAGTGTCGACTTAAAGTTTGGCGATAGCACCTGCTGCTGGCCTACCGAGGGAGAGCTCACCACTGATTTTGTCTCATTTTACAATTTGCCGTCGACCGGCGGTAAGGCATTCACGAAAGAAAAACTGCTTTTCACGGCGGGCAGTGCGTGCGGTGCGGTCACGCTCACTCAAAGCGGCGGAGATTTGGGCGATGCAGGCAAAACCCGCACCGCCCAGCTATACCACTGCCAATAACTATTTTTTAGCGGTCGAAGCTTTGGCCCATTCCGCTAAACCGGGCTCTTCCCACAGCGGAACTTTGATATCGTTTTCGGGCTTCGGAACCGGCTTCGCAATAACCACTTCTAAGAACAGTCCAGGATTTTTGACCTTGTTCTCTTCCTTCAAAGTTTCCCACTTTTGTCTTGGGCCGCCGGCGTTTGCCTTGTCGCGGAAGTAAGCCCATAGGGCGGGTTTGCCGTCGTCGACGACTTCCGCCACGTACACTTGAAAGTGTTCCGGATTTTGGTCCGCGCTTGGAAAATCATTAAAATGCTTTCCCAGTAACAGGGGTGAGGTGTCGATGGCGATAATCGGCGCCCCGCCATCAACGTAATTGCCGGCGAGTAGAATCGGGTTTTTATTCCCTTTGCTGCCGACGATTTCGGTTACGGCGGTGGTGAGTCGGCCATAAGTTTGAAAGAAAGCCTTCCACTCTTCGGTTTCCGTTTTACCGTCTTTAAGGAAGCGGTCGATATTTTTAATTCCTTTGCCTTCGCCGGGGCGACGCACCGTGCTTAACAACTGCGGTTTCACCTGAGCCAGCACCATTTCACGGGTGAGGTTAGGTACGTAGGCTTTAGTCATCGCCAAGATACCCGCGAAGTAAGCCGCGGCATTCGAAGTGCCGGCAAAGCCTTCACCGTCGGTAAATTCTGCATCCGAATAGCGTAGCACTACATCGGGTTTGATCCGGCCATCCATGGTCGGGCCGCGCGAAGAGGCGGTGGTGAGATCGCCCACCGCAATGACTTCGGGATGATCGGCGGGAACCATAATTTCCTGGCGCGGCTGAAAATCGAGTAGTGCCACTGCTTCCACCATCTTTTTTTCTTCGTAACTAAAGTACGGTTTACTCGTGTTCGTAATGGTAATGCGAATTCGATCGGCCGCCGTGAAGTTACCGCTCTTTGCGAATACCTTAATTCGGTAAGGCTTATCTTTTTCTGTGATGTTTAGCGTTGTTTCAATGGTCTCTGCGGCCAAGTAGCTTTGGCCTTCTTCCTTTGCCACGCCCGCTTTATTTACGATTTGATTTAATTCGCTTGTCCCGTTCGCAATGACGACGCCTTTGCTGTCGAGCACGAAGAGATCTAAGTCTTTATCCGTTCCGGTATCTTCTCGTTCGGAGAAACTATTCCAGGCGAGCGTGATTTTAACACCGGCGCGGTCGAGGCGGCTTTGTAGTCTCAGCCCTTTATCTTTGGAGCCAATTTTTAGATGTTTGGAGTCGTCTAAGGCAACCGTAGCGTTATAAACGCTACCGGCGTAATTTCCAGCCGCATTCACCCATAAAATTCCGGCCCGGGTTGCTTTTGAAACCTCGGCATTCACATGCCCACGGCCATCAAAGTTTCCGCCATATTCCCAATTTTGGGAGTTAAGGATGATGTCTACTTTTTCATTGATTGCGGTCTGGATAGCCCTTCGAAAATTAGTAAAACCGTTTGCATTCAACAAAAGGAACTGAGGAGCCGCCTCTTTTTTAAGGCCCGTCATTGCCCAAGCGAGCATCGCCATTTGGCGGCCGTGGGCGTCGCCACTATCTAATGCTTTCACTTTTCCGGGCGTGCCCAAGTTGTGGGTGGTGATAAATTCATCGCTGTAGGTACTCACCAGTTTAAAAACGGTGTCGGGAAGGTCTTCACCAAGGGTGGTGGTATCACCGTAGCCATTGTCTAGTACGGCAATCTTAATCGTCTTTAAGCGTGCGCCAATATTTGGCACTTTATCGAAGGCGGTTAGCCCGTATCTTTCGCGAAGTTTTTCAACGCCGTTTAAAGAAACTCCCTTTCCGGCCGCTAGGCTAGGCGAGAGAGATTCAAAAAATAACAACCCGATCGTAAGGAAACTAAATAAACGCACCATGAACCCCTAATTAATGGTTTTTTTAACAACTTAGTTTTTGAGCGGATTTAAGAAACGCTTCCCCCAAAATCTGGGGGAAGCGTTTTCTAAATCAGTTCGTTAAAAACTTGGGCCGGGAAACCCGGCCCAAGTTCAAAAATCAATTACCAGCCCCAGACAACATTGAAGCCTACGCCGCATCCGCCCCAGCCCCAGCCGCCGCATCCGCCCCAGCCGCCGCATCCGCCGCCCCAGCCCCAGCCGCCACCCCAGCCGCCGCCCCAGCCGCCGCGCCAGCCGCCACCCCAGCCACGCCAGCCCCAACCGCAAGCAGCGGTTGATTTGCCTTTATCCATCTCAGAGTCGGCAAGCAAAATTGAGGTTGGTTCGGTTTTCACCCAGTTTGCTTTAACCGCATTCTTGGCAAGAAAGGCTTCAACTTTAATTTTGCGATCTTTCTCAGAAAGCTTCTCCAAGCTCTCTTCGGTCATTTCGGGGTCCATCGTTGCAAGTTCATAAGTTGTGATGGTTTTTGCTTTTTCATCCAACTTTTGAATGCGAACGGCGGGGCGCTTTTTCGCCTTGCCATCCATTTCGCTATCTTCGGCGTACGCCGAAAGCCCAACCAACAGGCTCAGGGCTAGAGCGGAACTGATCAATCGTTTTTTCATTGTCATGGTCTCCTTTAAGATTTGTGACGCTGTGTATCATGTTCAAAAAAGCGCCACAAGATTAAATTTCAGCACTGGTCCGTTAACAGCCGTATTAAGGGGCTCGACGGGCCTACCCGGGCGGTCTTATACTGAGGGACCAACGGCCTCTATAGAAAATTCTCATGAAAAATCGAACTCTTGCGATTGTCTTCTTTACCATCCTGATGGACCTCATCGGCTTTGGGCTGATCATTCCGGTGCAACCTTTTTTAGCCAAAACTCTTGGCGCCCAGGCTTCGGTGATAACGCTTTTGGGGGCCTCTTATTCGCTCATGCAGCTACTTTTTGCCCCCTTTTGGGGCCGGCTTTCTGACCGGGTGGGTAGGCGGCCGGTTCTGCTCATTAGCATCGCGCTCACGGCCGCGGGCTACCTGATTTTTGGCCTGGCCAACCAGTTGTGGATCTTATTTGCCGCGCGGATGTTAAGTGGTTTTGGCGGAGCAAACATTGGGGCGGCCCAGGCCGTAATCGCCGACTCCACCACCCCCGAAAATCGTTCAAAGGGCATGGGGCTTATCGGCGCCGCATTTGGCCTCGGATTTATCATTGGTCCAGCCATGGGCGGCTATCTCGGCCAATTTGGATTAGCTACGCCTGCGTTGGTGGCCGCCTGCCTGTCGACATTGAATCTGCTGTTTGCCTTTTTTGCCTTACCCGAAACTTATCCGCCGGCAAAAAGAGAGCTTGATCAAAAGAGTACGGGCAGGGCCGTGTCGGGACATAGCCGCGCTCCACTTTCAATTGCAGCTTTAAAACACGCCACCCGCCACGTAAATGTGCGCGAGCTTTTTTTATACATCACTATTTATACGGTTTCGTTCTCGCTAATGGAGCAGGTGCTGGCGCTGTTCGTTGAGGTACATTGGGTAACCAATCTTGGCACTTACGGTTTGAAAGAAGGGGCCCAACGCGCGGCACTCCTCACCGCCAACATTCTTATGGTGGTTGGCGTCACCGCCACCATCGTGCAAGGCGGGCTGATCGGGCGGCTGGTGAAAAAATTTGGTGAAAAGAATCTGCTGGTCGCCGGCCCCACGCTCTTGATTTTTACCTACGTGGCGATTCCGTGGATTGGGAAGTCGGGCG
Organism: Pseudomonadota bacterium; assembly: GCA_043718025.1. Classification (GTDB taxonomy): domain Bacteria; phylum Bdellovibrionota; class FAC87; order UBA2466; family UBA2466; genus JBGSST01. The sequence goes on from JAYSWN010000133.1 coordinate 4,785, forward strand.
TTTATCCATTAATGTTGGTGAATGCGGCGTTTATGGCCGCCGGCAGCGGGGTCATCAACCCCTCGTGGACCGGCTTTCTTTCACGTTCGGTCGATGCCGATGAGCAAGGCGGAATATTGGGGCTGGGGCAAAGCCTGGCGGCTTTGGGGCGAGTGATCGGCCCAACCATGGCCGGCACCTTGTTTCAATTTGATTCACGCGTGCCGTTTTGGGTAGGCGCCTTTTTATTCGTTGGCTGCGTGAACATGGCCAACCGGTTGCAACCAAAAGTGAGCGCTTAAACTCTTTCGATAATGGTGGCCGTGGCCATGCCGTGGCCGATGCACATTACTTGCAAGCCAAACTGCTGGTTTGCGCGTTCTAGTTCGTAAAGCAATTTGGTCATTAGTGCTGCGCCACTGGCGCCGAGCGGATGGCCGTGGGCAATCGCGCCGCCGTTTGGGTTCACTTTGTCCCAATCGGGTTTCAACTCTTTGCCCCAACCCAAAACTACACTGGCGAACGCTTCATTAATCTCAATTACGTCGATGTCTTTCAGGACGAGTCCCGCCCTTTTCAAAGCCAGGTGCGTGGCCGGCACCACCTCCATCAACTGCAAGGTAGGGTCGCCGCCAATGGCGACGCGGGCTCTGAATTTGGCGCGCGCTTTTAGGCCATCGGCTTTCGCCACGTCAGCGTCCGCCACTAAAACCGCGGCCGCTCCATCAGAAATTTGCGAAGCGTTGGCCGCCGTCACTACGCCATCTTTCTTAAATAGAGTCGAAAGGGTGGCCATCTTGGCCAAATCGGGAGTGGCGCGCACTCCCTCATCTACTTCAAGCATGGTGCCGGCCACTTTTACGTATTGAGTTTTAAAGCGTCCTTCGGCAATGGCACGGCCCGCCCGTTTGTGACTTTCGGCGCTAAATTCATCAACGTTGGCGCGGGTCAAACCATACTTAACCGCAATTCTCTCGGCCGAATCTCCTTGGTGGATCAGGTCGTATTTCTTAAGCAGGTCTGGGTTCAAGGTTTGGAAACCACCGCCAATGTCAGAAAACATCGGCACCCGCGACATGCTTTCCACGCCACCACCAATTTGATAATTCGCATCACCCGCCGCAATGGCCTGCGCCGCAAAGTGAATGGCCTGCTGGGCGCTGCCGCACAATCGGCTCAACGTGGCCGCGGCAGTGATCTGCGGAAGGTTCGAAAGCAACACCGCTTGCCGCGCCAAATTGGCCCCTTGCTCTCCGGTTTGGGTGACGCAGCCTAAAATCACGTCCGAAATTTTTTCGCCGCTGAGCTTGGTGCGCTCTAGCAACGCATTCAAGACACTCGCCGCCAAGGCGTCGGGCCGAATGGCGGAGAAAGCACCGCCCTTGCGGGCAATCGGGGTTCTTAAGGCTTCGATAATGACCGGATTTTTCATGCTCAAGTGCTTACCGCCGGTGACGCGTTGTAGTCAAAAAAATAAAGCACATCGAGCACTTAAGGGGAACTTTGAGTTTCTCAATGGGTCCTTTTCAGGTAGAAATTAGGGCTGGGCAGTAATTAAATTACTGGGGGGCACAATTGAATAGATTCGCACTCGTGATCACGGCTTTGCTTTTTTCAGCGCTGTCAGTAACGCGAAGTTTAGCGGCGCAAAGTCTTGATGACTGGATGCAATTTCAGCAAGCCAAAAGTCTCGAATTTATCTTACCCAATCTATCGCCGTCCGACGCTGCCCCCGGCGTGGTGGTGGCCGCCAGCTCTCGATCTCATCCTGACTATTATTTTCACTGGGTGCGCGACTCCGGCATTGTGGTTTCGGCCGCGGTAATGGAATTCGATCGGCTCAGCCAATCTGAAAATAAAAGCCGGCTGGCCCGCTTCCTCTTAGACTACGTAAGTTTTTCGCGCGGCAACCAGCTTACTAAAACCTTGAGTGGCATGGGCGAGCCTAAGTTTTATATCGATGGTAAAGCGTTTGATGGACCCTGGGGACGACCACAAAACGACGGCCCCGCTCTGCGCGCGATTTCACTTATCCAGCTGGCAAACGTTTGGTTAAAGGCCGGCAAAGAAGATTGGGTGCGCAACCGGCTCTACGATAGCAAAATTCCAACTCATACCGTTTTAAAAGCGGATCTGGAATTCACCGCACACCACTGGCGCGAGACCTGCTTTGATCTGTGGGAAGAGGTCAAGGGCGTGCACTTTTATAGTCGCATGAGTCAGCGCCGGGCGTTGATCGATGGCGCCTGGCTTGCCGATCGGTTAAACGATGGCTCCGCCGCAACTTTTTACCGACAGCAGGCAGATTTGATCGAAGCCGAGCTACACCGCCATTGGGATGCGGCCAAAGGCGTACTGGTTCCCACGTTGAATCGCGACGGCGGTCTAGATTATAAGCACAGCGGCATCGACTCTTCGGTGGTGATTGCGGCGTTACATGGTCGCACCAACGATGGCTTTTACTCGGTTACCGACGACAAAATGCTTTCAACCTTCGAAAAAAATGTGGCTTCGTTCCGCGACATTTACTCCATCAATAAGAAGGGGCAGATGCCCGGCGCCGCCATTGGCCGCTACCCTGAGGATCGTTACGATGGGGGTTCGCAAGAAGACCATGTACTTAAAAACGAAGGCAACCCTTGGTTTTTGCTTACCACTGGCTTTGGTGAGTTCCTTTTGCGATCGGCCAAGGAGTTTGAGCGCAAAGGCTCTTTCAATATCAATTCAATAAACGCTGCTTTCTTTCGCTACATCGATGTAGATTCTAGCGCGAGCGTAAGTGATTTGGCGGAAGCGCTTCGCAAAAAGGCAGATACCTTTTTTGCGCGAGTAAAATATCACGCGACTTCCGACGGACGGTTGCCCGAGCAATTTAACCGCCACATTGGCTACGGGCAGGGCGCTCGTGACCTTACTTGGAGTTATGCCGCCTTTTTGTCCGCCGCCGCGGCCAGATAGTCGGCTCTCAGTAAAAAACGCGTGGCAAAAAAGCTGAAAACATTCTGGGCGCGGCTCTTGATTCGGGTACCCGGGCTAGAGGCCTTGGATGAAGTGGTGCGCGAGCTTGCCGAAGCCGGTAGCCCACGGCGGGTGTGGCAACAATTACAGACTCTCGAAGTGCGCTCGCAAATCGAAGCGTTCTTGCGCGCGCATCCCGGGCTTCAAGCCTTGGTGTACTGGAGCGCGGCGGTTGCGGTGGGTTTTGCCGCGGTCTTTTACGCCGAAATTTTCAACTTTCTAAGCCACCAAAATCGTTGGCTCATTCAGGAGCGTCCGCTCTACCTGTTGGCGTTGGCTCCTGGGCTTACCTGGCTAGGTTGGTGGTTGGTTAAACGCTTTGCCCCGGGCGCGGGGGGCAGTGGCATTCCCCAGGTGATCACGGCGGTTGGTTGGGAAGGTGGCTCGGTAAATGGCGCTCTCAATTATTTGGTAGGCATACGCACGGTACTCATCGTGGTGCTAAGTTCGTTGTGTTTTGTGTTGGCCGGAGGGGCCATTGGTCGTGAAGGATCTACCATTCAAATTGCGGCCGGCCTTTTCTTCTGGATAGGCTGGCGGTTTCGAAAGCTGTGGGATCTTAGCTACCATTCCCTACTGATTGCGGGAGGGGCCGCCGGAATCGCCGCCGCTTTCAATACGCCGCTGGGTGGGATTGTTTTTGCTATTGAAGAGCTCTCGCACACGCACTTCCAGCGTTTTAAAACTCATTTGATCACCGCCGTGATCGTGAGCGGTTTGGTGGCGCAATGGCTATTAGGGCCGTACCTCTTTTTTGGCTACCCAAAATTTTTGCCCGTCACCGTTTCGATTTTGCCGTGGGCGGTGTTGGTGGGGTTGATTACGGGGCTTTCTGGAGCTTGGTTCGGCCGGGCAATTTTCATCATGACCAGCATCACGGCAAAGCTGAACTATAAGCAGCAAGGCTGGTTGGCGGCGAACATTGGGCTTACCCTTGCCCTGTGTGGAATGTGGTTTGGGCCGGATGTGTTGGGTAGCGGCATGGAGATAACTTCACATATTCTTTTCAATCAGAGCAAAGATTTGGATTGGACCACGGTAATGGGTCGCATTATTACGCCGGTGATTTCTACCTTGGCCGGTTGTGCCGGAGGGGTGTTTGCGCCGTCATTGGCTGCGGGGGCCGTAATCGGCGGAAAAATTGCCTCCACAATCTATACCGGGCCCAATGTAAATTTGATGGTGTTACTGGGCATGATTGGATTTATGTCGGGCGTGATGCGCACTCCGTTTACCGCTTTCGTGTTGGTGTTGGAAATGACCGATCGTCACTCCGCCATTTTTCCGATGATGGTTACGGCCGTGGTGGCTAACCTGATCGCCAATGCGGTCGAGCCTAAGTCGCTCTACGAACGGGTGCGCGATCGGCTGATGAGCCAGCTCTCTAGTAAATACGCCTCTTCTGCCGGCAAAGCGGGATGATCACTGCACACCGAGTCTACAAATACATGGATGGCGTTGGGAAACCGCTTACAAATTCCGATAAAGTTTTTAGGTTCGTTTTCAAACGAAGCCACCACCTCGCCTAGCCGGGCAATTTTTTCGACTTCACCCATTTTATAAAGGTAGTCGTCGCCTTCACGGGCCGGCTTCATGAACAGATGAACGTCTTTTCCGGTCGGCACCGGAAAGCCATCGCGGGCCAAAGCCTTTCGCGTTCCTTGCTCCATTCCGGGGGCGTCGCGGCCGGTAAGGTAGGCAAGCACGGCGCCCAAGCCGTAAACCTCGCGTACGAATTCAGAGCTGCCCGCGTACGGTTCATCGTGCGAAACGTAGGGGTCGGTAAAAAAGCGGGCTCTCCAGTACTCTTTCAAATCTTCCCACTGCGCCTTGTTGTACTCGTCTTCAAGCGACAGGCCGAGCCTTCCAAACAGATCGGCCATCGAATAAAAACGGACTTCGCGCGTCAGGTTTTTCAACGCCGAAAAAATGGGCTCCCGCGGGGCCTTTTCCGTAAGCCATTCGTTAAGAATAACGTGATTTCTCAGTGAGGTGTCGTAAAGGGTGCTGTCGAGGTCGAGCAAGATGACCGGAGTCATTCCTAGCTGTTTCGTCTTTTGTATCGTTTCTTCCAGCGCCACAAAAAGCGTTTCACCGGTATGGGGAGTGAATTGCGACTTTTCAATCCACACCCGCCGCGAAAAGTGGGTCTCGGGCGTAGCGGCTGGTGAATGAGTTAAGGAGCTGATTCGGAGTTTAGAATCTTTAGTCACGAGAATGCCTCTAGATAACTGAAATCGTTAGTCTTCGTCAATTAAACCAGGGGCAAAACCGGTTGTCATGGCGGCCCGCCCTTAACTAAACCGCGCCGCTTCGCGTGACCGCGCGTGGTTAAATCAGTTGGCCAACGGTTTTCTAACTGAATTTTGAGCGAACTTTTGCTATGAAACGTCAACTCAAGGAGAACCCATGAAACGTTTTGCTCTCGGCTTTTTGCTGGTGGTCCTTACCTCTCTGTCCGTTTGCGACGCCGCCGTACTCAAACGGCCGGTGATAATGGGTTTTAACCCCGCCGAAAACGCGGAAACTACCGAAATGAACGGTAAGCTCTTTGTTGAGTATTACAAAAAGAAGACGGGGCTTGAGGCCAAAACCTTTGTGGCCACTGATTATACGGCGCTCATTGAAGCGCTTCGTAGCGGCCAGATCGACTTCGCCTGGTTGGCCCCTTTTAGTTACATTAAAGCCGAAAAAATTGCCGACGCTCAGGTGCTACTGAAAAGCGTGCGCAAAGGGCAGGCCTTTTTTTACAGCGCCATCATCACCCGTGCCGACAAACCGTTTAAAACGGTGGAAGACCTTAAGGGAAAGAACATGGCCTGGGTTGATCCATCGAGCACTTCGGGGCACATTTTTCCTAAGGCAAACTTGCTCACCAAAAAGAAAATTGACGCCGATAAATTTTTCGGCCGCCAGATTTTTGCCGGATCGCACGATGCGCTGGTGCTTTCGGTAATCAACGGAACGGTCGATGCCGGCGCAACCTTCTGTAACGACAAAGAAGGAAAAGACGGCGCCTGGACGCAGTTTTTGAAAACCGACGAAGATCGCAAAAAGGTGCGCGTGCTCTATGTCACCGATGCGATTACCGGCGACACCATGGCCACCTCCAAAAAGTTCAATCTCGCTCATAAAGACGTGGTGGATGAGACGGTCAATTTGTTGATCGCCATGGGTAAAGACGAAGAAGGCAAAAAAATATTGAAGGCGCTTTACCGCATCGATTCGATGGTTCCGGCAAAATCGGAAGACTACGAATCGGTTCGCGCGGCGGCCCGAGTTCTCAAGCTGGAAGAATAAGCTAACCATGTCGATCATCGCCCGCAACCTGTCCAAAACTTTTGACGGCGGAAAAACCTTTGCGCTGCAGGGCGTGAGCATTGACGTTCAGCCGGGTGAATTCATCGCCGTGATTGGCCTTTCGGGCGCGGGTAAAAGCACTTTTTTAAGGGCGATCAATGGGGTGCACGTGCCTTCGGGCGGCCATATGGAAGTGCTGGGACGGGCCGTAGAAAAGCTCTCGCGTAAAGAGTTGGTCTTGTTGCGATCGCAGATTGGATTCATTTTTCAGCAGTTCAATTTGGTAAAGAGTTTAACCGCGATGCAAAATGTTTTGTGCGGCCGAGTAGCCTACGTGCCGAGATGGCGGGCCCTAACCGGATGGTTTGGCGAAGAGAATTTTCAATTGGCGCGCGAGGCGCTTGATTCAGTGGGCCTCTCTGGGCGTTATACCGAGAAGGTGCGTAATTTATCCGGCGGCCAGCAGCAAAGGGTGGCCATAGCTCGGGCTTTGGTTCAACAGCCTAAGATAATTTTAGCTGACGAGCCCATGGCCTCTCTGGATCCAAAATTGGCGGAAGTGGTTTTAGAAATCTTATCTCGCATTAACCGCGAGCGTGGCATCACCGTACTGGTGAATATTCACGTGCTTGAGCTGGCCCGCAAATTTGCGCGGCGGGTGATTGCCTTTCGCAAAGGGCACCTTGTTTTTGACGGCGCGATCGATACTTTGAACGACGTAGAACTCGAAAAAATTTACACTCTCGACAGCGAAGAGGCTGGGCACCATTAATTAAAGGACCACCTAATGGATAACCCAATGGCCACAACAATGAAAAAGATCCCTCAGGTGAATATCCATAAGGCAGCGCGCAGATTAGATCGAGTGGCTAAGGCTTTTTTTTGGATCATTCTGGGCTACCTTACCTACTTGTCGGCCCAGGCCGTTGAATTCAGCATGCCGCGATTGATTCAGGGTCTGCCTTACATGGCCGACTTCTTGTCGCGTATGTTTCCGCCGGATCTCTCGATTTTGGGCCGGGTTCTTGACGAGACCTTACTTACCGTCGAGCTCGCTTGGGTAAGCACCATCATTGCGGCGCTATTGTCGCTACCCGTCGGTTTTTTGGCGGCGGCCAATATCACCGAAAGCCGCTGGCTTCGCGGCATCACCATTTTCTTTCTCAACGCTGATCGGGCCATTGATTCCCTAATTCTCGCTCTGTTTTTTGTGAGCGCCGTTGGCCTTGGCCCCTTTCCCGGAACGCTCGCGCTGGCTATTCACTCGGTGGGTATGCTCGGTAAACTATTTGCCGATGCGATCGAGGCGATTGATCCTGGGCCGGTTGAAGCGTTGCGTAGTGCCGGTGCCGGTCGCTTGGCCACCATTCGTTGGGCGGTGCTGCCGCAGGTGGCCCCTCATTTCGTTAGCTATTTTTTATTTCGATTCGAACTCAACGTGCGGGTTGCGGTGGTGCTGGGTCTGGTTGGTGCCGGCGGAATTGGATTTTTGCTCACCCAATACATGCGCATGTTCCAGTACACTAAGGTGTGCACGGTGCTATTGGTCATCCTTGCTCTGGTGATGACGGTTGACCTCATCTCGTCCCGATTGCGCCGCTCGGTGCTTTAGGGCCTCTGCACTGCGGTTTGCACCGGGCCTTGGCCCCCCTTGCCCTTACTGTTACCTTCTTATCCCCTTATGGATAATGTTACTCACTCACTCGTTGGCATTGCTTTCGGCGAGCTGTGGCACCACTACCGGCAAAATAAGAAACCTGGAATAAGCCGGCGCGCCGTGGTCATCGCGAGTTTCGCGGGTAACAACGTTCCAGATTTAGACTTTATTTACGCCTCATTGACCGACGCCCACGTGGGTTATCTACTTCACCATCGCGGCCATACCCACACGTTGGTGGCGGGACTGCTCTTTTTGTTACTGCCGTGGCTCTATACCAAACTTGCCAAGCCGCCGACGCAAAAAGGGCTCAAGCGTAGCGAATGGTTTTTCGTTTTTGGGCTCGGCCTGTGGCTGCACATTCTGCTCGACTCATTAAATAGCTACGGCGTTCATCCGTTTTGGCCGCTGGACAACCACTGGTATTACCTCGATACGCTTTTTATATTGGAGCCATTGGCTTGGGTGGCATTGCTGCCGGCGCTTATTTTTTCGACCAGGCACAAAGGCCTTCGGATTTCGTTTGGCGTCTGCTTTTTTGGAATTATTGCGATGGCGTGGGCTTTTCCCTACGCTTCGTGGCAGGCCGCCGCGTTGTCGACCATGCTGGCCTTGGCCGTATGGTTTTCTCACCTGCATCAGACTCGAGTGCGCCGCTTTCAAATTGGAATGGCGGTTTTTTGGGCCGTAGTCGTCTGTTTTTTCGTGACCGGCCGCATGGTGAAGTGGCGTTATTTTGAAAAATTGGCGCAGCAATCGCCGGATAGAAAAATTGCCGACACCATTTTAGCTCCGCTGCCCACCAACCCCTTCTGCTGGGCGCTGATTTCGGTGGAGCGGAAGAATGACGGTAAGACCTACTTTTTGAAGCGCGGCGTTCTCGCCTCTTTTCCGGCCGTACACCCGGTGGCGCTTTGCCCCGAGTTTAAAAGTGATCGGGGGGTGGCGCCGCTGAACGAGGTGATTGAGGCCGACACTCGTCGCTACGCCTGGTTAGGTGAATACCGGGGCGATTTGTCTCAGCTTCGTGATTTGCAGAAAAACCATTGCTACATCGGCGCTTTTTTAGATTTTGCGCGCGCCCCGTTTTTAATCGACCTTGGCGATAAGTGGCAGATGGGAGACATGCGTTTCGACTTTAGGTCGCGCTTAGCGTTTGCGCGCCCCGCGTTTTCCAAAGTGCCAACGGTTTGCCCAGCCACCACCGTGCCTTGGGTGGCACCGATAAACCGCTGGTAGGACTTGCAACCACTACCAACGCGGCACCTTGCCGTAGAATTAGCTCTAGCCTATCTTGCCCCCATGGCACGCCTGTTCTTGCTCTCTGGTTCTTTCTTCGGATTTCTGTCGGTGGCGTTGGGTGCGTTTGCCGCCCATGCGCTTAAAGACAAGTTTGATGCCTACTCGATCGGTATTTTTCAAACCGGCGTGCAGTATCAATTTTTTCACGCCTTGGCGCTGTTAGCGGTGGGTATTCTCGCCCAAACTACCGGCCACGATTTTAAAATCACCGGCTACAGTTTTCTGTTTGGGATTTTGGTGTTCTCCGGAAGCCTTTATCTCTTAGCCTTCACCGGAGTGAAGTGGCTGGGAGCCATCACCCCGATTGGTGGACTGGCTTTTCTCGTGGGCTGGTTTGCTTTGTTTTTAGGTGTTTTAAAAAACGTGAGGTGATTATGCCGTCGGTAGTGATTGTGGGAGCCAGCTCGGATCGCAATAAGTTTGGAAATAAGGCGGTTCGCGCCTTTCGCGAAAAGGGGTATGACGTCTACCCCGTGCATCCCAAGGAGGCCGAAATTGAAGGGCTTAAAGCCTACAAAAGTATCCTCGATGTTCCTGCCGCCAACATCGATATGGTGAGCGTGTATTTGGCACCCGCTATCGGCATGAAGGTGATCGAGGAGATCGCCAAAAAAAAATGCAATGAGGTTTGGCTAAACCCCGGGGCCGAAAGCGATGAGCTTATCGAAAAGGGCGAATCGTTGGGTCTCACCGTGATTGCCGCGTGCAGTATTGTGGGGATTGGCGTCAGTCCTTCTAAATACGGCGGCTGATCACTTTAGTTTTTTAGCTTTTCCGAATTCAGAAGATAGGGGGATTCCCTGTTTGCAAAGGGGGCAATCTTCGGCCGTCCAAGACTCCAGCGGAATTCTTACCAGTTCGTGCAGCGCTGGTACGTCTTTCAGGTCGGCAAGGGTCAACCCGCCGCGATTACACAGCACCGCTACCCCCATGATCACCCCGCCCGCGGCCCGGGTGGCTTCAATGGTTTTATCGACTGACATGCCGGTGGTGATAATGTCCTCGACCACCAAAACTCGTTTTCCGTGCACCAGCTTGTCGTAACCACGTTTTAGCGCCAGCCCGTCTTCGACCTTTTCTGCATAAACACTTAAGACCTCTTGCCCCTTGATTCGCGACATGTGAAATGCGGTCCATTGCGAGAGGATAATTCCGCCCAAAGCCGGCCCCACTACCACATCAATTTGATTGTCTACAAACCGTTCGGCAAACGCTTGGCCGATTTTGGAAGCAATTCCCACGTGGGGATAAAGCGCGTCTTTATTTACGTACGCTTTGCCGTGGCGGCCCGAGGTGTATTGAAAGTGCCCCTTTTGAATGAGGGCTCCGGTTTTTTCTAATACCTGCAATACTTCAGCTTGATTCATTACCGAGCCTCTTCAATTTCTGCCGCGATTCGTTTGGCCGCTTCAACCGGCGAACCTACCGAAGACGGTGGTTTCAAAATAGGGCGACCAATTACCAGGTAGTCCGCACCGGCGGCAATGGCATCTATGGGCGTAAAAATTCGTTTCTGGTCGTTATTTTCTGCCCATTTGGGGCGTATCCCCGGAGTGACCTTGAGCAGATTCTTTGTTTTGGGGTCTTGCGATAAAAAAGCCAGATCGGCGGCTGAGCAAACAATGCCGTCTACTCCGGCCTGCGCGGCCAAATGGGCCAGCGAAGTGACGCGCTCTTTTACCGAGGCGCCAAACACTTCGCGGCAGCCGGCTTCATCAAATGAAGTGAGCACCGTAACCGCCAGAACCTTAGAGTTTTTGCGGCAACGCACGGCCTCGCGCATAGATTCAAGTCCGCAGTTAGCGTGCAGATCAAAAAAATCGACCCCCATTTTTGCCGCCGCTTCCGCGGCCCCGGCGATGGTGTTGGGAATGTCGCTGAACTTACCGTCGTAAAACAGCTTCCCGCCGCTTTTTTTGATGTGCTCTACCACGGTGGGAGCCCCCACGGCGGTAAGTAGCTCTAGTCCAACCTTAAAATAGCCCACGTGGGGGGCCAGTTCAGAGATGTGGCGCCGGGCCACCTCCCAGTCACTAACGTCCAGGGCGACCATAATCCGTTCTTTTGCGGGGCGATTCATATACGGCAAATTAATGGAATTGGTGGCGACCGGCAATTGTGAAGAAACCAACATGGTCATGCCGACTCCATGAAATTTACCTCTCCTATGGTGTCCGGCGGGTTTGAATTACAGAAACCTCCTTGGTTTCGATCTCATTCAGGGGGGGAACAGGCCGGGTCTTTTGACAATTGGTTCAACTTACCGGGCTAGGCCACACGTATGATCAAAGGGCAGGGGGAAACTATGGGGATGTTTAAGACCGCGCTGGCGTTGCTGGCATTGGTGACCGTGATGGGATTGGGTGCGTGCACCAAGTCGATTGGTGAGCCCAAAGAGTTTCCTCAATTGATCGGAACTGACGCCGAGCGAGGTAACCCATGAAAAGACGCATATCCCTAATGGCTTTGTTGGTGGTGGGCAGCGCCCTCACTTTTCTTTTGCTGTCGGGTTTTCTTTCGCGCGCCAAAGGGGCCGCCGAATGGGCTCGCCAAAAAGGCTCGCAGAGCGCCAGCCTTTCGTTTTTCATGCCGATGGCTAAGCGGTTTTTGGGCAAGGCCCAAGCGGGTACCTTCACTTCGGTAGACGGCCGGCGGGCCGTCGAAATGTTCTGCCAGCCTATTTTGGATGAGGCTTGGAAATCAGTGGATGCTTCGCAGCAGTATGAAAACCGCGAGCTTCGCGAATTTAACCGTATATTCCGTTGGCTCAATCGCGCCGTGCCAGCCCGGAGCGAAAGCACGTTGTGTCACCTAAGGCGCGGACTTGGCGTTGAGTCGTTTGACGAGCTGCCCTTCCATAAAGCCACCCGCTATCACGATAAGAACGTGGATATTGAGATCAACGTGCCTACCGAAGGGTGGGCGTTAGAAAGTGGTTACGAAGTCAAAGCGGTGGTGAGAGTGGAGCAGGCAATCTCATTGGTGCTTTACTGGAGCGGCAAAAACGGCCACTCCCGCGGTTTTCTGATTGAAGGCACCAACGGTCTTTATGCCGAATCTCGTAAGCAGACTGGCTACCTATGGTGGGATCGTAGCGACGTTGAACAGATCGTTAAGTATTATGGCGCTGAGTTTGAAAATGCCTATTTAGAAAACGTGGGCGGCCACGGCGCGCCGGGCGACAAAGCCATTTACGGCGAAATTCGCTACAATCGCATCACCTCGGCCTTTCACCTGCAATCCACCGTCATGGAGCCTCAGAATAGAAAAGGGGAACATAGCTTTGGTTGCTACCGCTGGCACGCCCGCGGTACTAAAGGTGATTTGGTGCTGATTGCCCAGACCGGTGAAGATCGCTGGGAAAACGGCCACGGCCGCAACACTTCATTTCGTGATGCCACCGAAATGGATGCTTTCTGGCTCCGCGACGAAAAAACTTCGCCGGCCTGGACCGGAAAACTCGATTCCACTCTTTTCGCCGACTGGGTAGCGCCGGGAATTGAGCAGTATCCTTTTCGTAAGACGTGCAACGATCTCTACGCGGCCGGGGTGGGTGACGGCGCCTTTGCTGAAACCGACAACAACGCACGCTTCGATGCGGCGCCCGACGATGTCTTTTCGCTGCAAGCGGAACGTCATCACTTCTAAGATCATCGCGATTGAAGACCTCACGATTGCCAGAAAACTTTGCATAAAGGAGTAAGCCCCCGTCTCACCTTCCGCGGTGAGTCCGGGTGCACTTCGCCCTCAACTGAAAGCGCTTTGGCTTAGTTCATAAGTGACGTGGTTTTAGATTCTGCCAATATGCGCAATTTGTTGAGTTGCTCAATTAAAGCGTAAGCGGCGCGTGATCGGTTGTACTTCTCATTGCCGCACGGCTCGGCGCCCACTGAAAGAATAACCAGATTGCGATCAGCACGGTAATTGCGTGTTTCATTCGGTACCGCCGCGCACAAGATAGTTGGCGTCAAAATTTTTCCACGGCTTGCGCGGTCAATGAGGTCTTCGATGCCATCCATCTCGTAAGCATTCAGTTTGGCAATGATCTTACCCTTGCCATTCAATCCCGAGATACTGGCGCGGTAGAAAACAACGTTGCCGTTAGTTTTTACTTGAATGGACGATAAAGTACGTGCGCCAACCGGCAGATGGTGAAGTTGGTACATCGGACCAAATTCATAGCTCAAGCGCGATGCGTTAGCCGCTGCGTGTGCCGTAGGTAAGTTTAAAAAGCTAGAAACCAAAGCGACAATTAAAATTTTCATAGAGTCTCCTGATTAGGTCTGCTCCCCGGGAAAATCCGCGGGGGCAAGGGTGCCTCTTGCAATCATCTTGCCGTCGTGTTGCCCAATGAGAACAAGGCGCTTGGGCATTTGGCTTTGCGAAGATTATGGCACTGGTGCCATTCTATTCTTGAGACGGTGGCTAGCGCCCAACGCTGGCATTCGAAATCAGAGCGCGTCCCAGCGAAATTAAATGTGTGGACGGATGAACCACACCAAGGTTGCGGCGGGTTATTTGATGGGTGACTGAAACCGTACCTCTTGTTAGCGACGGGGAACGGAGCGTTTCAGAATGAGAACTAAGTTTGATAACCAATTTTTTGTGGTGATTGTAGGTATGGTGTTGGTGGTCTCTTCCCCCCTGGTTGCCGAAATCCCAAATCGCGTCCTTAAATGTTCGGCTAAGGAGCCACTAAAAACTCCTGAAGGCACCTTTGATATCGTTAGGGTTCTTTTTCACGGAAACACCGCAAAGAATTCTGAAACCGCAGATCTTCTTTTGGAGTCCACCACCGACGAATCGAAAAACAAACGACACAACTGCGCTCTGGCGAGCCTCGGCGGTGGTTACGAAGTAAATGTAGGCGTTGTCACTGAAACTTTAGCGGGTAAGTCTCTCGGTCATGACTCTCGAGTTCGCTATAGCCTTAACAAATTAATGGAAAAAAATGGTGGCTATTACTTCAGCAACACTCCCTTGGAGTGTGTAGAAGAGAGTCCCGATCTCTACGAAAAATCTCGCTGCGTTCGGGGTTATTCGCGCCAGGGTTCTTTCCAGATTTATGCGTGTGAGGTTTATACTGGCGCAAGGATTACTGACCTTACTCCGGATCTTTTTAGTGACTCCTGCCGAATCGTGGGCGGTAAAGAGACAATTTGTAACGGGCATCTTGAATCGTTATGTTCCGTAGACGCCATCGACCGCCTTCGCGTAAATCCATACCAAGGATATAACGATAAGGGTGATTTGATTAGTTGTGAAGGCGACGTCGGCGAGATCTTTTCCATCGGCTACAATCCGTATAAAGAGCAGTGTCATTTTCTAAATGGGATCTCCTATCGAGGCTGCAAAAAATCTGGAACACTCTGTTCGAAAAAATTTGAGTGGCCATTAAAATAGAATAGGCCTCGCCCAGTTGCCAGCCCGGCCTCTCGCGGTTACTTCTATTCTTTCTACGGAGGTATCCATGCTTAAAGAAGGCGACAAAGCACCCGCATTTGAAATGACGGGCGACGACGGAAAGTCCATCAGTCTAAAAGACTTTAAGGGCCAGGCGGTGGTCCTGTTTTTCTACCCCAAAGCACTCACCTCAGGCTGCACCCAAGAGGCCTGTGATTTTCGCGATGCGCAAAAGCTTCTTAAAAAGAAAAAAGCCGTGGTTTTGGGCATCAGCAAAGACCCCGTCAAAAAACTCCTGAAGTTTAAGGAAACCCACGATCTCAATTTTCCTCTGCTTAGCGATGAAGCCTCTAAGTTTTGCGAGGCCTATGGGGTATGGAAAGAGAAGTCGATGTACGGGCGCAAGTACATGGGCATTGAGCGCACCACGTTTGTGATTGGCCCCACGGGAAAAATTGAAAAGATTTATCCCAAGGTGAAAATCGCGGGGCACGTCGAGGCCGTTCTCGATTCGTTTTAAATTTACTTAAGCGCGGGGTGAGGTGCCAATGGGAGATTCGGCTAAAGGGTATTTGCACGGGTATTCGTCTCGTGAACAGCAGCGGCTTAGTGAACAGGCCCGCTTTTTAGAAGACATCGTTTACCAAGACGTCGATTTTTCGTCAGTGAAGACAGTTCTCGAGGTGGGTTGCGGCGTGGGGGCTCAGACCGAAATTCTGCTTGAGCGATTTCCCCACCTCAACATTACCGCCGTTGATTCTGCGCCCGAACAAATTGCGGTGGCCACGAAGCGGCTAAACCATACCCAAAAGCGAGTTGAGCTATTGCTAGCCGACGCGCTTCACTTACCTTTTTTGGATAATTCATTTGATGCGGCATTCGTCTGTTTTTTCTTAGAACACGTTGGTGAACCCACCCTTATTCTCAAAGAGATTCAACGGGTGCTAAAGCCGGGCGGGCTCATCTATTGCACCGAGGTGCAAAACGCCACCTTCTTTCTCTACCCGCACTCTCCAGCGACGATGGAGTTCTGGAACGCCTTCAATCGACACCAGATTGACCTTGGCGGAGACCCCTACGTCGGGGCCAAACTCGGCAATCTCCTCTTAGCCGCGGGTTTTCAGAACGTTTCTACCGCCACTAAAATTCAGCACCTTGATAACCGGCGTACCAAAGCCCGTACGCAGTGGTTGGAGTACTGGAGCAAGCTCTTGCTAAGCGGTGCGCCAGAATTACTTAAGGCGGGATTAATGACCGAAAAAAAGCTTCAGCTTATGACCGCAGAGCTTGATCAGATCAAGCGCGATCCCGAAGCGGTTTTCTTTTACGGACCGGTCCAGGCCAGGGGCCAAGCCCTCTGAGTTTTTAGCATCAAGATCAGTAGCAGTAGTAGCGGTAGCGAAAGCACAAAGTTGTTTAGCGTGACCCCAAAAACAACCGCCAGTAGAAAAGCCAACACCCGCGTTTCGCTAATCGGTAGGCGTTCGCGCCAGTAACTCATGTGCACAAATAGACCGGTGGCGAACACCAGCGCTAAAGGTCCCTTCCAGTAATCTCCGGCGAGTTGGCCCAGGTTTTCAAGGCGCGTATGGGCTAGCGCTGACCAAAGCTGCGGCGACGTCACTAACATCGTGGCGGCTTCGCCGACAAGGAAACCAGCGGCCGCCGAAAAAATCGCGGGCAGAAGATTACCGCCGAGAGACATCATTACGAGTAAAGCTAGGCCTAACACCGGAAAGGTTTGAAATTTTACTTCGGCTAACAGGCCGAGAAAGAAAAAGGGCAGGTAGATCTGGCCTCGGCTTAAGGGAATCAGCAACGCAAAAAAGGCGCCCAATTCAAGCAAGCCAAGGTTAGCGGGAGAAATGGCGCCAAAGGTTCCCGCAATAATGGCTAAGCCAAGCCAGTATTTCCCGGGATGCGCACTAAAACCAATTCCCTGCGCCGACTCCACTTGGGTCAGCCAAGCGGTGAACCCCACGACAAAAACTAGAAATGAAAGAATGAGGTAAGTAAAACGTCCCCCGGTTTCTAAGCGGGTGCACGCAGCGAGGCTTAAGATAACGACCAACCAGTTTCGCTTTACGATCGTGCTCAATTGGCTTCCCCAAGCTATGGTGCTTCGCGTTAAGCTTACCCTGGGCCTCTTACGGTGGTCCGGCCCCGGTTGCTATCGGATATCGAGAATGCTAGCTAAGGCATTCCGTGGCAAATTCTTTATCATCATCGACAGAGCGAGCTTCAGAAAACCAAGGGGCCAGCCAGTGGGGAAGGCGATTCTGTTTTTTAATGGCCGTAATTGGTTTGCTAGCCCTTATCCCGCGCGGAGTAGGCGAACATTTTATTTTCCCCACCGAGGCGTTTCGCTGGCTCGTGCGTGGTCAAGACCCCTACGGTGTGATTTTGCCTCGCTGCACCGGCCCGTTTCTTTACTCGCCGGCGTCAGCCTACCTGCTCTTTTCTTTTTTCAGTTTATTTCCTGAAAAACTGGGTGAGGTTTTGTATACCGCAAGCGGTGCCGCTCTTTTTCTCTTTTCTCTAGTTATCTTTCTGAGAATGCTTAAGGACGAGTTTCAGTTTGATCTCAATGCCCACCCGCTTCGCCATTTGGCCTGGCTGATGGTGTCTTCAGAACTGATGGGAGCGATTCTTGCCACTAAGCTCGAGCTCTTTTTAGTTGCCGGCGGTCTGTTCGGCTTTTCTTGGGCTTTACGTGGGCGTTGGGCATTAGCTGGAATCTGTTTTGCCGCCATTTGTAACTTTAAGCTGCAAGCTCTACCGGCGGTGCTTCTGTTTACCATTCCTTCTTTACGAAACCGTAGAGGGCTTTCATTCTTTCTATCCTTTAGTCTAGCGAGCCTTTTTTTCTTTTTTATCCCGTGGCCGCTGCTTGGCTCGTGGCGCCAGTTTATTGTCATCAACACGGCTTGGTTTGCTGCCCTTGATTCTCAGGTTTCCACTGAATGGATGTTTCCCGTCTATCAGCACTTCTTTGGTTTTCTTGCCGGACAATCGGTGCCGATGAATCTGTTGTTAGCGAAGCGGTTAATGGCTGGTTTTGGCGGCACGCTTGCTTTGGTTCTGGCCGCTTTTTCTTGGGGACATTCCAGAGGAGAAAAGAATTTACAAGAGTCTTTGTTGCTGGCGTTTGGGCTCGGGTGCCTATACACCGTGGCCTTTTCACCGTTAAGCCAGTCGAATGCTTACATTTGCTATTTGCCTTCGGTCTTTTGTTTTCTTTATTTCTCGTCGAAGGCGCGGCTGCCGATCCCCGTTCAGGCTATGGTGATGGGTGTAGTTTATGCCTTTGTTTCGATAACCTATTCCGATTTGGTGCCGCGGTCGATTTACCACATTATTTATGGTTTCAAAATTAAGCCCCTGGCGGCCGTGGTTTTTATGCTTTTCTTAGTCATGGCCGGTTTACTTACGACAAAGCAGAATCGAATTGCCGATGTGGCTAACGAGACTCCGGCGTAGATCTTTTCTGACTCTCTTTTTTTACGTAGGCCCTAAAACCTTCTTCCAGATCCGCCATGCTCAGCTTGTAGATTTTTTTGAAGGTACGCACGTACTGACCAAGGTGGGCCAGCGATCGTGTGGGGGCAGAATCAAAACCTAGTTCTGCAACAAAAGTGATGAACGTAGATGGGCCGGCCACTTCCTCGCTGAGGTACTTCACCAGTAATCCGCTCTGGGTTAAAAAGCTGAGGTCGCGGCTTTCGGTAAACACGAGATCTTCCAATTTCTGAAATCCGGCGATGCCACCTTTTCCAAACGCCTTGGTGTAGTCGTCCCAAATGCCTTTGAACATGGACTGCGCGAGCCCCTCTAAAATCCAGGCGGGTACGTCGAGTACCGGCACTTGCCCCGGAAAACAGCTGGGTAGTACGGCGTGGGCCAGGCCGTGGGGCAGCCCTTTGTCCCACACCTCGTCCACGGTTGGGTCAATATCGACTTTGGCCTGGTTCACCAGCTGCGGCGTGTCGAAGGTAAAGGTGGTGAGATGAGAGTTGCCCGGAGTTCCCGGAGTGCAAGACACCACCACTGGATAGCGGCCCGATCTTTTACCCTGGCACCAGCGGTTTTCGATCTCTCGTTTCCAGTACTCAGCTTTAATTCGTGCCTTTAGTTCGGTGTCTTTCGGCTGGCAGTGAATGAACAGGCGATCGGTTTCGGCAAAAGAGAATCGGCACAGGGCAATCCCTAGAAGTAACAGGCGAAGCATTTGCCAATTTTAACGGCCCGGGCCTATCTAGTCTCGCCAGTAATGGCAGGTGTAGCCGAATGGATTCTTTTGTAGGTAGTCTTGGTGATAGTCCTCGGCATCGTAAAACTGACTTGCCGCAATAATTTCTGTGACCACCGGGGATTTCCACCTCTTTGACGCATCCACTTCCGCTTTCACTTTCTCGGCCACCTTCTTCTGTTCGTCGTTGTGGTAGAAAATCACCGATCGGTATTGGCTACCGATATCGTTGCCTTGACGGTTTTTGGTGGTGGGGTCGTGCAGCTTGAAGAACAGTTCGAGCAGCTCTTCGTAAGACATTATCGCGGGGTCAAACTCAATCTGAATGGCTTCGGCGTGGCCCGTGCTTCCTAGTTTAACCAACTGGTAAGTGGGGTTTGGAGTCTCTCCGCCGGTATATCCGACCTGGGTTTTGTTAATTCCTTCTAGCTTTCGAATCAGCTCTTCTACCCCCCAGAAGCAGCCGCCCGCAAACGTGGCAATTTCGGTCTTTTTCATAGGAATGCTATACCGCCATTCTGCTCCCTAATCTAGAATGAAAGCCTATGAAAACACTACGGCAGGCGGCGCGGCGATGAAGGTGGCCATTCTCACCGCGCGAATTGCGCCCGTGCGTTGTGGCGTGGGTGACCATTCGGTGCGGCTGGCTCACCATTTGGCGGAGCGTGGCGACCGTGTGGTTCTAATCACGGCGTCGTCGCAAGTGCCGTACCTGGCTAACGTGGCTCCCGCCAAATTTTCAATTAGTAACTGCGTGCCAGCGTGGTCTTGGCGAGGCATGCGCCGTTTTTATAAGGCGGTACGGGCCGAAAAGCCCGACGTTTTGGTGGTGCAGTGGGTACCGCAATTGTATGGCCGCGGGGGCATCACCCTGGCGCTGCCACTTACCTTGGCCTTGCTTGCGTTCAGGGGAACCAAAATTCATTTGATGGTGCACGAAACGTGGGTGAATTTTACTTCTTTACCGCTGTTTTTTATGGGAGTGATGCAGCGTTTGGCGATGGTGATCTTGGTAAAATCGAGCCAGCGCATTGGGGTGAGTATCGACGCGTGGACCAGCATGCTGCGGGCGTGGTTTCCTAAGCAGCGAGATCAAATTCAGACCATTCCCGCCTTTTCTAATATTCCTTATTTGGCCGATACCGAAGGGGCATTGACCGCGCGCCTAAACGCGAACATTCCGCCCAACGCCACGGTGCTGGGGGTTTTTAGCCTGAGCGGGTCAGGAAAAGCTTATTCGTTTATCGAAACCGCCTGGGAAAAGATCTTAGATAGTAACGAACAGGTTTTTTTAGTGGTCATTGGTGCCAGCGTTGACGACGCCAAACGCTATTTGCCGAGGCTGATTAACGATCACCGTTGCCGGTTCACCGGTTTTTTGCAGGCCGAAGAGGTTTCGCACTGGTTGCAGTCGATAGATTTGTTGTTGGCCCCCTTTACCGACGGCGTTTCGTCGCGCCGAGGCTCGGTTTTGGCCGCGATATCGCACGGTGTTCCGGTGGTCACCACGCGGGGACGGCTCACCGATCGGGTGCTGTTCGAAGGGGGGCCGCTAGTACTCTCTCACCTGGATGAAGACGCTTTTGCAAATGAGGTGGTGGCGTTACTTCAAGATGATATCCGCCGAAAAAAATTGGCGGCTACGGCGCGGGGCTTTTACAAAAAACATTTCAGCATCGAGCGGGTTGCCGAAATGCTGGTGCCGCAAGCGCGATTAGTGAAGAGCGAAGAAAAGGCGAGCGGAGTCTAGAACTGGTAACCAACGAAGAAGTTCACGAAGGGAAGAAACCCGCGGAAGGCGTAGTCGATTCCGGGAACGTCTTTTCCAAATACGTATTGAAAGCCCAGGCCAAAACCAAAGTCCATGTTGAAGGCCGCTTTGGCCGTTCCTCGCCAATACACCTGGCTGCGGAGGGCGATCATTTCGGTGCTGGCTTCGAAAGTACGATACTTTAATCCGAGGCTGTAAAACCCTGGGCCAAATTGATACACCCAACCGCGAAACGGCGCGTTGGTGTGGTAGTAAGAAAAATTGAGGTAACTGCCCCACATCGCGACTTCAGTGGCGCCGTTTCTAAATCTAGAATAAATCCCTTCAACGCCCATCGAAAATCGTTCGTTCAGGCGTACGTTAAAATGCAGTTCGGGATTGAAGTAGGAAAAACTCATCTGGCCGCCGAGCCCTGCATCAAAATTGTTTTGATGTTCATCGCGACGCCGAGAGCTGGCCGCCGAGCTGTTGGCGATTGCGCTAATTCCGCGCTCGGGTCGGCTGATTCCTACCAGTGAACCCTTGTAGAGCAGGCGGGCCTTATCGCCCATACTGATCCAAATCCGGTCAGCGGTGGCCATCATGGCGCGTCCGCAGCCAACGCGTTGCGTTCCACGGCTGAGGCAAACCGCTTCGTTAGCTTTCCATCCTTGGGTTTCGTACGTGCGTTTAATCGCGATGCGGCCGCCGGCTACGTCGACTTCAAGCACTTGGGCGTC
>JAYSWN010000134.1:0-26123 GCA_043718025.1 Pseudomonadota bacterium
GAACAACAACGTAGGACGACCAAAAAACAAGGGCCTAGCTCTTGTCAGGGGAGTCTTTTTCCCTTGTGTTCCTTTTCCATAGACGCAATGACGGCGAAATACCCCACTCTCCGCAGTCCCCCATTTTTCTGTAAACATTTACATAAGGGTTCCTTTCTGACGTACACAAACGGTCTTCGCAATAAACGATTCTATCGTCATAGAATTGCGGCGTGCCCACTTTCGGAATTCGTCAAAGCCATTCGCAAGTGTAGTGACACTTTTTGTTTTAGTCCGGTTAGTCGCATTCCCATTATTCGCAAAGAAGCCTTCCGTAGTTTGGCACCGCCTTTGCTTTAGTACCTGCCGAGGCCACAAATTAGGTGTGTTACCCAAACGGGTTCAAGTTGTGGCCAAAGGTTTAAGTTGAACACATTGAGGTCGTTTTATGTTGTCGTGGAAAAAGTTGTTAGTGGTAAGCGTCATGTTCCTGGGTGCCTATACTGCGAAGGCAGAAATGGGAGGCCCGGTCGGCTACTATCCCGTCGCGGTTCAGCAGACGACAATTAGAATAATGAGCAACTCCTCAATGGGCTACGGTTCACACGGCATGGGCGGATGCGGTAGCGGCATGTCCTGCGGTGGCGGGTACGGCGGCGGTGGCTACGGATATGGTTACGGCGGCGGATATGGTTACGGCTACGGATATGGTTTCCGCGGATACGGTCAGGGCGGAATGTGCGGCGGTCGTATGCGCCACTGCGCTTCTCACCGTAGGTGCTGCTCTCCGCACCGAAGGTATCGCAACTTTTCTTTAGGTTTACGTTTTGGCGGCGGTTACGGCGGCGGTTTCGCCTTCGGCCTCAATATTTCGAGCTCTTCGTTCTACTAAAAAAAATGCCCCCTAAGACGTAGACGCCAATCCCGTCAAAGAGGGCATTTTCTTTTTTTTAAATTTAAGTGAGCCAGCCAAAGCTGGGCAGTAACCCTTGGCTGACCCACCCGAGTTTCTGTCTCGATGTATCTATACTGCCCCACCGCTCCTAGCTCTTGAACATAGAAAAATGGGCATTAAAAACTCCATCAAAATATGATGTTAAAATAGGTCCATGTCTAAATGGACTTTGCAACTGGCGGCGATTGAGGTCCGGCACCGCGCCGGCGAACGCCAAGTGGCGCTCGGCCTGCTGCGTAAGGCCATGGCGGGTCGGGTACCACGTGAGGTGGTCCTCCCCTTAGCTTCGCTGGCGCGACGGGCGGGGGCACCGGGGCTGGGCGCTCAGCTTCTTCACTCGATCGTACGGCCCGACAAGCCCACTAACGCTACAGCGGCAGAACAAGCAGAATACGCCGCTTGTCTGGTGCGCATCGGCGCCGAAGGCGAGGCCTTAAAAATTTTGGAAACCTTGAACGGAAAGGATTACCCGCAAGTGCTTTTGTTTCGTGCCTTCGCCCTAATTCCCCGGTGGGAATACCGGCAGAGCATCCCCCTGCTTGAGTCATTTATTGAACACCCTAAAGTGAGTGGCGAGATTCGTCTCGTCGGTCTTGCCAATCTTGCCGCCGCCCAGATTGCCGAGCGTGACTTTGCGGCGGCAGAAAAAAACGTAGATATCATTTTTGCCGAGGCCAAAGAGAAAAGTCTTCTCCTCCCGCTGGGCGTTGCGCACGAACTTTCGGCCCGCAGTGCGGTTGCCCGCCACGATTGGCAAGAGGCCGAAGTGCGGCTTAGCCGGGTTGAGGCCCACTTCGGAAGTAACGACGATATCCATCTCTTTTTTGCCCGCAAGTGGCGCTGTTTCATGGCTCTCGAAAAATCACCCTCCAGCCCACAAGTGGCCGTCGGATTAAAAAATTTGCGCGCCGAAGCGGTAAAAAGAGGGGAGTGGGAAACGGTGCGGGAGTGCGATCGTTACGAAGCCGTGGCCCATCAAGAGAAAATTTATTTCGATCGGGTAATGGTGGGAACTCCCTATCCGCAGTACCGCCGCGGACTACTGAACGAGATGAAAGCCCAATTCATCGAGCCCACTTATTACGATTGGCACCCCGGTGAAGTGGCGCTGCCCGACTTGGCCAAGCGAAGCGGCGGAGCAAAGGGGCTACTCGATCTATCCAGCGGTGAATTTGGCGGAGTCGAAATTAAATTAGGACAACTTTTTCATCGCCTGCTGCTCGGGCTGTCGGCAGATTTCTACCGCCCGCTGCGGCTGGCAACGTTTCACTCGCTGGTCTACCCCAGCCAGTTTTTTAATCCTCACTCATCGCCAAACCGTTTGCACAACGCCATCTCGCGCTTTAATGCCTGGGCCACGGTAAAAAAAATTCCGTTCGGCATTCACTCGGCCGCTGGCTTCTACTCTTTAACCGCAAAAAATCACGCTCGCCTTCGCCGTTTGCTGAACACCGCCCAAAGCGAATCAGAACACCCTTCGTTAACTCTGCTGCGCCGAAAATTTGGGGCCGCAAGTTTTACCACGCAACAAGCGGCCGCAGTTCTGGAAGTTTCGCGAAGCGCCGCCCAGCGGCTTATTGATACCGCGGTCAAAAATGAGGCGTTGGCCCATTTGGGGGCGGGCCGGGGCGCGCGTCTAAAATTCTTGCCCTAAATGTTTAAGAAATTCTGTGGGTTGGCGGACGCGTTTTAAGGAAAGTGGCCGTGATTTTGCGTCCTTATCGTCGATAACGCTTGCCGCTACAATGAAACATGCCGCAAAAGTTGTCGCTTCGATGGTCAATCGGCCTAGCCCTTTGGCTGCTCACCCTTTTTGCCACGGTATCGTGTATTGATGCCACGCTCAGGCGCGGCAACAACGCCAATGGCGGTACCGGAGTGGCGATCGATTTTGTGGTGCGGTTGCGCGGCATCGCGCTGCTTCCGCCTGGCTCGGGAGGGCATCTGTATTTGGGGCATGGCTATGATCAGCTTTTACTAAGCTACGGTGCGCCTAATACTTTGGGCGCTTTGTACCTGTACTCCGGAGCCGCCGAGGGGCTCGACGGAAGCCGTCAGCTTCCGGCTGAGGCGATTGCGCTTACCTCGGCATTCGCGTTGCGGCAGGTCATCAACGATCCCACCCCGCTGTTTCAGATGTTCAATGAGGGAGTTCAGCAAATTGGCCTCAGCACCGTCGATTTTAAGACTCGCGACAATCAAACGGTGAGCTATCTCTTCACCAAAACCGAATCCATAGCCAGAATTGCTCCCGGCTCTGGCGTTACCCATGTTTGCGCCGCCCCCGCTCTGTCGGCCTATGCGGCTTTGCAAGGCGAGGCTACGAGTCCGCAAATTTCTTTCGTGACCCCAGTTGGTTCCACGTTGACGTTTTTGCCGGCTACGAAGGTCTTGGGCGCCAGCACTAAGGTCTACAACTACGTTCTACCAGGGGGAGGCTTTTACGAGGTGACCTTTTCAGACAACAGCCGCAGTTGTTCAATCCGCGCCCGCGCTGAAAACAGTGCGGACGTTCCGGCCTTTACCGCCAACGGCACATTGCTTACGCCGAGCAATGATACAAATTTTTAAAAAAAACCGGCCCCGTCGCGGCCGGCATAAAGCGTGACAATTCCAACGCGGGTTAGTCGCGGCGCTGGCGCGGCCCGTCCACCATCTCCACACATTTGTAGCGAGCAATCTCATTTTTCAAACGGACGCCTTCATCGTAAGTGAGGCGGCGTTTTGCTTCGCATTCCATGATGTAGCCGTGGTTGCCTTTCCAAGGCTGGCATTCCCACAAACCGGACACTTCTTTCAAGTCAGCGATGCAGCTACTCATCTTGAGGCCGCTACTGAGGTAAGGATAGAAAAAGTACTCGGCTAACTCTCCTCCGGCGCCTTTTTGGCCTTGGCCGAAGCAGGCATTCCAGTAGGGATAAAAAACTCCGTTGCTGTCAAAACCGGCGCCGAATATAGCCAGGCGAAAACCGCGGGCTCCGGCAATTTCCGCGCAATGCGGTAAGCTCAAAGCTCCGCCTAGATAAACGATGTTGTCAGAAGCGTGCGCTTTTCCCGTCGTGAGCAAGGCTAAGCCAAGACCCAGCGCCAAAATTTTTGCCTTCATCTATCGACTCCTGTTTTTGTTTCGGGGAGGATAACTTCCCCCCATGCTGTGGATGGGGTGTACCACTCACGTCATTCGCTGACATGGCACTTAGCGTTGGCCCAAACCCGTGTTATGGTGCTGGTTTTTTTGAAAGAAGGATAAAGGATATTTTATGGCAGCGATTCCCAATTTAGAAGAGATCCGGCGTGAGTCAGTTGACCTCGGTCAGCGGCTGGCCTTGCTACGGGGGCGTCTTTGACGTCGAACGAAAAAGCTCGCGGCTAGAAGAGATTAGTGGCTTAGAAACCCAAGAAGACTTTTGGACCGACGCGCAAAAAGCCCGTGGCGTCACCAAAGAAAAAAGCATTCTCACGGCCGTGCTCGAGCGGCTGCGTCGGGCCGAAGGCATTTTTGGCGACCTCGAAGTCATGCGCGAAATGCTGGCCGAAGACCCTTCCGAAGAAAACCGCACGGAGGCTGGCACATTACTGACCTCGTTGCATTCGGCGGTGCGGGCAATGGAAATTGCCGAGATGCTAAGTGGCCCCAACGATAATGCGGCGGCCATCGTCAATATTAACGCCGGGGCCGGTGGTACCGAAGCGCAAGACTGGGCTTCGATGTTACTACGCATGTACCTGCGTTACTGCGAAGACCGCGGTTTTAAGGTGCAAATTTTAGACTCTCTCCAGGGGGAAGAGGCCGGCATTAAATCGGCAACTTTTTTGGCCCAGGGGCAATTTGCGTACGGCATGTTGGCGGCAGAGATTGGCGTTCACCGGTTGGTGAGAATTTCGCCTTTTGATTCAAATGCGCGCCGGCACACCTCGTTCTCTTCGGTCTTTGTTTATCCCGACATCGAAGAGGAGATTGAGATCACCATCGATGACAAAGATCTACGGGTTGACACTTACCGGTCCGGCGGCGCCGGCGGACAAAAAGTGAACAAAACCGATTCGGCGGTTCGCCTTACCCACTTACCCTCGGGCATCGTGGTGGCCTGCCAAAACGAACGGTCGCAGCATCAAAACAAAGCGATGGCGATGAAGATATTAAAGGCGCGTTTGTATGAACGCGAGCTAGACATGCGTAAAGCCGAGTCTAGAAAAATTGAAGACACCAAAATGGAAATCGCCTGGGGCAGTCAAATTCGATCTTACGTTTTGGCCCCTTACCGAATGGCTAAAGATCACCGCACCGATCACGAGTCGGGCGATGTAATGGCGGTGCTCGACGGCCGTTTGCAGCCGTTCATTGAGGCTTACCTCATGTCTAAAACCGCGGCCCCGGCCCAAGGAAAATAAATGAAGATCTTGATCAGCAACGACGATGGTATCGACTCTTTAGGCATTCAGGCCTTAGCCCGCGCGGCGGCGAAACTTGGTGAAGTGACGGTGGTGGCGCCCGAGCGGGAACAGAGCACGGTGAGCCACAGCTTAACGCTGCATAAGCCGCTTAGGCTCTACGCCCGTGGCGACCGGCAGTTCGCAGTGAGTGGCAGCCCGGCCGACTGCGTTTACATTGCCGTTAAAGAAGTGCTGAAGGCTAAACCCGACATTGTGCTTTCGGGGATCAACCGCGGCGCCAATTTAGGAAACGACATTTTTTATTCGGGAACGGTGGCGGCGGCTAGAGAAGCGGCGCAATTGGGAATTCCGAGTTACGCGTTTTCTTTGGTGTACGATGACGGATCAACCGCGGGCGAAAACGATTTTACCGCCGCCGCGAAGATCGCGGTGGAAGTGGTCGAGCGTTGTCAGGCGATCCCCTTTCCGGGGCTCACTTTGCTCAACGTCAATATTCCAAAAATTGCTCAAGACTCGCGAAAGGGAATCTGCGTGGCCCGCCAGGGAATTCGCCACTACGCCAACTCGGTTTCGCGTCGTGAAGACCCGCGCGGTAAGCCGTATTTTTGGTTAGGCGGCACCTACGAGCGCTTCGAGCCCATCGAAACTACCGACTGCTCTTTGCTCGCCCAAGGCTGGACTACGGTAGTGCCGCTAAACCTCGACACCACCCATAACGAATTTTATGCGACACTTAAGGCCCGGTTGTAAAAAAAAAGCCACTCCATTGAAGAAGTGGCTTTCTGAAATTAATTGAACCTTGGGCTTATTTGCTTTTGCGAAGCGTGTCACACGAGTCCGCTACAGTGGACATATCGAGCGTTCGGCCGGTTTGAGGGCTGATGCACATCATTGTTTTACCGTATTTATTTACGAACTTGTCGCAGGCGACGGAGGCGGCCTTGATATCCATTCTTCCGGCCGCTTCGGTAGCGGTTTTAACGTAGGTTTCGGCATCCGACATGACGTTGCCGCTGCATTTTCCGTTAGCTTCAACGCCGGTTTCATTCTGTCCGCCTTTTTTGTCACCGCATCCGCTGAGGCCGAGAGCAATTAGAGCAACGAAAGTAAGATTGAAAAGAGCTTTCATTTATAGACTCCAGAAATTGGTTGTGTTGGAAAGAGACCATCTTTCTAGCTTAAGTGACGCGCTGAGTCAATCAAGGAATCGAAATTCCCTTATTAATTCAAGCCAAATTTTGTCACTGGGGGCAAATTACTAATAGTTTTCCTCTTTTTTTTACCTCCTACGTGCGCGTCAGAGTTTTCGAAAATGGGGCCGCTGAATTGGGTTTAACGTTTTGCGTTAATTCGCCGATACAGTCTCGATAAGGGGCAAATTAGGGGGGTGGCTTGATCACGCGGTTTAAAAAACGAACGTCGATTTTCGGCAAAGTTTGCGGTGTGATGGTGTTGTTGGGGGGCCTTATCGCCGTCATCGTCAACGCCGGTCACGCCTTCGCTCCAGCGCCCGAATTGCGGCCTAGCCCTTTCACGGTAACCGAGCCTTTGGCGCGATTTATTTTAACGCAGCTGGGATCTCCTCCCTCATTCGAAAAAGGGCAACAGATTGCCGAACAAGTTGGACTTAGTATTCGCATCGAAGCTAAC
This sequence comes from Pseudomonadota bacterium, assembly GCA_043718025.1. Classification (GTDB taxonomy): domain Bacteria; phylum Bdellovibrionota; class FAC87; order UBA2466; family UBA2466; genus JBGSST01. Next base: position 6,980 of record JAYSWN010000134.1, read on the forward strand.
GCGTGGACGTGGAGTAGTTCCGATCAGCTTCCGCCATTAGCCACCGTGCCCAATGTGCCTCCGCTCCGCAGTTCGCTTAAAGGCGACGAGGCGCTCCAATGGATGCCGAGCCTTTTCTTGCCACTTCGACGCTATTTTACGTCTGCTACCGCGTCTCGCGCGCTGGCCAGCGCTTCGTTGCCCGACCACTACGTAAAATTTGCCCACCAATTTAGCGATGGTCCAGCCACCGTGTTTATGGCTGCGCCGTTTTCTCAGCGGTCGGAAAAGCCCTTGGCCGAAGCGCTGTCATCGGCGGTGGACATGCCACTGGCCATTATGTGGGCGCAAATTCTCGGAATTTTTTCGGTGGCGGGGCTGTTCTTCCTGCTGATGCGTTGGGTGCTTTTTCCGATCGCGGTTTTAAAAGAAGGGGTGCAGGCGATTGCCGAAGGCCACCTCGACTACCGGGTGCCGATCACCAGTTCGGACGAGGTGGGTCTTTTAACTTATAACTTTAATGAAATGGCCCATAGCGTGAAGCAGATGTTTGAAGCAAAGCGACAGCCTTTGCTCGAAGTGAGCCACTCACTTCTTTCGCCGCTTGGTCGCGCCAAAATTAGTCTACAGCAAATCCAATCCAGCGAAGCAAAGGCGCAAGTGGCGGCCGACTTGCTTGAGATCGAAAACATGGTGAACCACCTTTTAGAGTCGGCCCGCCACGAAAATGGCCATGGCCTGATCCGTCGCGAAACCATTGATCTGGTTGCCCTCACCAAAGAGGTGGTCAAAAGCTACGCAGAGTTGGGCAAGCCCGTGGCCATCACTGAGCACCCGGCCACCCTAATGGTGCGCGTTGACGTTGATGCCTTGAAACGCGTTTTGCGCAATCTCATTGAGAATGCCCTGAATCACTCCCCCGAGGGCAAGAGCGTGAGCGTGGGCCTAACCCAGCAACCCCAACGCGCCCGCTGGCAAGTGCGAGACGAAGGGGTAGGCATTGCCAAAGAAGAGCTGGCGCGGGTGTTTCAACCATTCTACCGGGGCGCTAAATCCGAGATCCAAAAAAAGGGCGGTTTAGGCCTGGGCCTAAGCCTTTGCAAAAGAATCGTGGAAGCCCACGGCGGCACCATCCAGCTCGAAAGTACGGCCGAGCGTGGCACCTCAGCCATTGTTGCTATCCCCCTTTAGGCTACCTCCCAAAAAATGAATTGGACTTATAAGGTCTAGTTAATGCGGTGCGCTTTGTTTTTTTTGGGCAACTAGGACAAGGTACTAAGGTTACAGGTTTTATACTTGGCCGTTCGGGCTCACGCTGTTGAGTCATCCTGGGGATTTGCCCACCAAATCATCCCCTGAAACTGCCTAAGTGAACCACCAAAAATTGATTTTTCCGACCAGATGCGTTAGGAGAGGGGTTACTCAAAAACAGACACGTGAAGACTATTGCCATCATTTTAGCCTTTTGCCTTCTTTCCGCCTGCGCGGGCGTCCGTTCTCGTTATCACGAGGTCGGTCAGGGCGAAACTTTGGGTTCAATCGCTAAAAAATTTGATGTGCCATTAAATGGGTTGGTCGCTTCCAATCCCGAAGTGGTGAACAAGGGCGCGGTCAAAACGGGCGAAAAGATTTATATCCCCTTTGAAGAGCGTTCTGATTGGGACGCTGAAAATTCAACCCTTACCTATGCCGTAGACAAACGTGTGCCGGCCAGCAAAGAGGCAAAGGGCGAAAACCTTCCGGCTTTTATTTGGCCTACGCGTGGCAATTTAAGTTCGTTTTTTGGTCTGCGTTACCGCCACCGTAAAGAGACCGCTCACGAAGGCATTGACGTCGCGGCACCTACCGGCACTCCGGTAAAGGCGGCACGTTCGGGCCATGTGATTTACGTGGGCAATCGCATTAAGGGGTACGGCAACATGGTGATCGTTCGCCACGCCGACACCTATTCAACCGTATATGCGCACCTTTCTAAATTTAACGTTAAGAAGGGTCAGTTCATTTCGCGCGGCTCACTCTTAGGCAAAGTGGGACGCACCGGCCGCGCTCGTGGCGCGCATCTGCACTTTGAAATTCGCGATGGCCAGACTCCGGTCGATCCGATGCTCTATCTCCCCGGTGGCCAGTACGCCGTCAGTGGTTTTTCTAAAAACTAATTCAATTTTATTTGGCCGAAGTCTTGGTCATTACGTCGGTATCTTGAAACAGCGCCGCGACCGGATCTTTTGGATTTAAAGCTACCGGGCAGGTGTTTGCAGGCTCGCCCACCACTCCCGTCATTCCGCCTCCCGCACAAGCATAAGCAAACGCCCAGGCAAAAGCATAAACGCAAAGTGGCTTAGTAACGGTAGTGCATTTTTGGCTTCTACCGCACCTCACGCAGGCCGTAGCGGTTAGGGTTTTGCAAGCGAAGGCCGCACCAAATCCAGCTCCCCAGGCGCAGACGCGAGGGCAGTTAGCGGCGCCGGCGATTGGACCGTTTTTTAAGCAGACTGGCGCCAGCGCGGCGTTCGCATTGACCGCATTGGCACCGACGTTGCGGGCGGTGAGGCCACTCTGGTCACTAGTGACTTCGGTAATTTCCTTAAAATAACCTTCCAGTATGCTCTTGGCCACGTTGCCTGTCTCTTTGTCATCTGGGTCGTTAAGTAGGCCCTTAAAAAATTCTCGGTATTCCAACTCATTTGTATAAATCGCACTCTTGGGGTCGTTGATCATGCCGACCAGGCGAGTGACTGAGCTGTCAGGTACTAAACCGGATTGTGTTGTGGGGGCGCCTTTGTCTTTCACCTCAGCGCAGCTGATTAAGATAAGCGAAACACAGGTGGCCAGGATTAAGCGAATCATGGTTGAAGTCCTTGGTTGGCGTCTAAAGTGTTATTCCAGCTAACTAGAGCAAAGCGTATACCAAGGGCTCGTGCGGGGAGAGAGTTGGCAGAGTGTCAAAAGATTAGACGGGTGTACGAGCCAAGCACAGGGGGCATTCGTCGGCGGGCCTTTTTCTTGCTCGCCCAATGTCCCAATGCCGACGTGAGCTACCTTGTTCGGGTGTTTTCCTTGCCTTTTCGCTGCTTTCCGCCGAAATTTAACCCCTCTTTATGCAAACCGAACGGCCTAAAGCAACTCCAGTGGTGGCACCAACCGATGAGTCGAAAGACTTTGCGTTCACTACGCGATTTTCAGATTTCATTTCTTGGGGCCGCAAAAATTCGCTTTGGCCACTCCCTTTTGGCACCGCCTGTTGCGCCATTGAGTACATGGGTGTGGTGTCTTCTCACTACGACGTTTCGCGTTTCGGCGCCGAAGTGGTTCGCTTTTCACCGCGCCAATCTGACTGCATGCTGGTGCTGGGCACGGTGGTCGAAAAAATGGGCCCCGTTCTAAAAAATATTTATGATCAAATGCTTGAGCCCAAGTACGTTATCGCGGTTGGCGTTTGCGCCTCTTCGGGCGGTTTTTATCGCGCCTACCACGTGATGCAAGGCATCGATTCGATTGTTCCGGTGGATGTTTACGTACCAGGATGCCCACCGACTCCAGAGGGGATTATTCATGGAATGATTCGCCTTCAAGAAAAGATCTCCAAGGGAGGAATTGTTCGTGCCCGAGACCGACATAAACTTATCGGTAAATAACTTTCCCGAATTCTCCACGGCGTTTGTCAGTGAGATTACGGCCACGGTGGAATTTCGTGGCGATCTTACGTTTGTGGTGAAACCCCAAAAAATTCGCGAGATGCTGCGTTTTCTAAAAGGGTTGCAACGTTGCCCCTTCTCTGTGCTGATGGACGTGTTTGCGATGGATTACCTAAAGGCGGCTGAAGAGACCCCTGAGCGTTATGCGGTGATCTATAATCTGTACTCCATCGAAACCAACTGCCGCGTTCGCCTGAAAGTGTTTCTCACTGAAGAAAAGCCCACGATCGATTCAGCGCACGATCTCTATGCCTCCGCCAATTGGTTTGAGCGCGAAGCGTGGGACCTGTTCGGTATCGTATTCACCGGCCATCCGCACTTGCAGCGTATTCTTTGTCACAATGATTTTGTCGGTCATCCGTTGCGCAAGGACTACCCCTCGGATGGATACCAACGGCTAAAAAGCGCCAGCTCGTCGACGGGACTTTAAGACATGCTTGAAACCAATAACCCTACTTTTGTTGCGCCAGGGGCCAGGCCACTTAGCGCGCCCCCGGGAACCGAAGATAAGTACCTCCGCCTTAATTTGGGGCCGTCGCACCCGGCCACCCACGGCACACTGCGCATTTTTGTTGCCCTCGAGGGCGAAATTATTCGCGACATGAAGCTTGAGATTGGTTACTTGCACCGCTGTTTTGAAAAGATGGGAGAGACCCATACGTGGAACCAAGTCATTCCCTTTACCGATCGGCTTAACTACTGCTCGGCCATGATGAACAACGTGGGCTACGTGATGGCGGTAGAAAAGCTTTTGAATATTGAAGTGCCCAAGCGCACGCAGCGCATTCGTTTAATCATGTGCGAGCTTTCTCGCATTATTGATCATTTGGTTTGCATCGGCGCCAATGCCGTGGATATCGGCGCGCTCACCTGTTTTTGGTACTTTTTTCGCGAGCGCGAAAATATTTATGATCTGTTCGAGGCCGCTTGCGGTGCGCGCTTAACTACGAGCTACACCCGGGTGGGCGGTCTATACAAAGACCTGCCCGAAGGCTGGGTGGAGTGGTGTCAGCGGGTGATTAAACAAATTCCCCGCACGTTAGACGACGTCGGCGGAATGCTCACTGACAACCGCATTTGGATCGATCGCACCAAGGGGGTGGGTTCGATTTCTAAAGAACGCGCCTTGGAGTACGGCTTTACCGGCCCCTGTTTGCGCGCTACCGGCGTGGCGCACGACCTGCGCAAAGTGAGCCCCTATTACGATTACGATAAATTTTCGTGGAATGTGGTGACGGCGACCGGCGGCTGCACCTACGCCCGCTACTTGGTGCGCATGGGTGAGATGCGCGAGAGCCTCAAGATTATTGAGCAGGCGCTGCAAGACATTCCTGAAGGGCCGGTCAATGTGAGTGACTGGTCAATCGCGTTGCCGCCGAAAGAGCAGGTTTATTCAACGATTGAAGGGCTTATGGCCCATTTTAAATTGATCATGCACGGGATCAAACCGCCGGTCGGTGAGGTTTATCAAGCTACGGAAGCGGCAAACGGAGAACTTGGTTTCTTCGTGCGCAGCGAAGGCGAGGGGCGGCCGGGTCGGGTTCGCGTCAGGCCCCCTTGCTTTGCCATTTATCAGGCGTTTCCGGAAATGGCGATTGGCCAAAGTGTGTCCGATGCCGTGGCCACCCTGGGAAGTTTGAATATCGTGGCCGGAGAATTGGATCGATGAGTGAAGCGCAGATTAAATTCAATCCCGAAACACAAAAGAGGTTTGATGCCACTTGTGCCAAGTACGAGCGCAAAGCCAGTGCCTTGTTGCCGACGTTGTATATGGCGCAAGAGCAGTTCGGGTTTTTGTCGTCCGACGTAATGAATTACGTGGCCACGCTTCTTCAAATGCCCCCGCGCGAGGTTTTTGAAGCGGTCAGTTTTTATACGATGTTTAAGCAAAAGGACATGGGCCAGTATGTTCTGCAAGTTTGTCAAAACGTCACCTGCTGCATGATGGGCTCTGACGATTTAATGGCGGTAGTAAAAGAGGAGTTGGGCCTCGGTCCCTCAGAAGTTACCGCCGACAAAAAGTTTAGTCTCGTTCCGGTGCAGTGTTTAGGTAGCTGCGATACCGCGCCAGTGGTTCAGGTTAACGAAGACTATATTGAAAATTTAGATCCCGAAAAATTTCGCGAACTCATCAGAAAACTGAAGGCCACTCCTGCCGCCGGCGAGGTGACGCCATGAAATTACTGAGCAAAGAACGCCAGATTTTACTTCGCAATATTGGCACTCCCGACCTTCACACCCTTACCGGTTATGAATCCACCGGTGGGTACAAGAACCTGAAAAAAGCCTTGGGCATGGCGCCCGACGCCATCATTGAAGAGGTTAAAAAGAGCGGGTTGCGTGGCCGCGGCGGAGCCGGCTTTCCTACGGGAATGAAGTGGGGCTTTGTTCCGTTTAAAATGGGTAAGCCCATTTACCTGCTCTGCAACGCCGACGAGTCCGAGCCCGGCTGTTTTAAAGACCGGTTGTTACTTGAGCACAACCCTCACTTGCTCATCGAGGGGATCATCATCGCCTCTTTCGCCGTGCGCAGTAATAAATCGTATATCTACGTGCGCGGGGAGTACACCAAGGCCGCCAAGATCGTACAGAAGGCAATCGACGAGGCCTACGCCAAAGGCTACTTGGGTAAGAACATCTTGGGGTCCACGCATTCTCTAGAGTTGGTGCTCCACCGTGGGGCCGGCGCCTATATTTGTGGCGAAGAGACCGGTTTGATCTCTTCGCTCGAAGGAAAAAAGGGGTACCCGCGCCTAAAACCGCCTTTCCCCGCGGTTTCCGGATTTTTGAACTGCCCTACCGTCGTGAACAATGTGGAAACGTTATCGAACATTCCTTGGATTATCGAACACGGCGGAGCGCAGTATGCAACCTACGGCACGGAGAAAAGCAAAGGCACCCGCCTGTTTTGCTTGTCGGGCTGGGTGAACAAACCGGGCGTCTACGAAGAAGAGCTGGGCCTCCCGCTTAAAGTGATGATCGAACATTACGGAGGGGGAATGAAGAACGGCGCCAAATTGAAAGCCGTAATCCCCGGCGGCAGCTCAACCCCGCCGCTCACCGCCGAAGAAGCCGAGAAGTGTATCTTAGATTACGAAAGCGTCGCGCAGTTCGGCACTTTTTTGGGCGCTGGTGGCATTATTGTGATTCCCGATCACATTCCGTTGATCAAGATCTTAGAGCGCATCGCCGAATTTTATTGGGATGAGTCTTGTGGGCAGTGCACCCCCTGTCGCGAAGGCACGGGCTGGCTCTACAAAACCATTCGGGCGATGGAGCACCACCGCGGCGCCAAAGAAGACATTAATGATTTGAAGCGAACGGCCAAATCGATGATGGGCGCCACCATTTGCGCGCTGTCGGATGCAGCGGCGATGCCGGTGCTGGGTTTTTTAAACAAGTTTCCTGCCGAGTTCGAAGCCCTGTTGGCCGAGGCGGAACGGCGCCGGCAAGTTCCGGCTGGGCGCACATTGGGCGATCTAGAGGTGGGCGGATGAGCGAGGTCAAAAAAATTCAGCTCGAGATCAACGGCAAAAAGGTAGAGGTTGCCGCCGGAACTACGGTTTTTAACGCCGCGGTGGAGGCCGGGGTATTTATTCCGCACTATTGCTACCACCCCGATCTGTCGATCGCCGGCGTTTGCCGCATGTGCATGGTTGAAATTGAAAAAATTCCACGCCCCCAGATCTCCTGCAACACCGTAGCTACCGAGGGCATGGTGGTGCGCACCGATACCGATAAAATCAAAGAGACGGTGAAATCGGTGCTCGAACTCCACCTTATCAATCACCCCCTAGACTGTCCGATTTGCGACAAAGCGGGCGAGTGTGGGTTGCAAAATTTTTATTCAAGCTACGGTCTGTATAACAGCCGAATGGACTTCGAAAAGGTTCATAAGCCCAAGGTTCAAGACATTGGTACCATCATTCTAGATTCTGAACGGTGCATTCTTTGCACTCGCTGCGTGCGTTTTACCGACGAGGTTACCAAGACTTCGGAGCTGGGCATTTTTCAACGCGGCGATCGTAGTACCTTGCAAGTGTACGATGGCGGCGAGCTGCGCAACGATTACACCGGAAATCTGGCCGACATTTGCCCGGTGGGGGCTCTCACCGCCAAAGACTTTCGTTTTCAGCAGCGTGTTTGGTTATTAGACAAAACTGTTTCGGTCTGCGGAATGTGCGCGCGTGGCTGCAACACCAGTGTAAGTGTTAATTCAAAAACACAAAAGCTATACCGGGTCGAACCTCGTCGTAACCCTGAAGTGAATGCCAGTTGGATTTGCGATGAGGGGCGCTGGGGCTACCACTACGTTTCATCGGCGGACCGGCTGAGCCTACCCAAAAAATACTGGGACGGGGTGTGGCGCGATCACACGTGGATGGACTTTTTTAAAGAGATACAGGCGGAGATCAAAAAGTCACCCGCTGCTTGCCTCATCGGTTTAAGCACCCAAATGACCAATGAAGAGCTGTGGGATTTGGGGCAGACCCTGAAGAGTCTCGGCGTCACCGAGGTGGTCCGTTTGGCGAACGACGTGGCCGTAAAAGAAAAGACTCCTTTCGATGGCATTTTAAAACACAACGATGTCACCCCAAATGCGCAGGGTTTTGAACAGGTGATGAAGTGGTTGGGCCTTAACTGGATCACTCTTGAAGCCGCCACGGCGGCGATGCCGCGGCAATCGCCCGAATGGGTAATGTGTTTCGGATTAGAAGGCGACGAAAAGCGGCTTGAGTTTCTGGCGCCGCTCACGTCGGCAGTGCCTCGGTCGAGCAAACTCGTATTGCACGCCACGAATCCGTTGACGGTGATGTCACGGGCGACGTGGGTAGTGCCGAACGTCACTTTTTTCGAAAAAAATGGCACCTTCACGAACGCCTTGAATCGTCTGCAGCGAGTGAAGGCGGCGTTAACCTGGCAGGGAATGAGCCGGGATGGTCATGCCGTGGCGTTGGGTTTGCGCCGCGGCGACGATCGCGAAGCGCCAAATCCACGGGCCGGAGAAGGGCACTTTCAAAAAGTGGTAGCTCCCCAGACCAAAAATGGTGACGTGTCGTTTAAAAAATTTCCCGCTCTGGGCGAGAAATTGGGCGAAAAGGAGGCTAGTCATGTCCACCCATAACGAGATCGTTAGGCGCCCGAAATATAAGCTTCCGATTAACCAGCGCGTCTATTTTATCGCCATTCTCAAGGGGATGATGATCACCGGCCGCCACCTGATTAGGAATCTGCTTAACTTTAAGGGCATGCCTACAATTTATTATCCGGAGCAGAAACGCAATTACTCGCCCCGATTTCGCGGCTTACAAATTTTGACTTTAAAAAACAACGGCGACATCCGCTGTACGGCTTGTATGCTTTGCGCCACGGCCTGTCCCGCCGATTGCATTCACATTACCGCCGGAGAGCATCCCGATCCAAAGGTGGAAAAATTTCCGACCGAGTTTAATATCGATATGCTTCGCTGCGTTTTTTGCGGCATGTGCGAAGAGGCCTGCCCCGTCGACGCCATTCGCATGGGTCCCAATTACGAATTGGCCAGCTTTGACCGCAGTGATTTTATTTTTACAAAAGAAGATCTGGTTCGTTTGGGAAATAATACTCAGAGCCGGGTGCAAGATCCGGTTACGTTGCCTCAGGTTTGATCCCCTTCTTTGGGAAGGCGTCGTTACCTGATAAGATGTAGCGATGTGCGTAACAAAAAGGAAGGGCGACGAGACAACCCACGAAGGGTTCGAGAGCTGGGTAATTTTTGTTGCCTATCTATTCCTTTTTGTTTCCTTGCCGCTTATCGCCGACACTTTTAAGAATCCCGCCTCAACTTTCAACATGTACATGAACGACACCCCGGTCTGCGGAAATCTATTCCGCGGCATCTACCGGGTGGCGAATCCTGAAAAGTTGGGAATTAGCCCGCAAGCAGATAATCAGAATTTTATTGATTTGGTGGCCAAACCGGAGGGACGAAGCAAAGTCTATTTGCATGTCACCTTAAAAGTTTTGAAGCCATTGAACGATCGGGTTTTTGCCGACGAGGGGCAAAATGGTAAAGAAGACGTAAACAGCGTGCGAAATATCTACCGCATTCTGCTTATCGAAAATCTGCAGGCTCATCCCGAATTGAGTAAAGCCCTGGTCGGGATTGGTGACCCCGAGCCGCAGAGTCGTTTTCTTGATTTTAAAACCGCCGAGTTTGCTTTTGATCCCGCCCTCTTTACCGGGGGCGAAGCGTTGATGATGCGTCAGCTGGACGGTGTTTTGGTAAAAACCGGTCTCCAATTTGAAGCGGTGGTGATGAAAGTTTACGGCCCCCATTCGGATCTCATTGCTAACATGGCGAAGGAACATGGCCTAGTGAGCGACCTAAATGCTTGGCACTTGGCCGGCGTGGCTAAGGGCCACCCCGATGCGGCGGCCTTCGCGGCCAGGCGGAAGGCGAGCCACTACAACCCTGAAAAGGTTAATAGTATGAACGTGGAGCGTTTCAGCGAAACCGATGCCACTGAGCTTGTTGCCCGCATCGAGAGCGACCTTCGCCCGAAGCTGCTCGCCTCTATCGGCCAGGACTCGCCGGTATTCGCAAAAGATTTTTCGGGGCAGCACGTGATTATGTCGAAGGATAGCATCGACGTGCTTCGTAAAGTCGATGCCGTGGGTAAAGAAGATTACATTAAAAAGGTGCAGGCCGAATTTAATGCAAAGTTGAAGGTCCAATTGACTAGGGAGCAAGTGCTTGGCTTGAGAGACTACTACGCTCTGGTAGATACTTTTAGCCCCTCGATTCGGGCGGCCGAACGCACTCAGATCGATTTGACCAAGGCTAAACAAGGGAAAATCAGCGTCGATTTCGCCGGACAGAACGTCGAAAACATTTTTCAAACCATGTCGGCGGTCGCCGAAGCTCATGCGGCGAGTTCGGGATCATCGGGACGGCGGGCGATTGAGCTGAGTCGTGTAGCCGAAGGGAGAGCCACCAAACGATTGGCGGAACTTAAAGAATACTTTGCGGCGGCGGCGAAATTGGCCGGCATTACTGGAAAAGTGGAGTTTTCTGGCGACGATGGCGAATTGATTCTTGAAAAACCTCTGAGCGACGAACAGTGGACGGCCCTCCACCGAGCTCTCGAACGCGGAGTGCACGATGAAAAAGGAATGCTCGTTAAAAAATTGGTTTCCGAATTTCGTATTGTGCACACTCCCCCCATTTTTAATAAATCTGCGGGAATCGACCCGGGAGAGATGTCGCGCGAGACCGTAAAAGGTGAAGATTTTGAAAAGAGGATACGCCGCGAACTTTATGAGACAATGGATGGGTCGCGCGTAAAGAGCTTGGGGCTTGCCAGCCGTTTGAACCCTACATCCCATACGTTTGAGCTTACCCTCGTCGGTGGTTGGACGGCCGCCGAAACAGAAGCGGTGCGTCAGTTGGCCGCGGAGAAAGGGTTCTCTCCCCTGGGGTACCGATTAGGCCGAATTAACTCGGTGCGGCAGTCGCCTTGATGCGCGCGGTTCTTAGTGGTGACAACAGATTCTGTTGTAGCCCATTGAAATAATTACTATAATAAAAGAACTCACGGGGGCATTCCCCCTACTTAGCCCGAAGGAGATCACATGACACTCACCAAAGCCGAACTCATCGACTCAGTGTACGAGAAGGTGGGTTTTTCTAAAAAAGAGGCTTCCGACCTGGTGGAGCTGGTTTTTGAGAGCATGAAAGAAGAGCTCTGCAAGGGCGGCAACATAAAGATTTCGGGTTTCGGAAAATTCCGAGTCCGCGCCAAAAAAGCGCGCATGGGCCGCAACCCCCAAACCGGCGACGCCATGATGATTTCGGCGCGCAAAGTTTTAACCTTTACCCCGAGCCGCATCCTTCGCGACGGCATTAATGGCAAGGCCACCACCTTGCCTAGTCAGCAAGGCGTCGAAGAAGATGACGACGACGATGCTGACGAACAAGAAGCTTGAGACTCAACTTGAGTCATCTCGCCTTTGTTTCGTTGTTAATTTTTAGCGCGACAATTTCGCACGGAGCTTTAGGCCCCACCGGAAACGGGGGGCCTTTTTCTTTTTCTGCAGATAAGGCCTCATCAGGGCTTAACCTGTTTTTTAGTGCCGACCAGGCCGAACGCGAGTTCCGCCCGCACGCCGCTGCAGGCTTGCGCAATCAGCTCATCCTCCAATGTGAAAACGATGCATTAAGTGGGGGCAAGGCGCAAACGTCTTTTCTCTGCGCGCTGGCTCGTCGCGAAGCTCACGAGCGTTCTTTTTTTGTAGCCCTACCCTTGAGTGGCTGGCTCTTTCCGCAACCAAGTTTACCGTGGCCCAACTTAAGCGAACTCACTTTTTCGGAACGAATTGCGTGGGAGGCGAGGGCATTCTTATCTGGTTCACTTCGCGGCGACCAAAATATTGGAAAGGGCTTCTTAGCGATTGAGAGTTTGAACCGTTTGTTTCCTTCCTTCACCAATGGCCGGTGGTGGAAATATGAGGCAGCAATGTCTACTCGTGAGCGGACACGGTTAGCCAGTGCCGTGGCCAGTCTCAACACCCTTGGGGTGAGTGAGCACGAGGCCTCCCGGCAAGCGCGAGCTCGGTTGGACGGGTTGACCTTTGGCGTGGCTCCGCAGATTGGCTACCGATCTTTTTCGGGTTTTTTCGCCGGCGTTCGGGTGTGGGATGATCGCCTTAGCGACGAGGATCGCAGCGTAGCATTGATGGCCACGGCATTTTCAAACTCAACGCTACTGGGGAACGCGCGCTATTGCGATCGGGTTGTCGTAGCTCCCCTTTTTATCGAGTCCGAGTTTGGCGGGGGGTGGGATCGCCGCCGTTTTCTCAATTCACAGAGCGATGACGTCACGTATTTTAGGCAAAGCTTGGCCAGCGTCAGGCTGGGCATCGGCTATGAAATGGCCCCGTTTCTCACCGCCCGCACTGGCGTTCGGGTAAGTGCCAAAGGTGACGAGCGACCAGACGGCGGCACGGGATTGGTAGCGCAATCGGGTTACGGCACCCTCGGCCCCGACTTGAGTCTGGTTTGGGATCTTCGCGATAGCGCCGTGATACCTCGGCACGGTTTATACGTCGGGGTGGTGGCGGGCCGTTCTTATCTAGATGGCACTTCGTCCTATTGGGATTTAAGGGGCCGTATCGAGGCCTACTCGAGTTTGTCGCGCCGGGTGTCGTGGAACACCATTCTTGCGGCATCGGTTTTTGTAGGCAATTCGCGGCGGGATCTTTTACCGGTATGGGGCGAACAAAATTTATGGCTGCCGGGGGTGGCCCACGAACGTTACCGGGCGCAACGGGGCTTGGGCGCGTCGACGGAAATCCAAAGCGAGTTGGCCGAAGGGATTCGCGGTTTAGTCTTTGCCACGGCAATTGCCTTAGGCGATCCGCAGGTAAGGCAAGATGCCTTTTTGTGGGGCGGCGGCGTGGGCGCAGAGGTCTCTTTTACCAGAAAAACACGGCCCACCTTTCGCTTTGAACTGGGGTGGCTGTCTCAGGAGCTGAGCATTCGCACCGAATGGAAAGTCGCGATTTAGTATTTTATACTCAGGCCTTGGTCGTGAAAAAATCTCGTAGCTTATCTTCTTGTGCCTCGGCGTCGCGTTGGCCGAGCGCCAACACTTCGCGCACGTAGTTAGGGCTAAACATGAGATAGCTAATAAGGTCCCCCAACTGATCGCGGCTCGCGGTAGATTTTAGTAGCTGTCGCAAATGAAAAGGAATGTCATCTAAGAAGCCCTTGGCCAACTCGCCTAGGTCTTGACTAGGGCGTAGTAGCAAAGCGGGAATGTTTCTCACCATATCAGTGTCACCGAGCAAATTTAGTCTTTGCAGATTTTCGAAGTCCACCTCAAGGCTATCCTGAAACAATGAGTTCAATACCGAGCCGGCCAGGTAACCCATATTTCCTGACGCCAAATCGATAAAGTCATCTTTAGTTTTAGCGGGATGGGGGCAGCGCGTTCCCACCGCCAGAATCTGATTAGCTCCCATGTGTATGGCGGGGCTAAGCGGAAAACTAAATCTCAGCGACCCATCGCCGTAGAGCTCGCCGCCAATCACCACGGGTTCAAACAAAATCGGAATCGAGCAACTGCCCATGACGTGCTTAACCCGAATCGCCGTGCGCTTGGCAATTCGTTGCTCACGTTGCCATTCGGCTAGGGGGTCCGCCGAGTCAAAAAAAACCGTAGTCTTGCCTTCTCGGTATGCCGTGGCGGTTACCGACAGGCCCAAAATCGTCCCGCTGCGTAGGGCACGAGAAATTCGTGAGAAGTGAATATGGTTTACCAACGTCATTGCCAGCGGCGAGGCATCGAGAAGCGAGCGGAGCAACAGTTTGCGAGTGAAACGAGAAAGCATTAAATCGGAGCCCCAGCGAAGAAACATGCGGAACAAGGTTCTAAACTGGGTTTTCAGAACATGATCGAAAGTCAAATGAGACCAGAGCGCGTAGAGATCTTCGGTAGATCGCGCGAAGGGAAGGCCTTGCGCCAGAAAGCACGCATTGATTGAGCCCGCCGAGACGCCGCAAAAAATATTTGGTTGGTAGCTAGGAAAGCGCTTGGCGATGTAGCTAAGCACACCCACTTGGTAGGCGGCCCTTGCTCCGCCCGCTGGTAAAACGATGGCCGGCCCTCGGTGAGTCATGCGGCAATCATACCATTTTTTAATGGGGTAGTCGGATCAGCACTTCGTCGAAGTCTACTTTTTTACGATTCGCCGCTCGCGCGGTTACCACGGCGGATTGCGGCGGGAGATCTAGGGTAAGCTCGCCGCTATCAACGTCGAAACTTCCGCGCCGAAGCACGTAGGCCAACGCCAATTGCTTGGGAAATCGTACGATCGATTTTGAAAAAGACTCGGTCAGTTCAAATTCAAATTCGAAGAAATCCACCCCTTTTTTCGCTACGGAAACTCGCGAGAATCGATCCGCGATGGCGGGCTCAAGCGCTAGACTTAACGGTTTCGTTAGCGGCTTCGAACGATACTCACGCAGCGAAATACCAACGGCAATGGCCAGAGCTACTCCCCCCCACAGGGTGAGGTAGAGTTTCTTTTCGGCGGGGGTCAATTTCATTTGAAAATCATCTCCGCCGGGCCATTTTAGGGGAGGGGCCCAGCACTAAGATAAACTCGCCCTTTTCCAATCCATATTGCGCGATTTGCCTTTTCCAGTCTTTAAGCAAGAACCAGAGAAGGCGTTCGCTTTCGCCCGCCAATTGCCAAGCAAGAAACAGCTCGCGTTCGCCGCCGACTTTTTCGTGCAGTTCTTGCAATATTTTCAGGAAGCGGTACGGAGTCTCGAGTAAAACGATTGGCTCACCCTTGTTTTTTAGGGCAGAGAAAAAATGATCTCGTTCAACCTTATCGCGCGGAGGGAAGCCCCATACCGAAAAGGGCGGTTGGTATCCGCTTAGGGCGATGGCCGATCCCCACGAGGTGGCGGCGGGCTGCGATCGAATCTCAATATTCTTTTTCCGGGCCCAATCCAGAATTTCACCGCCCGGATCAAAACTGATTGGCATTCCGGTGTCCGAAAAGAGCGCAATGTCTTTTCCCAGAGCTGCCGCGGTTTCCAGCCCCTCGAAGATAGCCGCGCGTTGGTGGGGATGCGGCGGATCTAAAAAATAGACCTCTTTACCAATTTCGTTTGCCAAGTCTTTAAGCAAAAAGAGCGTGCGCCCGCGCGATTCGCCCACAATTACAGAAATCGACTTCAACTTTTCTCGGGCGGCGGGTGCCAGCGGTTCGGCGTCGCTAAGCGGGGTACCTATTATCCAAAGTTTTGAGCGCATCATCCTCCCCACCACTGGCCAGAGCCAAGGTTGAGTGTAAAATTGGCAAAGACAAAGGGGTTTTTCGCGCTATCGCGACCGATCTTAAAGACAAATTCCCAACACGATAGCGGCTTTGTTCTGAGGTGCAGGCCCACGGTGTATGAGCGAACTCCACCGCGGCCGCCTCCTAGAAATGAGTACTCCACCGCACCTTCGATATCGAAAACGGTCGGTAACGGGCGATAGAAACTTAGGCTAATATTCTGAACGTCGAGTGAGGGGTCCACTCGGCTTCTAAACAAAGTGCTCAGGGCAACGAAGTTGTAGGCATGTTCCTGAAATGAAATTGCCGCCGAAATTTCGGTTTCGCGAATTTGCCGACCACCGGCATTCTCTAGCTGCAGCGGGTAGACGCCCTGCATCTGTGCGTTCCAACGGCCTAACGTAACTTCGCCCAGGATTTCGATGGGGCCAATTGTTTTAGAAAATCGTGGGTCAATGCGCGATCGCTTGGAATTGAACTGCTCAGAAATTTGCAATCTGAAAAAACGCTCGATTCCTCGCGAGCTCAATCTACGAAAACGGTTGATCAGTTCCAATCTAAAATATTCGTAGGGTTCAATTTGGTCGTGCAAATCGAACCGAGGACTTGAGAGCAATGGCGGCGTTAGGCCATTGGGAAACGATTGTCCGGGCACCAGAGTGATGGGGCGGTTTTCGTAGAAAAAGGGGTGATTTGGTGACTCGGTTTGAGCTAGGCGCGATCCGTAAATCACCCGCGGTTGAACGACATGGGCCACTTTCTCAAAATTTTCCCAGCCCAGATTGAAGGTCCGGCTGACGTACAAAGAGAAGGGAACCTCGAGATCCAGATAGGCCTGACCAGTTAACTTCGAGCTGGGCTCGGCGAAATGGTACCCCAGCAATCCTCCACGAAGAACCGGCTGTAGCTGGACGCCATCGGGCATCGGAGGATTTCCGGTGATCTTGGGTTCAATAAAAATGCGTTGTCCGGTCCTTATGTAGTCGTTCAGGCCGGAGTCAGTGGCGGTGGCCTCATTGTTTCCAACCAATGAAATGCGGTCGGGAAGGCGATCGGTTGCATTGGCTCTCACGAAGGAGTTCACCCGGGCATCGAACTCGTAAAGTAGGTGGCGAGTGAAAATCGGTTTAGTGGTACCAAAAAACCCCAATACGGGTAGCTGACTGGTCGCCCCTTTGTCCACGCCATATTCTTTTGACAGGTAAAGCGACTGCAGGTGCTGAAGTTGCATCGTCGCCAAGTAGCTGCGAAAGGTTCGAGTCGCGGAGAAGTTCGTGCGCAAATACCCCAAGTCGGAGACGCCACCAAAATCAAAACCGTAATCTCTGGTGAAATAGGGGTGCGAAACATAGCGAAGGTTCTGAAAGGTTTTTATCCCGTTTTCAAAATTGGCAGTGTTGGAGAGGTTTATGCCGATCTCTCCGAAGATACCGAACCTCTTTTCGGGTGACGAGATTGAAGGGTCGCTGGGGTCGGCGCCGTAGCGTCGAGGAATAAGGAATAGTTTTGATTCGCCGAAGAAATTAGCCGATTTACGGTAGCGGTAGTGCACACCGAGGTGGTAACCAGCGCGGCTGAAGAGTTGCGGATAGATGGTGAGATCGTGCCACCGCCCGAGATCGGCAAAAAATGGTGGGGTGAAGGAAGACCCCAGCTCGCCGTAGTAAATGTACTGAGGAAAAAGAAAGCCAGTCTGGCGTTTGGTCTTTATCGGCAGTAAGGCGTAAGGCGCGTAAAAGACTGGGGTTTGGTGGAGTGAGAAAATACCGTCATAAATTGAGACGTAGCCTTCGATGGTGATCGAAATCTTTCGTCCGCTAATTCTCCAGGCAAAGGCACAGTTGACGACTTCGGGCCCTTCGCTAGGCGTTAATAGGCAGTTTGTGTAGCTGCCATTTTCAATTACGTAACTGTCGGTATCTACCCGGCGAATGGTTTCGCCGCTCAAGACAAGCTGCCCCCTGATCACCACCGCTTTTTCCAAGAGGATTTCGGCGTTTTTTAATGAGTACGTGCCTTGCTCACTATAGATGGTGGCACCCTTTTCAATGATTTTAACCCTGCCAATACCCGTGGCCAGCTGGCTGGTGTAATCAACCTCAATCTTATCGGCAAAGATTTCGCGCCCCCCCTGTTTAAGGTAGGCGTCGCCAATGCCTACCGTGCGGCCGGTGGTTAGGTCTTTGGACAGGCGATTGGCCTTAAATTCAATGCGCATTTCCGGGGGGATCGTGCCGTTTTCAGCGCGTAGCACCGCACCGACCAAAAGCGCGCAAATGAGGATAAAAATTCGAGAATTCACCTAGGCGATAGACACTACTTGAGGCGAGAAAGGTCGTAAATCGTCTTCCTACCGTGAAAAAGTTACTCGTACGGAGCGGTATCTCTCCTTGAAAAGGCTCAGCGCACTCTTTACAGTGTCGACCATGTCATTAGAGGAGATTACCCAGGCCACCCCTGAAGTTCCCGTAGCCGTTGTTGTTGAAGGGCCGCGAGCCTTAGTAAACACCTCGGCGCTGCGCGGCTGCGAATTGAAGCTCGCCGATAAGAGCGTTCAGGTTCATGACCTCTCGTGCATTCGCATCGTCACCGCCCCGATTGAAGGGGTTTTCGACGACGGCGTTCCGGTGGAAGCTGAATTGTGCTTAGACCGTTTGCGATTTAAGACGATGGTGGAGTTGAAGGCCCGCGGCGAAAACTATTTTAGGCTGGGCTTTACCCGGCTCGCCCATAGCGGCCTGTCTCATTTACGATCTTTTTTGTCGCCCAAAAAAGTGGGCGAGTCTTTGGTTGAGGTGGCGCGCTCTGGAGCTGTGCGCCACTATCACGGCTTGAAAGACACCGAGATTTGGTTTGAACCCGGTGGCGTGACTTTGTTCACGTTCTTGGACGATCCCGACGGGGCATCTCAAGTTCTTATTCGTCTATTGGAACCTCGCGGCCCTTTGCGTGTGGGGCGGGTGGCCAGAGCCGATTACTTAGAGTTACAGGGGCTAGATGCCGAAATTCCTCTTTTGCCTTTGAATGAACGCGATTCCTATCTCAAACTTTCTGAATGCCGCGACATCGTAACCAACATGCGACCGGCCTCGCAGGTAGAATACGACCTGAAACAGAAGCTGCTCAGGGCGATTAGCGATACGCTCTATTCCACAAGTCATCGTGTTGAGCTGCACGTTTCTAAACCGATGCGCACCAGCTCGACTCCTTTGGACAATTAATTTCTGCGAGTTTTAGGCTAAACCACCGCGTAGGCATCCGTTCAACGCGTGTACATCTGCCTATCTTTTTTACGACGGACGCTACTACCAATTCAAATCAGCGGTTGCGTTAGTTCACCGCCGGTTTTTCCGGCCAAGAATACAGCGACAAAAAACGGCCTTGGCCTTGCAGCCTTAATACTTAGTTCAGAAATATAAATGGTACGTTTAAAGGCTAAGTTATTAATATGATGAATAAAATAAATACATTCAGCATAGTCTTGGGGCTTGTCCTGTTGTCGAACTCGTATACGGTTCGGTCGCTTGCCGATGATCGCGATGAAAACAGTAAAGACCACGATTCAGATACGCCAACGGCGGGAACTGCGGCGAAAGACGCGGAAGCCGCCAAGCCTAAGGCTGATGAGGCCGGCA
>JAYSWN010000135.1:0-57942 GCA_043718025.1 Pseudomonadota bacterium
GGCGGCCGTAACTATAACGGTCCTAAGGTAGCGAAATTCCTTGTCGGGTAAGTTCCGACCTGCACGAATGGCGTAACGACTTCCCCACTGTCTCAACCAGAGGCTCGGCGAAACTGGACAGGCTGTGATGATACAGTCAACCCGCAGAAAGACGGAAAGACCCCGTGAACCTTTACTGTAACTTGGCATTGGATCTCGGGTTAGTATGTGTAGGATAGGTGGGAGGCTTTGAAGCAGGGGCGCTAGCTCTTGTGGAGCCGTCCTTGAAATACCACCCTTACTAACTTGGGGTTCTAACTTCGGGCCATAATCTGGTCCAAGGACAATGTCTGGTGGGCAGTTTGACTGGGGCGGTCGCCTCCCAAATTGTAACGGAGGCGTACAAAGGTTCCCTCAGACTGATTGGAAACCAGTCGTAGAGTGCAAGAGCATAAGGGAGCTTAACTGCGAGACCGACAGGTCGAGCAGGTGCGAAAGCAGGTTCTAGTGATCCGGTGGCACCAAATGGAAGGACCATCGCTCAACGGATAAAAGGTACTCCGGGGATAACAGGCTGATTCCTCCCAAGAGTTCACATCGACGGAGGAGTTTGGCACCTCGATGTCGGCTCATCACATCCTGGGGCTGTAGTAGGTCCCAAGGGTTCGGCTGTTCGCCGATTAAAGTGGTACGCGAGCTGGGTTTAGAACGTCGTGAGACAGTTCGGTCCCTATCTTCTGTGGGCGCAGGATATTTGAGAGGAGTTGTCCTTAGTACGAGAGGACCGGGATGAACGCACCGCTGGTGTTCCAGTTGTTCCGCCAGGAGCATTGCTGGGTAGCTAAGTGCGGAACGGATAACCGCTGAAAGAATCTAAGTGGGAAGCCGACCTCAAGACAAGATATCCCTGAGACGCAAGTCTCCTAAAGGCCGCTCGAAGACTACGAGATTGATAGGCTGGGTGTGTAAGCGTAGTAATACGTTCAGCTAACCAGTACTAATTGGCCGTGAGGCTTAGCTTCAAATTTATAGCTTGAGAATCGAAAAGTTTATCCTATGCATTGTCATTAATTTTCCTCTTCCGCGCTTCTGTTTTTGGAGTATTCCATAACAAGAGTCCGTAGGAGAAACAGTTTGGGGTGTTTATAGAGAGCGGGAAGCACCTGTTCCCATTCCGAACACAGAAGTTAAGCCGCTCATCGGCGATGATACTTGGCGGGAAACTGCCCGGGAAAGTAGCACGATGCCCCATTTATGGCCCAGGTGACCCCGGTTACCTGGGCCTTTTTTTTAGCGTAGACTAAATCCGATGATGGACGAAAGCACAGATACGACCCAAACATCTGAGAATACCGCGAGGGAATCGAACTTAGAGCAAGAGCAAGGTAAGAGAGATCTTATAAAGGCTCTCATTGTTTGTTTTTCTATAGTTGTTTTGGTTCGTTCCTTCCTTTTTGAGCCTTTTAAGATTCCTTCAAGCAGCATGATTCCTACGTTGAAAATTGGGGACCATATTTTCGTTTCGAAATTCTTGTACGGCCTGACACTTCCCTTTTTGAAAGTGGAGCTAGTGGGTTGGAGTTCTCCGAAGCGAGGAGACGTTATTGTTTTTCTTTTTCCTCGCGATGAATCGCTTCATTACATAAAGCGGGTGGTGGGCATTCCTGGAGACACCATAGAACTGAATGGAAAAGAACTTGTCATTAACGGTTCCCCGGTTCGCAAGGAACCCCTGCATGATACCGATCCTGCCGCCGCCGCTATGCAGGGCGCTTATGCGCCTGGTGAACTCTATAAAGAGTATCTTGGGAATACAGTTCATCTAGTCAGGTATAAAAATTCAGGCGTTGATTTGAATCGCTTGGTTCCGAAAGAGGTTGTTCCGCCCAATAAGTTTTTCGTTATGGGTGATAACCGAGATGACTCTTATGACAGTAGGTCGTGGGGATTTGTTCCTCGTGAAAACATTAAAGGCCGGGCTGAAATGATTTGGCTTTCTCTCGACCAGACAAATAGCTCAGGAACGCGCGCAGTAAGATGGTCACGCTGTGGCGCGCTAATTCATTAGGCGCGCTCTTGGGAGAGTAACGCGGCTCCGAAGGCACCACTAAACTCATCCAACTTACCCAATTCGATTCTTATGTTTTGAGCAATTGAAGGAAAACAGAATGCTTTTACATTCTGCGAGATCTGTTGAAGAACGGGCGCTTCTATTCCTTGAGCCACGCCGCCCGCGAGGCAAATCATATCAGGATCCAAAATATTGGCGAGACTGGCCAATCCTACACTTAAACGTAAAATATACTCATCGAGAAATTTAAGAAGAGGAGCACTTTTGGAAACACGATCAAAAAATTCACGCGCCGATAGCCCAGTTTCACGGAGAATCGCCGTGCCCGAACAATAGAGCTCAAAACAGCCGACGTTGCCACAGCCACATTTGTTTCCTCTAAAGTCCAACGTCATGTGACCAATTTCGGGGGCCGTAGAAGTTGCACCGCGAAAAATACGGCCGTCGACAATCAAGCCTCCGCCGATTCCAGTTCCCAGAGTAACCGCGAGCAGAGACCGCGGCCCCTTCGGTGCTATCACCATCCACTCGCCCCAGGCGGCGCAATTAGCGTCGTTTTCAACGATACACGTAGTACCCGAAGCACCAGTAAGCAGATCCGCCAAAGGAACATCGCGCCACGCAAGAAAATTAGGTGAGGTACGCACGACACCGTTTTGTCTATCAACGGAACCCGCGCAACCAACGCCAACTTGAGAGGCTGTGAACCCTAGTTTGTCTAGTTCAGCAAGAATGCCAGCCGCAACAGCAATGACATGCTCATAGCTAATGTCTGCCTGAGACGGCCTTGAGCCTCGGTGGAGAGTCTTTAAATGACGGTCTACCGCTATGAATTTGATATTGGTTCCCCCAATATCAAGCCCGATAAAGCAGTGGTTAGCGCTATTTAAAGACATAAGATTGATATACTCTTGGCGCAGTTAGAGTGAAAGAAGCAGCAATGAATCACCCCGTTGAAACGCAAGTAACAACTCCTATCGCCCTAGATAAACTCTGTTATTCAGTTGGCAGCAAAGAAATATTGAAGAATATTTCACTACGGCTTGAATCAGGCAAGACACTTGGACTGTTAGGCTTAAATGGCGCCGGGAAAACCAGCATGATTCAAATCGTGTTAGGGCTTTCGAAACCTAAGTCAGGCAGTGCCTTGGTTTTCGGCACCCCCACCCTCCATCGGAAGTGTTTTTTACGCCTCGGGTATGCGCCAGAGGAGCCATCGTTTCCCGATTTTTTGACGGTTCAAGAGTACCTAGAGTTTGTGGCGGCCGTACGTTTAAAGAAAAATCAGCGTAAAGACGCGGTGGCTCAAGAGCTGGCGAATTTCGAGCTTGAAGGAAAAAAAAGGATTCGTGACCTTTCCAAGGGGATGCGCCGGAAACTCTCTTTGGCTCAAGCGTTTATAGGAAATCCCGAACTGATGATCTTGGATGAACCATTAAACGGTTTGGACCCATTAGCCATCGTAAAACTCAGAGAAATTATATTACAGGCGAAGTTACGCGGCATAAGTTTTTTAGTGAGCTCACACATATTGAGCGAGGTCGAAAAAATTTGTGACGAAATAGCGGTGGTTCAAAATGGCGAGCTAAAGCTATTCACCTCAATGGCCAAACTTAACGCCGAGTCTAAAACCGTGGAAACGGCATTTACCGATATTCACAAGGTTGCCACATGAATCAGGTTTTTGCTCTTACCAAACTGATCTGGTTTCACACCATGCGGTCTCGTTTATTAGTAACCTTGGGGATCGCCGCCTTTTTTTTACCGTGGGGCTGGTTTGAGCTGGCTCAGACCGTAAATATCAAGCTTCAAGGCAAAGTGCTGAACTTGGATGGCGAGCAGGTTCTCTTGGGCGGTCTATTTATTACTCTTTTTATCAGCGGGTTTTTAGCCGCCGCCTACGGCATGTGGATTATGCCAAATTTGCATAGCGGGCGTCGCGGTCAGATTGTTTTTGTTCTGCCCATTCGTAAGTGGCTTTTTCCTCTCTCCTACGCAGCAATCTTGGTGGTGATGTTGGTGGCCCAACAGGCATTGATGTTGGCAGCCCTGCGCTTTTCTTACGGTACCCAGTTTTGGCTAGAGTCAGGTTTTTTCTTTAATAAATATTTGCCCTGCCTCGTTTTAATTTCTCTGGCTTACGTTGGTTTGTCTTTTTTCTTTGGATTACTGGCCTTCAACTTTAGTCCGATGACGACCTTTTTTTGGGGGGCCGGCACACTCTTCTTTTTACAAGGCTGGGGAATATTATTTGAGATTCATAACACTCTCTCGATGGCGGAATACTTTCCGAGCATCGACAAACTTGCCAGCGTGTATGCTTTTTTACCACCGATGGGTGATTTAATTCTGGATATTCGCAAGACCGTACGGTTTGGTGGCTGGGGCTACGGTCACTTCAAATCGATGACCATCTGGTTGTTGGTGGTCTGGTCTTTAGTAGCCGTGCGGCTTTGGTTTCCGCCAAAGAATATGCGGCAAGAAAGCTAGTTCGCCAATTTTTGCGGCAATGCGGCTGCTACGTTTGTAGTCATGTCTTGAATAGTGGCATTCCACTTAAGACCATAGTCACCAGTTGGGTTCTTATAAGTTTCTAAGAGAGAAACCAACGTGGCCCCCTGAGGGTTGGCTTTATAAGCTGGGGACAAAGACAGCTTAAGGGTTAAATTTACGGCCGAACTAAGTAGCGTTTGGCCGAGTCTTACGTCGCCTGTCAAAACCCCGCTAATGTCCGAAGTCTTTGACCCAATTTTAAAATTAAGAATTTCGACAGAGCCGTTTTTAACGGCGACTTTAATTTTAACGTCGCCCAAGTTTAGTAGCGGCAAAATAATCCCTTGAAGGTCGAGCGCCGGGATAGAAATCTTTTCGATATCCAGGTCGATTGATCCAGTAGATTTAGAAAGGTCTCTATTATCGACGCTAATGCTGGCGTCCATGTTGAGTTTTCCTGGAATAGGCGCTGGCACGCCCGGAATATTAATCTGGGATAAATTCACACCGCTCGCCTCGGCCAGTACCCTGATGGTTTCACCGGAGCGTGCAACGCGAGTAAAAACGTCACCCCCGCCTTTGAGTCCGGTTAAATTTAGCGAAATGGCAGGAACTGGGGGGAGGAAACCGGCAAGTCGAGCGCGCGTAACTAGCCACTTACTGCTCAGAACAATATCGCCGCCGTTAGTAGGAATGGTCACATTGGAATTTGAAAGACTCACGCCAGGCCAACCGAATAGGTTAGGCGACATGCTATCGGCCGTTACGATGATTCCCGAGTTTTCATGAATTTTCTTAAAGACGTAACTTCGTAAGTTTTGAAAAGGGAAAGTGAGAACCAGAAAAAACAGAAAGACTACAAAGCCGATTAGGATCTGGGATGCGCTCGGCCGTTTCATCCGTTGCCCCCATCGGATGACGAGATAACGTAGGCGACCACTCCAAGTTCGGCCTTCATGTATCCACGGAGTTTATCGTCGTTGGTAATCTTAATGGACGAAACACTAAGGCTACCCTGGCCCAGCTCGACCGAAGCAAGAAAAGCCTTGAGCTGATTTAGGTTAATTCGGTTCAAAATGACCGTGGCTTGCCGCATGCGAATGTCGGCGCTTTTTTCATCTCCCGGCGCTGCATCGGGCTTTTCTTCAATCTCGGCGAAACGTGGAGAAATTCCAGCTGATTTTGCATTGTCTAGGAGCTGTTGCTTCAACTGGCCGGCCGCCCCCACCGCACTTTTGCTTTGAATTGATTGGATTTGTGCGTTTTTTTCTCGCATTTGCCTCTGAAAATTTTGCACTTCGTTGATCATCTGATAGGCACGTTCGGATTTTTCAGATCCACCCCAAAGAGAAAGGTAGGAAAAGAAAAGATATGAGAAGATAATGAGAAATATCCCGCCAACGCTTCCCAAAATGATGGTCTTTTGTTCTCGGGGGTTGAAGCTTGCGAAACGATCATACGCCATGCCGACGTATTTATTTTGATAGACCACCGATAACATCGGTGCGTTCTCATTTATCCAGGCTTTTATTTTTGAAGTGAAGTCCATAATTACCTTCCCAAAACTTGCGCATCCATTTTGAACCGCTGACCGTCTTTGCTGACTTTGAGTTCTTTAATAAATTTCAAATTCCTAATGTTTTCAGTGGCCTTATCCAAGTTTCCTTGAAAGACCACGCCCTCAACTAGGACTTGCTTGTCATCAATTGAAAGCAAGTTGACGTCCACTTTAGTGTCTTGGGGAAAAGAGTCGCTGATCAATTTGATCATAGAGAGCACCGGCTGGCGGGTCTTTTTGAGGATGGTTAACTTTTGATCGATCTCATTCGATTTTTTTCCTAGAAATTGTTTTAGGTCCTTTGGGTTAGTAGTCAGACTGAGTCTTTGCTTAACAGGGACTTCGGGAAAAGCGCCCTGAAAAACCTTTCTCAAGTCTTCTTGCGCCGACTTCGCCTCTTTATCGGTAAAGAATCCAGAAACGTTCACGTGAACAAAAAGGATTGCAATCAGTACGGCAATATATTTGCCGAGGCGCAAAACATTCGGATTTTTAAGAAACGTGCTGATTTCTGTTATTGAAGTTTCTTTACCCATTTCCTGCTGGCGGAAGTTGAATGACAGCGAGGTTTTACGTGTGAACACCAGCGCTCGGCCGAGCGGCTCGCCGAAGCGGGCGGTGTCTGCGCGGTTGGCTTCATTTTTTAATGAAAAGACATCGAGAAAGTTAAAACGTGAGGTTGGCGCATCCAGTGCTGACTCTATGTAATTATCAAGCCCCCAAACATTGGAAAGTCCTCCGGTAATCAAGCTGCTTGAGATCTGTTTTTTGTAGATAGAACGGTAGGCGAGAAGCGTATGATTCACTTCGGCAATAAAATTATTGAATGCCTGACGGGCAGCATTGGCTGCTTCCACGGAGTCAGGATTATCCCCTTTTTCGGTGTTGGCATCGATTTTTAAGTCGTTAACCAAATAACTTTGAGCCTCTTCGAGGGAAGTATCCATGTTAAGGGAAAGGGATTGGATTACCGAAAAGCCTCCCCACGCGATGGTGCGGAAATACTCAAGACGATCTTCATCAAAAACCGCGAGGTTAGTTTTTTGATGGCCGAAATCTATCAATAGTGTGGGGCTGGCGGGCAGATTTTCCTTTTTCTCTGAGTTGCGCAGTGAAAGAAAGAGATTGCACGCTCCCATTCCATCGAAGGTCAACCAGTCCGGATCAACGCCCAGGCTGCGCAGCCAATCCAGATGGGTGAGGATGTGCTTTTTTGGGGCAACCGCCGCAAACACGAGGCTCCCGGTATCGGTTCCCATTACGTGATGTTCGACGATGGACTCTTCGAGTTTGAACGGAATATTATCTTCCAATTCAAAACGGTACATTCGTTCTACTTTTTTTCGCTGTTTAATCGGGATTGGGAGAAAACGTAGAGCTGTAAGCGTGGTAGGAAGGCTTGTCACAATTTTTTCAGGATTGCTGGGAAGTCGGGCCAGGATCTGTTGGGTGGCTTCAATATAAGCCTTGGTGGGCTCAAGCACTTTCAAAGGTAGGCGGACTTCGTGAAAGTCTAAAATATCCAATCGCCTGAAGCGAGATTCCATCTCGACGGCTTTAACGCTCCAGGACCCAAATTCGATGCCGAGTATTCTCAAAGTTTCCCCTTACCCTTCTGACCAGAAGAGAATTTTTACTGTATTGGGTTCTACCTTAGGTGCCGGAGCACCCGCTCCGGCGGTGGGCGTGGAGACTTTATCGATGCAAGGCTTAAAGATATTTGGAACTAAACAACATTTCTGGGCGCCTTGATCAATAAAGGAACCGCCCAAATTAAGACATTCAGCGTCAGTGGATGGTTTGGTGATACAGGCGCCCGCACCACCGTTCATCCTGGGATCCCAGACGCGATTGGTAGCTTTGTTACAGGCGGCAAGGTTGGTGAGTGAACTGTCGACGGAGCCACCTTTTCCGGCGGTGAGTGCCACGCCAATTCGCAAGGTTTTCATGATCTGGCTCTTGCTGCGCTTAATAATACCGGCTGATTCAATGACGAAGCTTTGGCTAGACACCGTAAAAGGATAGGAGGTTTCGTCGGGAAAATAGGTCTTAAAGCCCGACCTTCCCAGGGTATTGGTGACAAAATCGACGAAACTTTTTTCATTGGTCCAGCCGCCAATTTTATCTCTTTCTTCGGTAAGTCTTTTCATATCGTCGTCGGTGAAATCTCGGTAAAGGGCCTTTAATACCGTGGTTGAGGCAGTATTAATATTGATCTTACCGTCGTACGAATAGACGGTCACTAAGGGCTTTAATTTTTGAAAGAGGTGATCGTCGATGCCCTTGACCATTTTAAGCTCTTCAATAGTGAAAAAACGGGCCCGTTTGGCTTTATACGGCGGCTTCTGTTGTTCGTAAAAAGAGTCTTTATTGCCTCCGGCGAAGCTGTTGCCGCCTGGGGTTACCCAATCCATAAGGTTAAAAACCAGCTCTTCAGGCTTGAGGTTTGGGTACTCCTCATAGGGGTTTTCAGACTCCTTTATGAAGTTATCGAGCAGCTGAACTAGTGTTTTTCCAATGTATTCGAAGAGAGACTTGGGCTGGTCGGAGAAGCTAACCCGACCCGAACTGGCTAATGCGGTTGGAACTTGAAGGTAGTTGAGGTTGATCTTATTGCTCTCGGAAGTAATAACGTGAGTGTATTGGCCTTCTTCAACTTTGGTCTGTTGGAGCACCTTTTCGGCCGCGTCTTTGTCGCCTTTGCTCAGGGCCTTCACTTTTGCGCCTTCAGGAGGAAAGGGGGGGAGCGGCAGTCGCCAGACCTGCTCAAGGAAAGGTGTGACATCCATACCGCCAGCAAGATTTTTGAGTGCGGGAGACCCTTTTAGGCGAGCGAATAATACCACCCTAAGTAAACCGACTCGAGCGCCAGCTTTAGCGAGGTAGAGCGCTTGGAGTTGGTTTAGCTCATTATAAGCAAGTTTTCTTTCCACCATCGCCGAGTATTGAAATTCAAATAGCATGATGGTGATGATCATCATGGCCACGAGAACCGTGAGTAAAGCGGCTCCCCTTTGCTGCCCTGCCCGGCTCAAAATTGCACCAGGAACTGATCGTTATTGCTAAAAGTAATCTTGATCTGTGTTTCGATCAAAAGGGGCGCTTGCCCCTCTTTTGAAACCTCCAGTTTCACCTTCACTGACTTTGGAAAGAGGTCGCGATAGGCGCCGCCGTCGGAGTTCCAATCTTGGACCCACCGTTGGGCTTTATCGTCCCAATATTGAAACTCGAGCGTCTTGACGTCATCAATTAACGTATAAATGGAGCCGCCTTCAAATAAATTTGCGTCGATTAATTCACTTTCGCGTTTCATTAAGCTGGGCAGTTTTGCGCCATCTTTTCGTTGGAGAAAATAGGATATTTCAGTTTGATCAGTTTCACGGCGGCCGGTGTAATAAGTGCGATGACTAAGGGCGGTAAAAATAAGTTCATTTCTGCGACCATCGAAAATGGTGTGGGCCACTTGTTGGTTTTGCAAAACGGATTGTTTAGCCTCGTCGCCCAAGTCATCGTAAAGCACGTGAAATGCTTGGCCAAGATCTCCGCGCAAAAGAGAGAGGGCGGAACGTACGTCGCTATAGGTGTCTAAATCTTTGAAAGCCAGGTTCTTAGTGTTTTGGATCTGTTGAAGGTGCCGCACCGTGGCCAAACCGATGACCGTAAAGATGGCTAACGAAAGCAAAAGTTCGATCAACGTAAAGCCAGACAGGGCTGAAGTTTTGAGCCGCCTAATCACTGGCTACCGCCGGTTCCTGTGCCGCTAGAACCACCGGTTCCACCGCCGCCTAGTCCAGAAAGGTCCGGCAAGACTACCTGCTGATCGTAACGCACAAAATGCGTGGTAGCGGTTGCGGTTCGTTTGGTTTTACCCTGAAACCAATAAACTTCGGCGTGAATTTCGCGTAAAGATTTGGTGATGTGGGCGCTGGCTAGATCAAGAATTAATTTTTGGATTAGATTTTCTTGGGCTGCATCACGCTCGTCGGCATTTTCTTGCGCCATCTTAGAGGCAGTTTGAGAGAGCTTGAGATCAATCTCGTAGCATTCAGTTTTCCAAGTAAATCCCTCGTTGCCGGCGCCCTCGAATTTTCCATCCTTTTTTTTATCGCACGCCTTTTCAATGCCCTCCGATTCAAGCCGGGTTTCGAGCTGGGTCATGGTGCTCTGCAAAAGCCAGGCGGCGCGGCTGACATCCCGCGCATCGCGCGTTGCCTTAACGCTACCGTCGGCGATGTTAGACGCAGCTAAAACCGCCATTGTGAAAATGAGCATGGCCACCATCACCTCAATAAAGGTGAATCCGTGGCGATGGCGCCGCTGATTCTTTCGACCTTTAGCGGGGAGTTGCATTGAAATCCTTTAGCTTCTCGCGAAACATGTCGACCTTTCCTGATGTAGGACGAATCACGAGTGAAGTTGTAGTTTCGGGCGAGCCTTCTCGGGCAATATGGAGAATGGCCGAATCATTGATGCCATTAGGGAAAAAGTGGATGTAAACGATACCGTCAATCCGAGTTCCCTCGCGCTCTTTATAGATGCTGGTGAATTCAATTCCGCCCGGCATCACCCGCGGCTCTTTCGAGTATTTTTCGGCGAGACCAAAATTCGAAGGAGGAGGCTCTTTGCTGTTTTTTTTTGAAACTTGGCCTTCGGTTGAGTTTTCGGTCAGCAGTCCCCCACGCGTCTGATTCTCAACCCAATAGGTTCGTTTTTCTAAATTAATTGCCAGGCGGTGGGTAAGGTTAAGTAGAATGGCGTCATTTCGGATAGTACGGATAAGCCCTACGAATTGTCTGGTTGTGGCATTTAGGCGATATACGGTGACGCGAGAGATCGCAGGTAGGCCCACCGCCATCACCATAGCGATGATCGCCAGGACTAATAGGACCTCGACGAGAGTAAAACCAGAGGAGAAAGGGTGCCGTTTATTCGCTCTTAATGTCGTCTTCGGTACCCGGTTCACCGTCGGGTCCATCAGAGGTGATATTGAAATTCTGATAGTCTTCGCACTCATACCGGTAAGGGTTGTTCCAAGGATCTTTTACCAACTCTTTTTTTCCAAAATAGCCGCCCTCTGGGTAGTTGTTGGGGGCCTTGCCCACCGAGGGTTTTCGAATCAAAGCCTCGAGACCTTGAGACGAATGAGGATACATATTGTGAGCTAGGTAGTAGGCCTGCAGCGCTTGCTGATAGGAGGCCATTTGAATTTTACCAGCCTGAATTTTGGACTCTTTATACTTGCGGATGACGTTTACGCCCACAAAACTGAATAGCAGGCCAACGATCGCAAGTACGATCATGATTTCGATAAGGGTAAAACCCTTTTGACCGGCCCGTTTCCTTAAACTGTTAAAACGCTTCATGAAAATATCTCCTAAAACTCTCTACCCAGGCGTAGTGCTTAAGTTATTAAGCTCCATCATGGGCATAAAAATCGATAGCGCAACCAACATGATAATACCACCCATGACTAGAATCATAAGGGGCTCAAGTAGCCTTGTCATTGAATCGATAGCGTTATCGACCTGTTTGTCATAGGAGTCGGAGACTACGTTGAGCATCTGCTCTAGCTCACCCGTTTTTTCGCCAACGGCGATCATATGGGTAAGGATGGGTGGAAACTGACCGCTAGCCTTTAACGGCGCCGCAATCGTATGACCTTCTGAAATACTCTCCCTAGACTTGATAAGGGCCTTCCGGATGACCGCGTTATCCACAACGTCTTTCACAATCTCAATGGCATCCAACAATTGAACGCCGCTGCCTATCATTGTGGCCAGTGTGCGCGAAAAACGTGACACTGCCACCATGCGGCGAAACTTTCCGTAGGCCGGAATTTTAAGGGAAACGGCATCCCACCATTCCCTCCCTTTTCCGGTGCTGGTGTACCACTGAAATAAAAAGAAAGTGCCCAATAGGCCGATGATGATGGTGAGCCACTGTTTTGACATGAAATCGCTGATGTTAATCATGATCACGGTGAGCAGTGGCAACGCCATCTTAGAGCCAGCGAATACTTCGGTGATTTTGGGCACGGCGAAAGCGAATAGGAAAATGGTGATGCCGGTGCCGGCAACCATCATGAAAGCCGGATAGGCCATGGCCCCCAGAACTTTGTTGCGCAATTCGTATTGGTTTTCCGCAAAGGCGGCCAATCGGTTGAGAACTAAATCCAGATTTCCCGACGCCTCACCAACCTGAATCATGGAGATGAAAATCGGAGTGAAAACGCGCGGAAAGGCTTTGCAAGAAACCGCCAGCGACTTGCCTTCGTTGACGCTTTCGCGCACCTGACTCAACACACCTTTAAGTTTGGCGTCGTCGGTCTGCTCGACCAAGGCAGCGAGCGCCTCATCGAGTGGAATGCGAGCTTTCACCAGCGTGGCCAGCTGGCGAATCATCATCACAAAGTTCTTCATCTTTACGCCACCGCCGAAACCTACGGAGCGTTGCTCTTTCTGCTTCTGACTGTTGCGCTCTTTAATGTCGGTGGTGAGAATGCCTTTTTGCTTAAGGCGCAGCCGGGCCGTTTTGGCAGAGTCGGACTCAATTGTCCCTTTCTCTTGCTTTCCGGTGTTGCTGATTCCCTTGTATTCAAAAAGTGGCATTTTTAGTCCTGCGTTACGGAGACCAATTCGACGGGAGTGGTCGCCCCCTCGAGCACCTTCTGGATGCCATTCTGCCGTAGCGAAATCATACCATTGGCTTGAGCCGCCTTCTTAATAAGACTAGCGTCCGCTTTGCTCATAACGAGATTACGTATGTTATCGTCAATGTGCATCAGCTCGTGCACGACCATCCGGCCTTTGTAGCCCGTGCCGCCGCATTCGTGGCAGCCGGGAGCCTTGGCGATTTTGGCTCCGCCAAAAATGTTTCCCTCGAGGCCGATATTTTCAAGCTCGAGATTGGTCGGAACGTGGTACTCGACACATTTTTTGCAGACCTTGCGGATCAAGCGCTGGGCGAGCACGGCAATCAGTGACGAAGAGACCAAGAATGGCTCAACGCCCATGTCGATAAGTCGGGTCACGGCCCCGGGGGCATCGTTGGTATGAATCGTCGCGAATACAAAGTGACCAGTAAGCGAAGCTTGAATCGCAATCTCAGCCGTCTCTTTGTCGCGAATCTCGCCCACCATGATTACGTCAGGATCCTGACGTAGAATGGCGCGGAGGCCCGAGGCAAAAGTGAGTCCAATCTTTGGGTTTGCCTGAATTTGGCCAATTCCTTTGAGGTCGTATTCAATCGGATCTTCGACGGTAATGATGTTGCGATCGACGGAATTGATACGCGACAACGCCGCGTATAACGATGTGGTTTTGCCCGATCCCGTAGGGCCGGTAACCAGAAAAATTCCGTGAGTCTTGCGGATGATGATGTTGATGTCGCGAATGGATCTTTCATCAAAACCAAGGTCTTCTAGATCGAGCCGGACCGCACTCTTATCCAAGATACGAAGCACCAGGCGCTCGCCATGCGCGGTAGGAATTACCGAAAGCCGAAGATCGACGTCTTTACCGGCAATTTTAATTTTAATGCGACCGTCTTGAGGCAATCGTTTCTCGGCGATGTCGAGCTCACCCATCAACTTAATGCGCGAGGCCACGCCGGCATGCAGCCCTTTGGGCGGGCGGGCCACTTCGTACAGGTCACCGTCGATGCGCAAACGAACGATCATTTCGCGTTCATAAGGTTCAATATGAATGTCAGAGGCTTTGTCTTTGATTGCGCGGAACATGAGATTATTTACGAAGCGGATGACCGGCGCATCGGACTCGGAGCTTTCTAAAAGATCGATCGTATCGTCGAGATCGTATTCG
Organism: Pseudomonadota bacterium; assembly: GCA_043718025.1. Classification (GTDB taxonomy): domain Bacteria; phylum Bdellovibrionota; class FAC87; order UBA2466; family UBA2466; genus JBGSST01. The sequence continues at coordinate 13,922 of JAYSWN010000135.1, forward strand.
AACTCTTCTTCTTCCTCTTCTGACATCTCAGAAGTAAGGTTATTACGAACGCGCTCGTAAACGCGGTTGATGGCGTCGAGCACGACTTTGCTTTCGCAAAGGACCGGCTTCACCTCTTTTTGAAAGACTACCCGCAAATCGTCGAGCACTTGAAGATTGAAAGGATCAGAGATCGCAACGGTAGCGGCGATTTCGTCGATCGCAACGGGTATCACTTCAAATTGGCGTGCATAGCTGATGGGGATGTCCTTCACCCAATCAGGATTGATGTGGTTGACGTCGAGCTCTTTTAAACAAGGGATGCCGAGTTGCAGGCCAAGGGCGAGAAGAATTTCGTGGGGCTGAAGAAATTTACGTTGGACTAAAATCTCGCCGAGCCGGCCGCCTTTTTCTTTCTGGATCTGGAGAGCTTCTTTCAGCTGGGCTTCGGTGAGACTGGTTTGAGAGAGCAAGATCTGGCCGATCTTAGCCTCTTGCTTCATAGCGCGTTGGATCAGACTGACGGCCGGTTTAGTGACGTCGGTGCTGTCAGCCATAGGGAACCTTAACCTTTCGGGGCTTTTTCTTCGGAGCCATCGGGAATAAGCGGCGCATCGCCCTCAGGTTTTTCCACGGGCTCAACACTATCAGGTAAGTTAGCTTTGCGGGCTTTTTCTGCCGTTGGTGAATCGAAGCGGGATTCTGCCCTAGAACTTGGTTTTTTTTGCGGGCCGTCATCGTCCTGCATTTGGTTTTGGTAATCGAAAGGCCGCTCGCGCTTACCGCGACGAATCTGTTCCATAATCTTTTGCTGGTAATCGGCCGCCTGGTTTTCAAACTCGTCATCACCACCTGCGTTGCGGTCGATGAAGTCAGTGCGCTTCTGCAACTTCTCGTCGATAAGGCTCGCCGAATCTAAACTGGTGCCAATGATGCGGGGATGCAGAAGAATGATTAAATTAGTTTTCGCCACGGTATACGTGCGGCTCTTAAACAACCAACCAAGTACTGGAATGTCGCCGAGCAAGGGCATCTTCTGGACGGACTCATCGACCTTGTCGGACATCAAACCACCGAGCATTACGAAATCGCGATCTTTAACTACCACTGAGGTGTTGGTAATGCGTGACGTAGTGGCGCGCTGAATTTGTGCCAACGCCTGCGGCACTTCAGAGTTGGCCTTTACGTTGTCGACCTTTTGTTCAATTTCTAAACGAATAGTGCGGCTTGCGGCGTTTACGTGCGGCGTAAGCTTGATCTCAATACCAGTTTTCAAACGTTCGATGGTTCCAGTTGCGGTACCTGGACTAGCGGTAGTTCCCGCTACAAGCGAGGTTTGTACGGGAGTTTCGTCGAGAACTTTGAATTCGGCTTTTTCATTATCCAGGGCGATGATTTGAGGCGTTGAGAGCACTGACGTGTTCGAAGTTTTGGTGATCAAGTTTAAAAAGCCCATGAAGGTAGTGACGGTGATGGGCACACTGGTTCCCCCCGCTCCAGCGAGACTGGCGCCGAAGGCGGGACCGGCCAAGATGGGCAGGGTTGCGCCATCGGGTAGTCCAGTTTTAGTCAGAATTTTTGTAACCGTATCGCTATCGCCGATGAAACCGCCGCCGAAGCCTTGGTTTGGCACGCCGATGATCGAGTTCACGCCGACTTTGCTCTGGTCTCCGAGTGACACTTCAAGAATCGCGGTTTCCACAAAAACCTGGAGACGCGGAATGTCGAGCTTACGGATAACCCGCTTCAAAGTTTGGTAATCGGAAGCGTTGGCAGTGATGACCAGTGAGTTGGTTGCCGCATCCGAAGTGATTTTGACGCCGCCTTCTAGTTCAGCCGTAACCGGCCCGGCTGGGGCGCCACCTGCGGGCGCGCCGGGTGCGCCGGAAGTTACTTTGGTATTTCGGCTACCCGAACGGCCGCCGGATCCACCGGCTCCGCCGCCCGAAAGGGAGGCAAGGGTTGCCGCGAGATCTTCAGCCTTGGCGTATTCGCAATAATAGACATGAATTCGACCCGTGTCGGTGACTTTGACGTCGAGCTTTGACACCAGCTGCATTAAGGAAAGAAAGCCTGCCTTGTTCGCCAGTACGACGAGACTATTCGTGGCTTCGTCAGGAATGATTTTGCTTATTTGTCCGCCGCCACGGGTCCTTTCTAGGGCGCTTCGCCGGAAGTTACGCGGGCCGCTCGCACTCCCTTTAGCCTCACCGTAAATCTCGCCCAGCATGTCAGAAATGACTTTGGCTGAAGTGTGGCGGATTTTAAGCACGTGCAAAGTGGTTTCGAAACTCTTGACGTCGAGGGTACGCAAAATGCCTTCGATGCGATGAATGTTGGAGCCCGTATCCGTAATAATGATTGAGTTGGTGGGCTCGTAAGCAAAAAGTTTGCCCTGACGTGTCGTGAGATCGCGGAACTCTCTCTGCACTTCATCCGCGTTGATGTACTTTAATTGAAATATGCGAGTGATGAATTGATCGGTGTTCGGAGCAAAATCGCCGGAGTAGGTTTCTACCGGAGCGCGGCGAGCCTCGGCCGATTCAATGACGCGAATGAATTTGCCCGACTGAACCGTAGTAAGGCCATTGGCTTCCAAAGCGGAGAGGAACGCTTGATAAGCTTCCTGCAGCGTCACTTGGCTTGGCCCGATGATGGTAATCTTGCCGCGGACTTTGTTGTCTAAAATGAAGTTTTTGCCAGTCCATTTACTGATGAGCGTAACGACGTCTTTGATGTCTTTATCGGGAAGGTCGAAGTTCTTCACTTCAAGGCTCTTCACCGAATTATCTAGCTCAAGGTAGTCGGCAAGTTTTGGCGCTTTTTTGCCAGCTTTTGGGTTGGCCGTTTTCGAAGGGGCGGGCGTCGTTTTCGAAGGGGCTCCGGTTGAGTACTTGGTTCCCGCTGGCGCTGCCGTGCCCGGATCTTTGGGAACCGCCGGCGTTGGCGAGTTGGCATCAGGAAAAGTGGGTGGTGGAGGATTAGGCGCCGAGCCAAAACCAAAATTCTGGGTGGAGTCTACGAAATCGTCTTCTTCTTGGAATTCGCTAGGGGGCGGTGGTGGCGGAATGGCCGAAGGGTTACCCGCTTCACCGCCGCCAAAAGGGTTGGTCTCTTCCGCCGTTGACGGAAAGGTTAGAAAAGCGGCCACAAAAAACGAGGCGGCGAATATTCGCATGAAGTGGAAGGTCTTAATTTTGGTTCGCCTTTCCATCATTTAACATCGTAGTTTAGGGTTTGTTCTGATCCGCCCCGTATAAATTTAAGCGAAATTTTCTGGGAAGCGCGGAGTCGCTGAAACGCTTCGAGACCTTTGCCGGCATTATCGAGAACAATATCGTTAACGCCGGTGAGAACATCGCCTTGGCGAATTCCCAGCTGAGAAAATAAAGAACCTTGGTCGATAGTCTGTACCAGGAAGCCACGGAACTTGCCGGTGGACGGGTCGACGTAGGGAACCGCACGCGCCGTTTGAAGCACTTCGCTTAGGTTAAGCAGGTTCTTTTGCAGAAAATCATTTTTAATCGTGAATTGGCCTTCACTTACCGGAGTGATGCCGTCAGTGGCGCTGACCATGGACGGAGTGGCGGTGCCTAAGTTTTCTTCGGGAATCTCGATAAACTCATAATCTTGGGTCGCCTTAACTTGGAAGCAGAGTTTTTTTCGCTCAACTTTGAGCGCCTGGAATTTACCGTCACCGAAAACGTCGTCTTTTTTTACCGCTAGGCGTATTGAACCTTCATCCTGGAGAAGGGCGACAGAATGTCTCTCGTCATTCATGACGATGGTTCCCAGTAGCGATATTCGGGTCGCAGACAATTTGGCCTGACTCATGCAGTCAAGCTGGCCCTGATCGAACGGATCGGGAATTTTGCCTTCCACGTTAAACATGTTGCGCCTCAGAATGGCGTCGTAGTCTTCCACAGGCGGCTGGTTGGTATTGCGCTGCACAGAAGGACGGGCAGCTAAGGGGGCATAGGACGGCTTCAACCACAAGCCAATGAGGCTCGACGTGAGGCTGGCTAATAAGAATAAGGCTAAGATTACTAGGCCCCATTGAATCCCCGTCGAATATTGAGAAACGTTTTTGAGATCAACCTTACGAAAATCGAAATCGAAGTCTTTTAGCTTTCCAGGAATTTTTTTTCTGAAGTTTGCGGTCACTTCACGCAGCTTCTGCGTTTGCATCGACTGTTGACTGCGTTGGCCAGCGCCTCGCAACCAATCAATCAGTCGCTTCATAAAATTTGATTTTTGCTTCTCCGACACACCTTTTCCTCGTGGCAACTACGAGATAGTGCAAGGCGAGTGCCAGGTCACTTCTAGGCGGAGTAGCCCTGTAATATCCGGTTTATGCACCATGTCATGGACGTGTTGTCAAACACAGGACTCCCCGGGGGCATAAACCGTGACAAACTGTCTTGAGGAGTAGAAAAAGAAAAAAAGCATGGCAAAAGACGATCAGAAATTTGTACAGGCCTGTGTCTATTTTAACGCAGGGGATTATTTTGAGGCTCATGAAAGTTGGGAAGATCTTTGGAATGAAGCCCATGGCGCGCGTCATGCCTACCTTCAAGGTTTGATTCAAGTCGCCGTTGCCCTGCATCACGCCGGCAACCAAAATCTGCGGGGAAGTAAGAAGCTGTTCGCCTCAGCCCTGGATTATTTGGAAAAAGGGCGAGAAGAGGCGGATGAAGTGGATGTGGATGAGTTGGTGCAGCGCGTTCTAGAGTTTCAAAATGCGGTGGATGACGAAACCCGCGAGACAGAATATCCGTATTTTAAATTACCCATGCGGTAATTTTTGTTCTCAAACATTCAATAAATTTGGAGCGTTAGGTCACTACTCCCTTGGGGAGCCGTGATAGATTTGGCAGGACCTTAACCAAAAGGAACTCCATGAAAACCCAACGCCCTCACCCAAAGACCCTACTCTTTGCGGTCTCATTTTGCGTAGTTGCGGCCGCGGTGACTCCCGACCAAAAAAACTTGCCGCGCGGACTAGCCCCGTTTGAGTCTGCGGTTCAACTGAGCCGAACCGCAGAGGTAACGGACCCACCCACCGGCCACATACGCTCTCTCGCCGAATGGGAAGATGCCGAAGCAGTAATGACCTTGTGGCCGAACCCGTCGCTTATCGAAGCCCTTACCGCTCACGGCAACGTACGGATTCTCACCGATGGGGCTCGTGAGCAATCGTGGTGGGCCAATTGGCTCGCCAGCAACAACCTCTCGAGCGAAAAAATTTCTTATTTCAATGTGCGCACTGACAGCATGTGGGTACGCGACTACGGTCCGTGGTTTATTTTCGACGGAAACGGAAAAATGGGCATCGTAGACACGATTTACAATCGGCCTCGTCCCAATGACGACCTGGTGCCGCAATTCTTAGGGAAAGAACTGAAGCTACCCGTTTACCAACCGGGCTTGGTGCATACGGGCGGAAATTATTATAACGATGGTATCGTCGATGCTTTTTCATCCACCCTGGTTTACTCCGAAAATGCATCGCTGAAGAAAACCGAAGTGAATGGGCGGATGTTGTCGTATTTAGGCATCGAGAACTACACCACCGCTAACCTTGCCCCCAAAATTACCATTCAGCACATCGACACCTTCGGAAAACTGGTAACGCCCGATACCTGGGTGTTTAGTGAGTTTCCGGTAGGGTCGCGCTTTCGTCAGGATTCTGAAAACTACGTTGCGTTGCTGAAGAAAATGAATAGCCCGTACGGAACACCGTACAAGATTTTACGAATGAAGATGCACTTGCGCGAAGGGGTAACGAGAGAAAGTCGAGCCGAAGATTACCGCGCCTACATAAATTCTTTTATCAGCAATCGCGTACTGTATTACCCCTCGTACAATGATGAGATCGATGCCGAAGCTAAGTCGGTCTACCAGGAAGCGCTGCCCGGCTATGAAATTGTGGGAGTCAATAACGGTAACACGTCGTGGGGCGATTCGGTTCATTGCCGCAATCGCAATCTACTGCGGACCGGCTCACTCCACCTTTTTGCATGGATCAAGAACAACGTGCTCTGGGTGGAGGCTTACCCCTCTCCCGATGCCGTGATGGCGGACGTTCCGTTGGTAACTGTCTCCGGCAGTCTGCGGCAACCCCGGGTAGCCGAAATGACTCGTTCGGGTGACCGACTGTTTCACTTTGACATTGCCGGACGATCTCAAGAAAAATTGCAGTTTGAGGTCAGCGCCGTGGACAGTCGGGGAATGACTAAAATCATTCCCCAAGGCGCACCTAGGATGAAGATTGATTACGTACTTCCTTAATACTCTTTAAGAACGGAACAACTATGTCGAACGCAACTTTGCCTACCGTTTTGCCCGAACGAAAACGTGTCTTAATGGTGGACCCTAAATACTTCGACGTTAAATATTCGATCAACCCCTTTATGAAAGACGGTGCTGGGGTGTTGAACAAAGTGGATAAGGTTAAAGCGCGCCAGCAGTGGGAAAATTTGGGTGAGGCTTACCGTAATCTTGGCTTCGAAGTGATAGTGCTTCCGGCCCAGCCGGATTTGCCCGATATGGTTTTTTCCGCCAATCAGAGCTTTCCGTTTTGGCTCAAAGACAAAAATATGCCGGCGGTGATTTTATCGAGCATGGCTTCCCCATTTCGCAAAGCAGAAGTGCCATTTTTTGCCGAATGGTACGAAGAGAGAGGGTACCAAATTTTCACCCTGCCCGATGAGAGTCTGACTTTTGAGGGAAATGGCGATGTGCTCATTCAAAATTCACAACCGGTAATCTGGGCGGCAAATGGACCACGCACAAGCGTAAAGGTGGCTAAGCACCTTGAAGAAATTACCGACTACCAAGTGAATTCAATTACTCTTCGCCATTCTGATTTTTACCACTTGGATACGTGCTTCTCAGTTTTGAACGATTCGACCGTGGCCTTGTATCCGAGTGCCTTTGATAGCGATGACTTGCGCACGATTCGAAAAGGTTTTTCAAAAGTGATCGAATTAGATTTCGAAGAATGCCATTTTGCCTTTGCTGGAAACTGCCATTCGCCCGACGGAAAAAACGTAATTCTGCAACCCGGAGCCGAACGGTTTAAGGCCGAGCTAACCAACCGCGGCTTCAATGCGGTGGAGGTGGATACGTCGGAATTTATGAAATCGGGCGGATCGGCATTTTGTATGAAGATGATGGTGTTTTAGGAGCCAAGCTCCGCGATCGAGTAAATGTTGCCGGCGTTAATCGCCGGGGCGAATTTACCCAGCCCGGTGCCATTTAGGAAGCCACTAGCCACTTTTCGCATCGCTGGTTTCATGGGAAACATCTGCACCCAATAATTAAGTGGATAGCTATTGGTGACGCTTCCCGTATCCAACACGCGGAATCCACTCTCATTTAAGAGACGCGGCAGGGTTTGCTTACTGTAGAGGTAGATATGTTCAACATCGATGATCGGCGATTTTTCGCCGAGCACCTTTGCTTGTAGCGCCTCTACGTTGTGAGTGATGAAATAGACCAGCCCACCAGGTTTTAAAACCTCGCGGCAGTGCTGCAAAAATTCTTTTGGATCGGGAATGTGGTCCAACGTCTGGAATGAGCAAATGAGGTCAAATTTTTCGTCGGCCACTGACTGACGCCCCATGAAAAAGTTGCTGGTGATGCGGCTCTTAACTTCTGGCCGGGCAAGATGCTTAGCTTCCTGGCTAGGCTCAAATCCCATGACCTTGTTGACTCCGCGGGCGGTCAGTTCTTCTAAAAAGAAACCACTGCTGCAGCCCACTTCAATGGCCGACCCGCCTTTTAAGCGAAATTGAAAGCGGTCGAGGGGTCGCCAATAGTCGCGGCGCAGAACGTCCATTTGATCGGTGAAGGTAACCGCGCTCTCGCTGTAGAGTTCTTGAAGATCATTATCCGAAAGGGTTTCGCGTGAGAAAACTAGTCGGCAGTTTTCGCAGCGGACCATTCGGTAGTGAAAATGCTCGGTAGTACGGCGCGCCGAAAAGACCGCCGGCGTGAGATCCGAATCTTGAAACGTTTTGGGGTAAAGCTCTTTTAGCTTCTCGTTTTTGTCGCAAAACAAGCAATGCTTAGTGACGTATTTTCGTTGGCTGGCCATCGGCTAATCTCCTAAGTCTCCGCCCCTGAAGGGCCCACAACGCTATTTCGCTGTGATAAAAATTTATCCATTGCTCCCGCCGTCTTAAAATGTTGGCTGGCGAAGCGGATGGAGCGGCGAATGTATTTGGGCCGTTGTTTGGTCTCTTCAAAAATTTTACCCAGGTACTCACCAAGTACCGAGAGCCCCAGCATGTTGATGCCGCCGAAGAAAAGGATAAGAACAATAATGGTGCTGATGCCGTGCGGGATAGTGGGATCAATAAACCGCATCACAATCTGAGAAATCAAAGCGAAGAAGGCTAGTAAGGTAAGCCCCATGCCACCGAACAGCATCAAGCTCATCGGTGCGAAACTGAAGTTGAAAATCGCTTTACGGGCCCACCAAAAATTTTTGAGCCAGTTGTTGGTGCTAACGCCGAACATGCGCTCGGGGCGGATGTAGTCGACACCAATCTGTTTAAAGCCAACCCACGCCCGCAAGCCCCGAAGAAATTGGTCGGTCTCGGGTAGTTTTAAAATCTGGTCAATAACTTTGCGATCCATCAACGAAAAATCACCGGCATCTACCGGAATCGGGATGTAGGCCAATTTTCGGAGAAGTCGATAAAAGATTTTGTAACAGAATTGCAGTACGAGGGTGGTTTCGCGCTTGATCCGGCGGCCGTAAACTACTTCGTAACCTTCCATCCACTTTTGGAAAAATGCCTCAATCATCTCCGGAGGGTCTTGCAGGTCGCCATCTAAAAGAACTACCGCATCGCCGGTGGAGACCGCCATGCCGTCTAAGAAGGCATTTTGCGAGCCAAAATTGCGAGAGTGCTCTAAAGCAATTACGTGCGGGTCGCGCTCGCATATTTCTGAAAGCACAGAGTCGGAATCATCGGGGCTAGCATCGTTCACGAAAATAATTTCGTAATCAACGCTTAGCTTTTGAAAAACCTCAGTTAACCGCTGGTGCATTACGGGAATGGCTTCGCCGTCGCGATAACAAGCCACCACGGCGGACAGCCGGGGGGGGGCATCGCTGGCGAGACTTGGCACCATTTTGGGCAAAGGTCCGTTTGCTTCGCGCCACAATCGGGTTTTTGCTAACCCGTCGCTAAGAGAAGTGACCGCCTTCCATCCCAAGATCTTCTCGGCCGCGGCTGGGTCGGCGTACCAACTGCGAAGATCCCAGGCTCGGTTTGGCATGGTTCCCCAAATCGGCTCCTGCTCGATTTTAAAGAGAGCGCTGTTTGTCTTTACGATTTCGCGCAGGGTGGTTCGTTTGCCCGTACCAATATTTAGCGAGGCGCCGGGGGCTTGCTTGACCCCGATGGTGGCGGCTAAGAGCGCAGCGTGAACCACATCGTCTACGTAAATAAAATCGCGCGAGATTTCTGGCTCAACCAAAGTTGGCAGTGTGCCATTTAATCCGTGCTCAATCAGATTGGGAACCAGACGATCAGACTCTTCCCACGGGCCGTAAGCAGAATAGAGTCTCAAATTGATAGCGGGAAAGCCTTGCTGCTTACCCAAATACTTTAAAAGGTAAGCGGCCGAAACTTTGGATACGGCGTAATGGCTGTTGGGCTCAAGCTCTGCCTCTTCTTTCGGGGTTTCGCAATTTAAGCCGTACTCAGAGGAGGAACCGGCGTGTACGAGTGCTGAGATGCCGTGCTTCTTTGAAACTTCGATGATGTTGAGCAGTCCGATTAGATTCGTTTGATAAATCTTGATCGCGTCAGACTGCCGGGCGTAAGCGCCGTAGGCCGCAAAACAAAAGATGGTGCGGAACGGCAGTCGTTCAAATAATTTTGCGACGGATTGGGGCCGCGTGATGTCGCACTGGAGAACGTTTTGACGAGGAACGCCGAGAAGGCGCCATGGGGTAAAGGGCTGATGGGTGACCGCGTACACATCGTTTCGTTCGGCAAATACGGAACGAAACAGATTGGTGCCGATAAACCCGCCGGCGCCAAAAATGGCGATGGGCCCATCTAGTTTTTGAATTTCGTCTTTTAGATTCATTGCGAAAGTTCCGGGCTAGGCGTGCGTTGTACGAAAGGCATTGGCCGATCTTTTCTGATATTTAAGAAAGCGAGCAGTCGACCTTTGAGCGGCGCGCCGGCCAAACCATTTTCTTCCCAATGCCAATTCTGCGACCCGTAGCGCCCCGAGGGGTAGCCGTTGGCCGATAGCGGTAAATAATGAATCGGACTCTGTAAGCGCCCGAGCAGAAGGTGAGAAACCGCCTGCCCTAGCCCTCCCGCGGCGACGTGCTCGTCTAGAGTAATTAGCGAACCGCAGCGTTCGATGTGGCGCACGATCTCTCCCGGAATTTCGGTAAGGGGAAATTGCGAAATATCGTAAATGGCAATTGAGTCGGAAGGGAACTCCGGCAGGATTTGAAGTAGAGCCTTAAGGATTGGTCCGGAGCCAACGGCGACCGCGCGGTTTCCGTTCGCGATCTTTCGCCAGTTTTCAGCGGGCGCCAGCCCCTTGCGTTGGTTTCCCTGGCCGAGCCGAACGTAAGACGGGCCGTGCGTCTGGTGAGCCAGCGCCAGCACATCGACAACGTCTTCGCTAAAACAGGGCACGCGCACTTTCATGTGGGGAAGCATTTGCAGGCAGCCCACGTCTTCGAGCGTGTGATGAGTGCTGCCCATGATGCCGTAGCCATACCCGCCACCGTTGCCCACAATTTTTACGTCGAGGTTATGCAAGCACACGTCGTTGCGCAGCTGTTCGTACGGGCGCAGGGTTACAAAAGGGGCGATGCTGTATAGCCATGGTTGAAAGCCGCGAGCCGCAAGGCCGGCGGCAACTGAAACCATGTTTTGTTCGGCGACGCCGGCATTAAGAAAACGATTTTTCAATTCATCGCGAAGTGGCTCGAGCGCCATGAATCCTAAATCACCCGTAAGAAATAAAATACGTTCATCGCGTCGGGCCAAGTCTAAAAATGCGGCGACGAACTCTTTACGCATTAGGTTTGTCCAAACTTTGCATCATTCGCTCGTACTGCTCAATGGTAAGCGGAAGGTAATGACAGCCCACGGTGTCTTCAGTGTCTCCCATGCCGTGCCCTTTCTTGGTATGGCAAATGAGAACCCGCGGCTTGGTGTCAGGACCAAGGAGCAAACTCTGTCGCGCTTGTTCAAGCGAAGCGAAGTCGTGGCCATCGGCTTCGGCAACCTTCCAGCCGAACGCTTCGAGCTTTTGGCGCAGGGGTTCGAGCTGCATGACGTCTTCGGTTTTTCCGAAACCCTGAATGCGGTTTCTATCGATCAGCCAAAAGAGCGAGGTTAATTTGTGGTGGGCCGCAAACATCGCGGCTTCCCAAATGGTGCCCTCGTTGAGTTCACCATCCGAAGTGACGCAAAAGACCTGGGCATCGGAGCCCTTGAGCTTGTCGCCGAGACTTAAACCTGCCGCCAGCGAGAGGCCGTGGCCCAGACTTCCCGTAGCGAAACGAATGCCCTTGAGTTTTGCTGGCGGGGGATGCGCCGAGAGCAAAGTGCCGTCTTGGTAAAAAGTGGCAATCTCTGCTTCAGACAGGGTGCCGTCTTCGGCCAGTAGCGAGTAGAGCACCGCGGCGGCATGCCCCTTTGAGAGTAAGATCTCGTCGTTTGGCTTCATCCATCCGAAGCGGATGAAGGTTAGTAGTTCAGCGCAAGAGAGCGAGCAACCTACGTGTCCGGCATTGGCGCTTCGGTACATAGCGAGGAAGCGGCGCTTAATGTTCTGATTGTGGAGCCGTAGGGGCTCGATTTCGAAGGCGGTGGTCATGGGCTTTAGGCTTCGGTTTTCGTGCTGGTTTTGTATCATAGCCCCCCTCAGCGTGCCTACGCAAAGTGCTTTGGAGGCCGCCGCACGGTTAACGATGCTTCGGCCGCGGGCTTCTTAATTTTCGAGGCGAGTTCGGCAGCTGGCACTGGCTTTGACCAGTTCGGCACGCAATTCTTTTTGACTCTCCACGACGAAAGAATTCTCAATCCCGGTTACCGTTAACGGGCCGGTTTTGAAGGTCACCTGAATTTTATCGCAAAGTTGAACGGGTATCTCTACGACCAAAGACGCCTCCGCGGGTAGTCGGTCGAGGCTGGCCCCTTCGTCCAGAGAGATATCCCTACCGAAAGTAAGCGGCCCCCAGAATGTGCACCAGCCAGAGCATTGGGTTCCACCCGGTTGAAGCCTAAAAGCATCTCCAACCAGTATTTGGCCCTCTTCTTCGCCCTTTCGAACGAACGGGATTCTATCTATGGCACTGGCGAAGAAAGCATAATCCAAGGGTTTTCCGTATCTCGCCACGTGGTCGTGAGATTTAAAACGTGCTGGGCCGTCGATAAAGACTCGGTTTTCTCTGGGCTTTTTGAGCAACTGAATAGTGGCCTTAAGCTTTGACTCACTTGAATAATCGCCAGAAACAGTAATTTGGTTGGCATTCGTATCGACGAAATGAAGTCTGATGGTGCCGTATTCGTTCTCTATGGACAGGGGGAGGCCTGGGCGCACAGAGATAACCTGCTGGAATTTAGTTCCGACAATGGCAAACTCTTCGCGTTCGGTCGCGGCCTGAAGGACGAAAAGAGGGACGAAAAGGGCGGCAAATACAAAGCGTTTAATCTTCGACATAGGGGCCTCCTGCACGTGGAAAGCGGTGTAGCACAGGGGGGTGCCCTGAGGAAGGAAAAGAACCTTTTTACAGGTAAGAATTTACAGAGTTGGTCTAATTCAGTTGGGGAGGCCTAGTTTGATGAGTGAAAGGCAAAAAAAAGGAGCCAACCCGAGGGTGGCTCCTTAAGTAAATCTTTGGAAAATACTGGGCTACCAGCCGACGTATCCGCCGCCGTTAGGGCCGCCCCAACTGACACTGCCACCGCCGTACTGACCGCCGCCGTACTGTCCGCCGCCGTACTGTCCGCCGCCGTACTGTCCGCCGCCGTACTGTCCACCCCAACCAATGTTGCCACCGCCGTACTGTCCACCACCGCCGTACTGTCCACCACCACCGTACTGTCCACCACCGCCGAACTGGCCACCACCGCCGAACTGGCCATTGCCATTAGGATTTTGCTGTTGCGGATTAGTAGCAGGAGGCGGAATCGGGGGCGGGGGTGCCTGAGTCTGTTTTCCGCAGGCAGAAACGAGTAGTAGGATGGCTAGAAACGAAAGTGCTTTTTTGTGGGACTGATTTTTTGAAATCGACATGCAAGAACCCCCCTGGCTCGGTGGAGTCTCAGTGCAGATCGGATGCCAGGCAAAGTGACTTCAACGGTCACAAACGGTTAGGAAAATGCCGTTTTTCGGCAGCTAACATTCCGTAGATTGTTCCAAATTCAATTCAAGCAGGAGTTTTGAGGTTTAGAGCCTAGGACGGCACGAAATCAATGCGGTTGGAGTCGCTAAATTACTTGGTGCGCCGGCCCGGACTTGAACCGGGGGCCCGCTGATTAAGAGTCAACTGCTCTACCAACTGAGCTACCGGCGCGCGCTCAACAAACGTACTACGCAACGTAAGTGGATGAGAAATAACCCAGAGCGTTGATTTTGTCCAGAAATGGCTCGCAGCGACAAGCCAACCAAGAAACTTCAAAACTATCTCTGAAAAGAGGGTTCGCTAACCGAGAAAAGTGAGGGAGTTCTCACGGGCCCATTTGTTAAAAAATAGGCCCGTGAGAGGAGAGGGAAACCAACGAAAATGGGACCGGGTTCTCAAAGTAACTAGCGAAGCTTTGAGCACCTTGCCCCACAGTGAGGTAACGGTTTACGGGCTTAATTTGTGACAAGGCACCGCCTATTTTCTGCAAAGAAATAATGCCCAGGGCCGCCAATGTAGGCGAATGAGCCGCTCAATCTCAGTGCCCCCAATCCAGTGAGAAATTTTGGCGTCTAGTGGCTTGCAATGGGGATGGCTGCGAAGAAAGATGCCTCCTTCTTCAAAGAGGTGAGCCGCCACGAAAAGGTCTTCGCCCCCGGCCTGAATTTTTTTATCGATGTCGAACTGGCTCACTCCCGTAAACACCTTGAGATCAGCGCGGCGGTAGAAAAAAGAGTTCTTACCGTGGAAGGCGTAGGGATCTTGCTCAAGGGAGTAAAGCCTATTCACTCCGTAATTCCAGACTGAGCGAAATAACGGAATCTCCGATTGCGCGGGACTGACGGTGGCGTAGCCTAACGCAAATAGATTGGTGACTAACAGGATTGTGTAAAGAAAGCGAAGGGCCTGCGCTTGAAACAGTGTCGGTCGCGTTTCCACTAATTTTTGCATGGCGAGCAAAATTGGGATCCACGCGAAGCACGCCAGGGGGGACAGATCAACGAGCGCGCGTGGTGAGTAGAACAACAGAGAAAGAAAATAAAAAGCCGTGATCCAGGTGAGACTAAGTTTTGGTTTTTGGGTCCACGCCCACAAGCTTCCGAAAATGAGCGTAAGTCCCCACACCGGCGGCGATTCAGTGATTAGCCAGATAAAATAATTCCACCATGGCGCTGTTTCACCGGCGACGCGCACCAGAAAAAGGTGCTGATAAAAATAGGGCGCCGCGGGAAAAGCCCAGTGGCCATAACCCCAGCGATTTAAAAGGGCGACAAGTAAAAGGCCTACGACGCTACCCGCTTTAAGCCAAGCGTGTGTGCTGATGCGGTTTCGTCCAAAACATAAAAACCAGACCGAGGCCGGAATTATTAGAAATAACGACCAGTAGTGGGCTTCAAACGCCAGCGCGATCAGCACGCCGCTGGCAAAGGCCGTCCAACGAGACAGACAACGGTCTTGCTGCACTGAGATTATCAGCGGCAAATAGGCCAAAAGAAAAAGGCTGCGGGAGACGCCTTCGGCAGAAAAACGGGCGCTAAGTAACGGCAGAAACCAGATCAGACTTAACCCAAACAGGACCACTTTTTTAAGCGGTGACTCGTCGAACCAACCGTCGGCGGCTCGCATCAACGTGAGGGCGGCAAAGATGGCCAGCAACGCCGCCAGAATTCGTAGGGTGGTAGCGATGCAGAACGGATCAAAATCAATGATCACGCTCGTCACTTTGGCGAGCGCCACCACCACGGCCGGGAGCAGCCAAGACTGACTTTTTAGTGCAACGGAATCGGGCAGTGCCTCTTTCGGAGTCAGTCCTAGTTTATAATTGGCGGTTTCGAGCACCATAAAGTGTTCGGCGGTATCGAGAAAGCCTTGAGAGAAAAAGGCGGCCGAGAGATAAGTGAGAAAGAGCAGTAAAACGGCTAGACGGAACTGTTGTCGTGACTTTGATGGCGTGGACGAAGTGAACATGCCCAAATGATAGCGGGGGGGCCCCTTTCTCAACAAACGCTTTTCCCTTAAAGTTAGCGAATGCGTGCATATTTAGCAGTTTTATTTTTAGCGGGTGCGTTATCGGCGCTCGGCGATTCGTTAGAGGGCAAAGCCTCTCGAGTTCTGGCGGGAGATCGATTAATTGTGAACGATGGGAAAACAAAACTCACCGTTCAATTGGTTGGCATTAAAGCGCCGGTGGAAGGACAGCTTTTTTTTCACCCCTCGCTAGCTTCACTAAAAAAACTGGTGGGTAAGAAGGTGCTTTTAATCGAATGGGACAAGGTGGAAGACCGTTGCCGTAGGCGCCCCGACCGCTGCCCTAAGGTGGGCCGAGTGACCGCCGGAAACTTAGATCTTAGTCTAGAACAGGTGAGATTAGGCATGGCCTGGCACGACATCCGCAAACTGGGCGATCAGACCACCCCGGATCGAACGCTTTATAGCGAGGCTGAAGAGCAGGCGCGGGCCCGCGGCCTGGGTTTGTGGAAGTATAAAAAACCTCTGGCTCCCTGGAAATTTGCGCCTAAATCAAACTGACCATTTTTCGCGGTTAGGCAGTTTATCCCCAAGGCGCTCCTTGAAAATTAAAAAGGCACGTGCGGTCAGCTTTACGTCGCCCAATGAGCGATGCCGCTCACTAGATTTGATCGTAAGGTTGAGGCGCTTACAGATGATGTCGAGGTTGTGGGTACTTTCATCAGGGTAACATCGTCGCGAAAAATGGATGGTGTCATAGACCTCAAGCTGTTTCTTGAGCTTAAACTGCACCAGGTATTTAGATACGAACGACATGTCGAACTTAGCGTTCTGCGCAACGAGATAGGCACTGCCGCAGAAATTCAAAAACTCGGGAAATACCTGTTCGATGGTGGGCGCGCTAGCCACCATCTCATTCGTGATGCCGTTGATTCGAGTGGCCTCGGGCGAGATCAGACGCTTGGGGTTGATCAGGCTATGGAAGATCTTTTCTTCATCGAGCTGATCACCAAAAATCCGCATGGCCGCCACCTCGATCACCTCATCCCCGCCCCAGGGGGAAAGACCAGTGGTTTCAAAGTCGAAAACTACATATTCATCGAGGGCCAGGCTGAGTTGCATCGTTTTCTCCGGGGAATCCTTCATAAGTAAAAAATCGCAAGGCTTCGGTCAAGCAGGGGCTGTGGGCGCAGTGAGCCAAGTTGGACAAAAAGAGCCTGGATGGGGTAGTACATGGCGAGCTTTGGAGAACACATGGTCAACGATATCAATTACCTCGAGCCGCGCTTTCGGCCGAGCGAAATGGAACACAAATACGGCAAGCAAGTTCACATTTCGAACGACCCCTACCTGTTCACCACCTTAGCCAAACTTTGTGAAGCCCAAACTACCCAACCGCTGATCAATCAGCTGCTCGACAAGCTCTATCGTGACCTCGTGAAGACCGTGATGAATATTGAGTTTCGGACGGTGCGAAGTACGGTCGAAACTCGCATGGCGACGTTGCACCCCGAAGGAAAGTTTTTGGCTACCGTGATCGACCCGCAAACCAAAGTTGTTTGCGTTGACCTGGCGCGGGCCGGAACGGTGCCCTCGCAAATTTGTTTCGACGCCTTTAATTACATGTTGAATCCAGCCGGGGTGAGGCAGGACCACATTTCAATTAACCGTAAAATTGATGACAATGAAAAGGTGATTGGCACCGACTTAGGTGGAGTAAAAATTGGCGGTGATATTACCGGCCGCTTCGTGATCATTCCCGACCCGATGGGCGCCACCGGTTCTACCATTGAGTCGGCGATGGCCGTGTATTCGGGCAGAGGAACTCCCGCTCGTTTTATCGCCATGCACCTTATCGTTACGCCTGAGTATTTAGCCCGCGTTACAAAACGCTACCCCGATTTAAAAATTTATGCGATTCGGCTCGATCGCGGCCTAAGCGACTCGGCCGTGCTTAAGACGGTGGCGGGAACTCACTGGGAAAAAGAAAAAGGTTTGAACCCAAAGCATTACATCGTGCCGGGGGCCGGCGGTTTGGGTGAGGTCATTAACAACTCCTATGTTTAGTATTTTCGGCGTCGCGTTTTTTGGAATCGTGCTGGCGATTTTCTTGGCGATTTTTATCACCAAGAATCCCGCGCCTGGTGTAGTGACGGCAGTTCCGCCAGAAGAGGATTACGATAGAGATGCGGAGCTTAAGCGTAAGGTAACGCTCGAAGATTTGTACCGCCTCGGCGAAGCCTTGCTGAAAGAACACAAGCTTGAGCTGATAGAAAAACGCCAGCAGACCGAGCACGAGGTTTATTGGATTGCTCAGAGCCGGAGCGAGTTTTTTTACGGCAATTACGTGTTGGGATTTGTTCAAGTTCCCGAGGACCGTCCTTTTTACACTATGAAGGAGCTGCTTGAGTTCAAAGATTTTGTGAAGAGCTCGACCAGCGCCAAGGGTTTTATGTTTATTACGGGGTATTTCACGCGGGACGCGCACCAGCCGCTGGAAGGACCTAAGGTTACCCTGTATAACAAGAGGAAAGTGCTAACTGAACTAGCGTCGCGAAAGGCGACAACAGGATAACTAATGCCATTGCTAAAAGTTGCCGTGATGGGCCACCCCGTTTTACGCGAAGTCGCAAAGCCGGTGCCCGAGGCAGAAATTAAAACCCCGGAGTTTCAGCAGTTCTTACTGGATATGGCTGAAACCATGGATGAGTACGATGGACGCGGACTAGCCGCCCCCCAGGTTCACATCAGCCGTCAGGTGGTGTGTTTGATTTGGGACTTTGACCCAGATCGCGAGCCCTACCTCACGTATCTCATCAACCCTAAGATCGAGGCGCTTACCAAAGACCTAAATTCCTATTGGGAAGGCTGTCTCAGCGTGCCGGGCCTGCGCGGCCGGGTAAGCCGCCCCAACCGCATTTCGGTCGAGGCGTTCAACGCCAAAGGGGAAAAAACCAGTTTTATTGCCGAAGGCTTTGCCGCTACCGTGGTCCAACACGAATGCGACCACTTGATGGGTAAACTATACCTCGACCGAATGTCCGATATGAGGGATTTTGCCTTTTCCAAGGAGTACCAGAAGTACCATGTCGACCCGAATTCAGGAGCCGATCAGGAAGGGTAAAGCCTCCTGGCCTCCCACCTCTCAGAAAGCAGGCGCCACCGAAATGAAACCCCAAAAAATGGGCCAAAAAGGCCAGCCGCTTAATTATGCACTTTTGAATCACTTGGCTGACCGGGCCTTTTTCTTGGCGCTAAAGATGATCGACGTCGCCAATTCCCGACCTGGAGTTGAACGGGGAGAGCCAAAGGTTGGCGGGCACCCAGCGGCGTGCGCTTCCTCCAAACACATTCTTGCCGCGATTCATTTGGTGCTGAAAGAACCCGAAGACTACATGGCGAATAAGCCACACGTTTCGCCGTTGGATCACGGCCTTAATTTCTTGCTGCAGAACTTTCGTGAAGCTGATGGCTCACGCATGAGCTTGGAGCGCTCGCGTATCGCTATGCAGCACCTTCGCCATTACTCGTCAGAGGGGCTTCCCGTTTTTCAGTCGTACCATGCGGAAGCTGATCCTGATGGGTACCGATTTTTTCCTTCGGGCTCGGTTGGCATTCCTCCGGTGAATGCACTTTACACGGCGCTTGGCTACAAGCTTGCCGAAGATCACGGCATAGAAATCGATGAGAAACCCACTTTCTGGTGTTTGATGGGCGACTCCGAATTTCGCGAAGGGTCGTTGATGGAAGCAATGCCCGACGCTGGTGAACGGTCGCTTGGCCGATTGGTATGGGTCGTAGATTACAATCGTCAGAATTTGGATGGCACGCGCGTAATCAACGAAGACGCCATGCGGGGTACCGATGCCGATCGAATCGTAAAAATTGCCGAGGCCAATGGCTGGAACGCCATCAAACTCAAACACGGTAAAAAACGCGAACGGGCTTTTGCCCTAAAGGGCGGTGACGAATTCCAACGGGTACTCGATGAAGAGACGACCGACTTTGAGTTTCAAGCGTTGCTCGGATCCAAAGATGCCAAGGTCATTAGAAAATCGCTGACGGAAAAATCAGAGAAGCTCGGTAAGTTTTTAAAACAGTTTGATGACGAAGAGCTGGTCGACTTATTTTTCAACTTGGGCGGCCACGATATGGAGAGCCTTATTGAAGTGCTACGGGCCGGAAAGGCGAGTGAACACCGTCCCACTTTAATTGTGGCCTACACTATCAAAGGGCACGGATTGGAATGTGCGGCGTTATCTGGCAATCATTCGATGTTGCCTGAAGAGGAAGAGCTGCGCGCCATTGCCAAGAACTACGAAATGGATTTTGACGATCCGTTTCAGCCGGCCGAATCAGGTTCTGAGGCCGAAACCTTTTTGAATCAACGTCGAGCGTATTACGTCGACGGCATCGATCGCGTGATTCACAACACCGAGACGCGCCGAAGCGAGTGGGCGGCCAAGATGGCAAAGCTCGAATGGCCCGTAGACTTCGATATTACCGCACTGAAGCTCAGTCCAATGGCCCACACGCAATGGATGTGGGGGCAAATTGCCGCGAAGTTGGACCGCTTGGCCCGTGGGGCGCGCAAGCCAAGTGAAAAAGCAGAAGCCATTATTTCGGAAAATGATGAGACTTGGAAACAGGTTTCTAAGTTTTTTCTCACCATGGCGCCGGACGTGGGGAGCTCAACCAATACGAGCCCCAATATGAATGGAAAGCTGTACGGCGACATCGGGCAAGAAGACTTCGAAAAGTCTTATGGCACTAAAGACGATAAGGCCCCCGACGTGGTGCCCCACGCCGACAAACGCTCTGGCCATTTGCGCTTTGAGATCGCCGAAGGCAATTGCATGTCGGCCGCCGGTTCGTTTGGAAAATTTTGGTACTTCACCGGAGTTCCGTTTTACCCGGCAATGACGATTTACGATTTCTTCATCAAACGAGCGCACGATCAGTTCTATTACAACCTGTATTGGCACTCCCACTTTGCCACCATTGGCACACCGAGTGGAATTACGTTGGCTCCCGAGGGGGCACAGCACTCTTGGAAATCAGACTTTCAGATTCCCAACTGCGTGACGTGGGAACCTTGCTTTGCCAAAGAGCTCGAATGGATGCTGGCGGATACGTTAAAACGTCATTTCACCGATGACGATATTGCGCGCGAAGCGGTGCTGTTTCGACTGGTGACCAAAGGCATGGCGCAAAAAGACTTTTTGGGCCGCTTAAAAACCCAAAAGCGTTTCGATGGCCAAACGGAAACCGAAATTCTTTCGGCCATTCGAGAGGATGTTCTGGCCGGCGGTTACGCTTTGGTTCATTACCAGGGGGCTGAAGATTATACGCCCGGCGACAATGTGGTGAATCTATTCTCGATGAGTGCCCTGGTAGCCGAGGCTCTGAAGGCCTCCGACGCGTTACAAAAACAGGGCATTTTCGCCAATGTTTTTGTGGTCACCAGCCCCGACCTTTTGCTAGGTAATTACGCCGATAAAGACGGTTACGTGCAGCTCAAAGATAAATTGGGAGTTAATGGCAACCTGTACCTGAATCGCGGCGGCGAAGTGAGCACTTCGGCCGATTGGGTGTCGGCGCAAGGGGCGCGCATTCCCATTGTTTCGGTTCACGATGGGGAGCCCGGTCTGCTCGATAACATTGGTTCGATTGTGGGCACTCAGCAGAAGGCGTTGGCGGTAAGAAAGACTTCGAAGTCAGGTACCACCGCAGATATCTTCCATCTGCACGGCTTGGACTCAGAAAGTATTCAGCATGCTTGCGTGGCGGCGTTAGAAAGCACGGCGAAAGAGTCTTTCAATTTGAATCCTTTGGTCTTGGCTTAAGATACTTATTTCAGGCTGGCTAGAGCCGTGGCTGAGAAAAAGTTGATGGGATCCACGGCGCGTCCATTTTCTCGAATTTCAAAGTAGAGACTCGGCTTTTCGCTGCCGCCGGTGTCGCCCACTAATCCGATTGAATCTCCCTGCATCACCCGGCTACCTTTAACGAGTAGGTTCTTAAAGAGATGGGCGTTTAGGGTGTAGAGGCCGGCGCCATGGTGAAGGATTACTACGTTACCTAAACCCTTAACCCAACCCTCGTATTCCACAATGCCAGGTAACACGGCTTTCACCGGCGTTTGGTAGTCGGTTTCAATTTCGATGCCCTTCCTGAAAACTACCGTTTGAAACGCCCGGTTAATGGATTTTCCAAAATTACCAATGAGAGCGCCGTTAAGTAGCGGTAATGGCAACTTGCCACGCAGATGCCCAACGCCGTTGGTGAGGCTGATGTCGCTCGCCGCATCGCGTTCAGTTTCTAAGTCATCAAATAGGCTTGCCACTTGGCGGGAGACCGAGCGGTACTCTTTTACCAGGGACTGATAGCGACCTTGGCGTCTGCCGATGGACTTTAACATCACGTGTTTTTTATTTAGGAAGCCCGACAAAATGGATTGTTGCTCACCAAGCTCAGTAAGCAGCCGTTGTTGTTCGGTCTTAGCCTGAAGCAGTCTCTTCTCGCTCTCGGCGAGGCGATTGGTTTTTTCGCTGAATTGGCGGGAGATGATGGTGTGCGACTTTAGCGTTTTCATCAAAATTCGCAGGCGGGCAAAGGCTTGGGTGAAGCTTTCGCCACGCGACAGAAAGCGGATGAGCCCTTCTTGTTTTAGTTCGTATACCGTTTTTAGCAGACGAAGCAGTTGCTGACGGTACAACACTTCTTGGGCGCGGTATTTTTCAGTTTCTAGAGAAAGGTTTTCCAGCGCCATGGAGATTTCTTGATGCTCGGACTGAATTTTTTCAACTTTTCCGCGAACGGCATTTTGGTCGGCATTTAAATGATCAAGCTGCTCCAAAGCATCGCGGCGCTGAGATTCTCGAACGTCAAAATTGGGTCGTTCTCGATCGATGGCGCCGCGAAGTTCGGCCGCCTTAGTGCGGTCATATTCGGGAATAGAAATATTGGCCTGACTCAAGCAGGAGGCAAGCCCGATTAGTAATGGAGTTACGAACCGGATCTTCATCTTTGCGAACCCTGAGCGCGGAAAAAGATTACCGCGGCGCCACTTACGGCCATTAAAACCCCGATGAAATAGACCATGGCGAGCTGCGCTGGGGATAGGAATAGCCAGGTTTTGATCCCGAGCAACGAGGTCCATTGCACGCTCAAGATGCCGCCCATCAAAGAGCGGGCAAAGAGCAGCCCACAGAGTGCGCCGGTTGCGCCGAGCAATCCTTCGACGATGCCTTCCCATAAAAAGGGGGCCAGCACGAAAGTCTCTTTAGCTCCGACGAGGCGAGTGATGTCGACCTCTTCGCGCCGGGCCTGGTGGCGCATGCCCATGAAGTTGGCGATGATGAAACTGGTGCCCAGCACCACGCTAAAAAGGAGAGCAATGCCTAAGAGGCTCGCAAATTGTTTAAATTTTTTGTACTGGGCCAGCCAATCTTCAGAGAAGTCGATCTCTTCGATTTCGGGGTAGGCCTGAATTTCGTTGCGCAGGGCCTTGACTGCGTCGCCCTCGGTTCCGCGGCTGAATTGAATTTCCATGACGTCAGGAAAGAGTTCGGTGCCCACTACGGGTTCACTGCGATAGCGCGAGAGAAACTCTTTTAGCTCGTTTGCTACCGAGTCTTTGGACTTATAGGTGGCCGAGTGCACAATCGGTTTTGCCTGCAGCCGATCTTTTAAAGTATCGATTTCGGTTTGAGTGATTCCGGCCTTTAGGTAAATCGTGCCCGAAATTTCGGCGCCGGGCGCTTCGGCCACGTGTTCTACATTCCGCGAAATTAGAAAGAAGCCGCCGAGTATAAACAGAGCGATGGCGAGCGTGCTAATGCTCATCAAATGCACCCATGGGTGACGGTTAAAGTCGCTGGCGATTCTTCTTAGGGAGCGTTTCATTAAACCTCCACCGTTCGGTCGGCGATTATTTTTCCACGATCTAACTCAATAACTCGGGCCGGGTATTCGGCCATCAAGGCGTCATCGTGCGTGGCGATGAGCACGGTAGTGCCCATTTCGTGAATTTCGTTGAACAGCGACATGATCTCTCGCGCGGTACGGTTATCTAGATTACCGGTGGGCTCGTCGGCCAAGAGCAGAACGGGCTTGCCAACGATTGAGCGGGCGATCGCGACACGCTGCTGTTCGCCGCCGCTTAAATTACCCGGATGATCGCTTCCGCGATCGGCCAAGCCAACCAGCTGAAGCGCGCCGCTGACCCGGTGTTGAATTTCGGCGGCGGTCATGTCGCGAACTTCGAGCGGTAACCCCACATTTTCGGCGACGGTGAGATCGGGAAGCAGTTTGAAGTCTTGAAACACGAAGCCGACTTCGCGCCGAAGCAGCGACACTTTTCCGCGGGGCAGCGCGGTGACCTCACGGTTGTTCACGAGAATGGTACCCGCCGTGGCCTTTTCCATCGCAAACAAAACCTTTAAGAGGGTGGTCTTTCCGGCGCCGTTGCTGCCGGTAATGTAGGCGAACTCGCCTCGACCAAGCTCAAAGGTGATGTCATTTAAGGCGTAGCGGCCGGGAGCGTACTGTTTTTGAACCGCATGGAGGCGGACCATTTTTGCTGACATGGGCAAGGCTCTTTTTGAAAAAGAATCCGAACTTCGTTGGTAGCGCGAATTGTTGGGGGTTCGGACTCAGTGGTTAGGCTTGAAATCCACTTTCAGTATAGCACAGCGAATGGGATTTCAGATTGCCCGAACGCGGGGCCGAAAGTATAAGTATGGGTCCACTCGTTACGTGGGGCGGCATAGCCAAGCGGTAAGGCAGAGGTCTGCAAAACCTTTATCCCCGGTTCGATTCCGGGTGCCGCCTTTTTTATCTGATTCTAGTAACTTAACTCCCCTTCCCCGTCTCCCCTAGCCGCGACAAAAATGGGCAATTGCGGTGATTAGAGCCCTTCTGTTATATAACGCGCTGCTCCATAAAAATATTGCGGGTGATTCTTGTTCACATTGCCTCGAATTCGAAAGTCGGTTCTTTACCTCCTTTTATTCTGCGTAACGACGTCGTCCGTCTCAATTGGTGACCCACCCAAGCCCCAGATTATATCCACACGCAATGCGATCTTTCTGGCCTGTGGGATTGCGTTGTCTAGCCTGGTTGGTGGGCCGACCACGCCCCTCGCCCCGCCGCACGACAAAGCCGGCACCGCGATTGTTGCTGAACATGAAATTCCGAAGATAGAAGAGATTCGGGCCCAGATGAATCGGCCGGCTACCAAAGAAGAGCTGGTGGCCAGAGTTAAAGATCTGGAAACGGAAATTAAACTCGGGCGAGTTCAGGGCACCGCCCCGACTCCCTCTACCGAAGCCAGTCGCCGAAAAAGCTTTGTCACCGATCTGGTATCGAAAGTTGTCTCCGACAAAAAGTACTTCTACACCGCTCTATCGATGCTGGTGGGGGAACTGGTCTTTGTTACGGTGGTCGTGCGTAGAGGCATCGCCAATCGCGCCCAATGGCGACGCCGCATGGTGGTGGGATCAGAGTCCGAGCGCCGCCTTCGTCGATTTCAAACGGAACTTGATGCCGCAACCCAAGAGCTGCTTGAGGTGCTGCGTATCCAGAGCGAAACCGACCGCCTGAGTCTGCTTAAGGCGATCGATAAATTTCCGGCCGGAAGCCGAGCAAAAATTGAAGCGGCCCTTAAAAGCCCTAATACTGAGCTGCCTGACGTTACGGCCGAAACGGTTTCATCTGAACCGTCGTGGGATCGGTTTTTCAACGCCTATCAGAAATGGCAGGAAGCAGTCGAACGAGAGCTTCCCGTTTTGAATGCCGCCGGTCCGAAAGACTGGGTAGCCCCAGACAAACTTTCTACCCTTACTCAAGAAACCGAAGGTTTGGTTCGACTGGTGACCGGATTAGAATTTAGTTTTCGCACCAACCAGGCCTTTAACGACGCTTTGAAGCACTTGGATGACGTAGGCAAACGCGAAACCGGTCTGGATCTCACGATCGGACAAAAAGTGCGGCGCCGGTTACGCGACACCCTTTTCTTAATCTCGGTAGTCGCCATTCCGCTCGTTATCGTGCAGACGATGGATCGCGGCGAAGAGAACGATCGCCGGCGACAGGACATGAATACGGCGGCGCTTGCGGATCGCCACGACGCTCAGAACTTCATCCCCAGCCTGTTTCGTCCCTTACTGTGGACGGTAGTTGAGGTTTGGAAAACTGAGCCGCGTTTGGCCCAATTTACTTGCCCTCTCTCGATGAAGCCCGTGGAAGTGGACAACCCCGATCTCACCGTGATTCAAGCGATCGCTTATCAAGTAATTTTAGAGTCGAATGCTCGGGTTGACGTTACCCAGCCGTTTGAATTTCGCTATGACGAAGACTTCTTTAAACGAGTATTTGATCGGGCGCTCAATTTGAACCCTGCGTTGCAGAAGCTCGATGCGAAGTCGCGTGCCGTAATCTTGGCCGACATGGCCTTCAAGGCGCGTCGCATTTTTGATGAGCCCAAAGAGCAACTACCATTCTTCAACCCGTTTCAACCTCCGGTTGGCGCGCTACCTGAAGCGGTGGAACCCGGGCCAAAATTCAATCAGCCGGCAGCCCCGGCGGGCGAAGTGCTGCAGGTAGTTCCGGCCGTGCCGCCACCTGCGGTGCCTGGCGTGGTACCCGTTACGGAAACACCGGCTGCCAACGGTGAAGTGGCTCCGGCGCCTAAACCAGCTGAAGTGAAACCGCCTGAAGCAGCAGAGGGAGCAGCAGCAGAAGTGGCTCCACCTGAGGCCGAACCGTCATCCGGACCTCCCGGTCCCGGTCCCGGTCCCGGTCAGTCTTAACGAATAAACCAGAAGATTGCGGCCGTTAATATAGTTAACGGCAGTGACAGCGCGAGAAGCCACAGCGGGTTGATACCGCCCTCTTTTTCGAATGGCTCGTGCAGCAGCGAGGCCGCGATGGGATTGGGTGCATTGGCAATCAGCGTAAGCCCACCCCCAATCAATGCCCCCGAAACCAGAAAATATTTGGTGGCGTCGGATAAGTTCGGCACCTGTGATCCCAAAAAGGTGAGCGCGGCGTTGTCTAAAAAGGCGGTGAGGCCGATGGCTCCTAAAAAAAGGCTGGCCGATTGAAGGCTCTCAAGCAGCGGTTGAAGCCACCACGTTTGCAAGCGGCCTAACATTACCAAACCGCCGAGAAAAAAGGCGACGAGCAGACTCTCTTTGTATTTAAGTCCTTCCTGAAAATCTTTGGTGATGAAACAAAAGCCTAAGAAAAACGGTAGCGCACAGAGCAGCACCTTAGGGTGATGGGCTAAAGCGACCACGAACACAAGCCACGCTACATGAATAAGGGCTACCCAAATTGGCGCCTTCACCCGGGCGTGTCGTACCAGGGTGGTTTCAGTGTGAGATTTAATTTGTTTTTTAAAGAATAAAAAAACGATCGTCGTGTTGGCAAAAACTGCCATTAACGAGTGAATGCCGAACAAGGAAAATACCGTCGGGGTATCCCAGCCCCAACGATTAGCCACCATCAGAATGGGCGGGGCAGAAAAATGAGTCAGGGCTCCGCCGATGGAAACGTTAATCAACAGCAGCGCCAAAAGGGCGTAGCGATAGGACTTTGGCGACGGGCGAGAAAAAAAGTGGCCAAGCAAAAAAGAGGCGGTAACCGTCATCGCCGCTGGTTCGGTAATTAAACTGCCTACCAAAGGGCCAACGATAAATGCGGCGAAAAATAGAGCGTACTCACGCGACGCGGGAATTATCGATGCGATGGCTTTAATGGCCCGGTCGGTAAGATTTAAGACCGGGGCGGTGGAAGCGGAGAGCAGCACCACGAAAACAAAAATGGCTTCGGTAAAATCGGTCTCTTCAATCCACGCCAGGCTAATTTGCGGAGTTGAATAAAAGCAAAGAGTAACCCCCAGCAGCGCCGCCCAGAGTCCAAACGGCACTTCAATTTCAGATACAAAATAGAGCAAGCGACGGGTAAGCGGACCAGAGCCTCTCCTTTTTTCCCATTTGTCGATGAGGGGGGCCAAGAAGCCGTGCAGGATGGCGAGCACAAAAAACAGGGTGCCTAATTTTTCCATTTTTATCTCTACTCGAGCTTTCCGCTCGCAAATTCTATGATCTTGCTCAAGCCCTGGGCCCCATTGCTTTGAAAAATATCGAGGGCCACTTGGCCCGGGTTTTTACCTGACTCAAGAATGTCCCAAACCGGCTCCAAAAATTTTTCTTCGCCGTAACCACGCTCGAGCAACGTGTCTTTAGCGATACCGGCTAACTCATGCGCTAGCGAACGCACTCCGCAAGTGCCAACGATTGCCGGTAGCCCGATAGTTGCCGAGGCCATCCACACCGCTTCTAAATTGTCGGCGGTGGCCGCCGAACAATGAGCAATGGCTCGTTTGCGCGCTTCGGTGCTGTAAAGAATGCCCACCCAGAAAGCCACGGCGGCGTAGCGCTCTCGCGGACGCAGTCCGTCGATAGAGCGCACTTCCACGTAACCAGGTTTAATGCGGGCGTCGGTGAATAGTTCGCGCAAAGAATTTAGGCCGTTGTTTTCATCCGCCACGGCATTGGCAAGCTTGCCGTTGGCAATGTCGATGAGCGAGGCGCCGTTAGCGGCGATGTAGTTTCCGGCTTTGTCTTGCGCGAACATCAATGGCCGTTTTGCGGCCAGCTCAGCATATTTTTCAAAAGTAAAATCAGGCGCGAAAGCCTCGGGAAGTAACCCACTGCGATCAGGATCGGTTTCAAGCCAAATGGTGTGGCGGTAAGAAAGCGTGTCGGCGCTCTTGTTGTGCAACACGGGAGAGTTTCCAAACAAGGCATACGAGACCGGCGCCGCCGCTAAACCGGCCCTCAGCATTTCAAGCCCTTCGGCCTCGGTGGTGTAATCCAAATTCACCTGCAGCGAACTGGTGAGGCGCATCATGCTGGTGCCGAGCCGGGCCCGCTTGCCCAAGTAGTCGGTCATGATGTGGTAACGGTGGCTCGGAATCACGTCGATATCTTCGACGCGGCCAAAGGGGTTTACCCCGAGTCCAATCCAACGCAGGCCCCAGGGGGCGGTGATCGAATCAATTTCATGTTCAAAACGCACCGTGATTTCTACTTGGTTAAGTAAGTCATCGGTGGCGTGTACCGAAAGCTCTAACTGGCTACCGGGCTCCAACGAAATTTTTCCGAATGGTGTGTTAAACCCAATCGGACGCTGGTCGTCGCCGTAGATGGGCTCCCACTGCGGGTGGCGGCTTTTTAACGTGTTGAGTAAAGTCTCGGCGCCGTGCCGTACCTCGCCGTTGGGCCCCTTTTGTTCGCGATAATTTAGCGCTTGGCCGTCGGGCCAAATGCCGATGCGTTCAATTTCAATGCCGATACGACGATCTTTAGCCCGTCGGGCGGAATTTCTTAGCATCTCGGCAACCGGAATCCAGGGCGCATTCTTGGGCATTGGGGGAATATAGGGGAATCCCCAGGGACGCGCAAACTTTCGCTTCACGCTGGGGGGGAACTCTGGCAAGTAGGTTTGCATGGCAAAAAAAGAAAAAATTACACACCTAACGGTCTTGGCGCTGCTCGTTGGCGTGCTTGGGTTGACTTGCTCTACCGTTGCAAACGGAAGCGCGAAGCGGGAGGTTCCCGACGGCGCCCAGCTGGTTTTGCAAAAAGGCGACGCCCGGGTTGGAACCTATACGTCGAGCACCAAGGGTTTTGAAACGTCTTCGTATTGGTTAGAAGGGCCGACCGGCCTAATTTTTATCGACACCCAGTTTTTGCTATCCGCCGGTGAAGAGGCGTTGAACTGGGCCGAAAGAGCCACCGGAAAAAAGGTGGAGCTCGCCATTGTTCTCCACCCCAACCCCGATAAATTTAATGGCACCGGAATTTATCAGAAGCGCGGCATACGGGTGGTGACCTCAGATCAAGTGCGGGAGTTGATACCCGCGGTACACAAATTAAGGCACGGTTGGTTTTACGATCGGTATAAACCCGATTATCCAAATGACCTTTCACTTCCAGAAAGTTTTGGCAAGGCGACCACCGAACTTTCAGCGGGCGGAATAAAAGTGACGGCGCATGTGTTGGGTAAAGGGTGTAGCAATGCCCACGTGGTGGTTGAATTCGAGGGGCATCTCTTTCCCGGCGATTTGGTGACGAATTTAAATCACAGTTGGTTGGAACTAGGGCTGGTGGATGAGTGGTTGAAGCGAGTTGCCGAGTTGCAGGAGCTAGAACCTGATTACGTTCATCCGGGGCGAGGGGTTTCTGGCGGAGCTGAGTTGCTTGATCGGCAGGAGCTGTATTTGAAAACCGTTCAACGACTTGTGAAAAACGCCAAGCCGCGCCTGCCACCGAATGAAAAAAAGGCCGAGGCGATAGTTGAGAAACTGCAGGAACTCTATCCTGGGTACGGGTTCGTACATTTTATCCACATCGGCATTCCCGAGGTGATGGCCGAGCAGGCAAAATTGAATAAGCAAACGACGTCCAAGTTGAAGAAAAATTAGGCGGCCATTTTTTTTTGGGTAAGCCAAACGTAACGTTTTGAATTGCCCGATCCACTGGCCGCAAAATAGCCATCGGCGCTGGCTTGTTTTAAAAAACGGTGAGCCGAGGTTTGTGAAACTCCCAGCCACTTTTCGACGTCGGCGCGTGAGAATGATTGGGAGTGGCTAAGTTCTCTCACCCTACCCGCCCACACCTGCTCACGAGAGAGAGTGGTGGAGTTTACTTCATGGCGCAGCACGACCGGACCGCTGGCCACTAATGAGTAGCCATCGTCTTGGTAACCGATCTCAAGCGGCAAATTGGCCTCTTTCACCCATTCACGAAAACGTTGGATTACCCGGTGAACTCGCATCGGGGACGTGAGGGGATGGAAATTTTCGTCCGGATAGATCGCAGAAAAAATGCCGACCAAGGGAACCGGGCGGTAGTGGTCTGAAGCGACGGCGTTTAAGAAGCGGTAAACGGCTTGACCCACTTTTACCTTTGCCGCCGCACCACGGCTGTCTGGCTTGGCGGATTCAATTAGCTGACCCGTAGCTAAATGGAAAAGCGGGGAATACGAGTGGTCGCCCCCCAGTTTTGCATCAAAGAAGGGGGCCGGAGAATAGCGACCCCCCATTTGGTGAATAAACCTCTTTCGGTAGGCTTCACACGGCGTCCCAAAAAACACCCGATCGGCCGCAGTGATGTCACCGGCCCAAACGGCCAAAATACGGTCGCAGTCGCGAACCGTTTCCCAATGCTTTAAACGTAAGGCCTCCGTCTTCACTTCCTCATTTTGGATGCGACCCGCCGTCGAGTTTTGGTTAATGGCCAGTTCCACTACCATTCGCCATTTCTTTAAGATCAACCCCGTGATGCGGTCGGACGCTAAGATTTCTTTCTCGGCGTTCTCCAGCCAACGGAGGGCTCCCTCGTAGTCCACTTTCGAAATACAGACCTGAGCGCAAAGCTCATGTAGGTGGGTGCATAAAAGTGGGTGCTGGTTTTCGCGCGTAACCTTGATTAGCTCGGCCAGTTTAAGCTCTGGGTCGGAGAATTGTTCTTCCGCAACGAGGGCCTCACAGAGGTTTACCCGGGCAACGAGTCGTTGGTGGGCAGGTGCCTCTTTCCACGCCAAGTAGTTTTTAAAATGCGGAATCGAGGCGCCGAAGTCCCCACGGAGGGCGCAATCCCATGCTCGGTAGAGGTCAACCGGCGGATACTCCTTTGAATTGATGTTCTCAAGAATTGTAGACGCCTCTTTGCGGCCACCTAGTCGCATGAGACTTAGCGCGTACTCAGCCTGCTGATGCGCCGAGCCTCCTATTTCGGTGATGTGAATTGGGCGGACGATGGAGTTTAAGCTGCGAACCGCTAGGCTGAATTGGCCAAGCCCTTTGGCCGCGTCTTCCGGGTGGTTTAGGAAATACCTAGCATCATTCATAAGTTACCGATTTTAAATAGGGTTTAGACCTTAGTCCGCTAACCAATTAAGTCTGACAGTAATGTGTGAAGCAAATATGGGGGCGATTGGACTGCTGACCGCCTTGGCACGGCATTCGCTATACGAACGCATTGAGGTTTAGCTGTGCGGCTTTTTCTAATTTTGTCATTTTTTGTCACCCTAAATGCGAGTGCTATAGACACGGACAAAGCTGCCCACTTAGGGGTAGCTTACATGGCCACTACGATGAGCTACGGAATGTTCAAAGGTTTGGGCATGGAAAACCGTGCGGTGAGCTCTCTCTTTGCCGCGACTCTAGTCGGTATGGTTTCCACCATGAAAGAGCTCGGGGATAAACGGGCCGATGGGGGCGACATTGCGCACAACGCCTTAGGCATTGGCCTGAGCGTTGGCACAATCTGGGCCTTTGAATTGTAAGGCGCTAAGGTTTAACTGCCGTTGCTCTATTGAATAAATCTTTGCACCTGAGCCACCGTTGCCGACTGCGGTAATTTCTCGGTGAGAAGGCCGGTAATCCATTTTCCAAGCGCCAAAGTGTTAAACGGAGTCGTAACCTGCTCTCCTACGTTACCGAGCCCGTGCCTGACTATGAGTGGTACCTGGGTATCATTGAAACCGTGATCTCCCGTAACAAAGACGACGGTACGATTGGCTAGCGGAGACGCATCAAGATGGCTGAAAAATGAAGCTATCGTCTGATCAACCAAAGGCATGTTACTGGCGAGGATTTTCTCTTGTATCGCTTCCTTCAATATTTTTCCCTGTACCGCATCGAAGACAATCGGATCGTGAGGAAACGGGTAATGGAGCACGATAAAATCTAAGTCGGGATCGGTTGCTATTTGCAGCGATCTTTGTATCTGCTGTTGAACTCGCTTTGGGTATTCGGCATTTCCGTGATTCCGTGCAAGCCTGATTTCGGAAATAAATTGTTGGATATTAGCCAAAACGTGCCGGCTGTAACTTGGCCTTTCTTCTTCATGGAAAGGATATCGCTCACATTGAGAAAGATATCGCCCATAAAGCTGGCAAAAAGGGAGGGTATAGCCGATTACCGCCGAACGGATGCCAGTTTTGTGAAGACGTTGGAAGAGATGTGAATCAAAATTAAACTCTTGATCACTTTGCGAACCCTCTAGTCGGTAGAGAAACTTTTTTTCTTTTGTCCAGCGCAGCGCGCCGGTCACTTTTTGTTCTTGGAAAAGGCTGACGAAGCTATTTATGGTTGAACGGCCAGGCGAATTAACGTTTGTAAAAGCAGTGTTCTTTTTTTCGAACTCTTGAAAAAAAGGAGATTTGGGTTTTCCGACTATTCGCCAGTACTTGTCTCCGTCACCCAAGCGGTCGAACACCATGAGAATCACTCGCGTTGAGCTGGTTCTCTGCGCGAGAATGGGAATTCTTTTCTTGCTGTCGACGAGGTTTTGGGAATCGACAGCCCGTACCGCTGCAGTTGCCGATAGAGTTAAAAAGAGAGGGAAAAACAGGGTTAGCGAAGCGCGCAGCAGATTGCTGGTTGGCAGCCGGAACTTTTTGCAGAACAGAAGAATCGGAAGCATCGCCACCAAAACAAACGCTAAGGCGACCGGTGCTGAAACATTAAGGTAGTGTCGAGCCGTATTTAGGAGGAAACAAGACAACAATGCGATTAAGGCGTTGCCCACTTGAGGCCCATGCGACGGAAAACGAGCCGCGAACCGTAAACAGGAAAAAACGACCCCAGCTACGAGTAACACCGTAAGCGGGAGGGCTAGCAACGCCGCCGGAGTTACGTCAAATGACTCGAAGGTAAAAAAGGTTTCAACTGCGTACTTCGAGCGTTCAGTAAAATAGCCGCTTAGCAAAGAATGCCACTGTTTAATAAACAGGAGATTCGCCAAAGAGATCGAACAAATCAGGTCATTAGTTCGTCCCTTGAGTGTCATATTTATTTAGAATTTAATTAATGGAAATATATCTCAGGGATGGTAACACTTCCGCTTTACGTCGACAACTACCTTAGTTTGCAAAGTTTTTCGCAGCACTAAATGGTTTCCGCCAAGTCTGTAGAGTTTAACTTCGGCAACCAACGCAACGCGCGCTGTAAAATCCATACGTAAGCCTCGGGCACGCAGATTAGGCTCATTAGGCAAAAGATCAGTGTGACCATACTTACGATAAATAGCGCAGCGCGAATTGGATCTTGGGGAAAATTAATTTCCACCACGTTTTTTCCCGGCTCCAGATCGAAGCCGAGAAAGCCCGGCCCAACCCAGCGTGGAACGCCCTTCTTGCCATTGACCATAATATTCCAGCGTGGGTGGTATCCGGTTCTCAGCATTCCCACCGCTCCCGCGGCCGTCTGTTCAAGCTCCGCTTTGTAGTTTCCGCTTTCCACTCTTTCCCAAGAGTTAACTTGGCCCCATACCCAGCCATGGCGCGGCACGTCGCTGGTTTTTTGCGCGGTAAGTTTTGGCACCGATTCGGGCCAGCGCTTTACCACGGCGGCTGGAATGATGGCTGGGTAATGGCCCACTTGAGACTCAGGCCCCAACACCCAAGGAATCACCGCATCGAGGTAGAGTTGATCTTTAGGAACCAACAAAACTTTATTCACCCCAACGACGTCAAACATACCCACCGCCGGCGTGGTGAAAACGGCGACCGCTTTATTGGAATAGATTTTTTTAAGAAAGGGCGGTGGCTGGTCTGAAGTCTTAAGAATTACCGACTGCACATTGAAAAGGCGGTAATGGTACTCACGTTTAAATTTGAACAGATGAGCCACTTCCGATGGGTAGCTCATATGATGGTGAATTTGGGCAATCTGGGGGTAATCAAAATAATCAGCGATAGTTTCATATCCGATTATTCCTAGATTGATCGCTTTCTCCGGTGCGTAAAAGTCGGGAGCCTTAAAATCAAGCACGGGCAACCATAGGCTTCCGCGCTTAAGCTCATTGTGCAGGCTTCCAAAAATTTGCGGGTCTAGGGTCTGATTGATTTCTGCTTGGGTGCGGATTTTACTATCGGTATTTCTTAAAAATGTTGCTCGCTCGAAGAAAGGGTAACCAACTAAGGCGACGAGTAACAGCAAGGCAAGGCCGCGAACTAAAACAACTTCGCGGCGGCGTAAAGACCAGTCTGACAAAAACTCAATTCTGCCGCGAGCAAGGCTTAAGAAAAAACTGGCGCCTGTGGCGGCCAACAATATTAAGGCGATTTGAATCAATGAAGCCGTTCTCACGAGCATGATCTGACCAAAACCAGGAATCCAATCTAAGCGCGAGCCATAGCTAGTGCGCCCACTAAACAAGAGAACGCCTAGAATTAAAAACATAACGCCTACTCGTCCCGTCCGAAAAGTTCGAGTGGCCCCGGGGGCAAACGCAGAAAAAAAACCCACGTAGGCCAGTAGAGTGATTGTGTGTATTCGTTGCCAATCAAGGAGAGCTCCGCTGAGCACTAACTCCAGGGCTTTGCCAAAACCGAGCCCATCCCAGCGCTCACTGCCTTCAAAAGCGCTTTTCGCCAGGACTAATGGGCCGTCTTGAAGGACGCTGAGCAATTGGTAGCTACAGAGCAGAAGAAATAGTGCTGCGGTTACGACGCCCATTTTAATCAAGTCTCGAACTCGAATCCACTTGAGCACTGCGCCAAAAATTGCCAAAAACCCAAAACTTAAAAGCGCCATGTAGCCGTAAAAATGGTGCAGCAAAAAACTAAGACTTATCCAAAAACCTAACGGGAGAACTTGGCGAAGGGTGTTAGTTCGCGGATGTTTACCCCATCCCGTGAGCTTCGCACTCCAGGCCAAGGCCAAAAGGAAGGGACCAAAGGCAAGGGATTGAGTATAAAGACCGAAGCCACCTAAAAGATAGGACTGAAGCTGATGCGACATGTACACCGTCGACGACAGCAAGGGGCAAAACCAAGCCACCATCAAGGCGCTATCACGAGAGTACCCCATGAGACGCGCGGCCCGATAGCCGGCGGGGCATTGCAGGGTTAGAGCTAACATTGTCACCAGGTGAAGGGAGCGAGAAGGATACGGCAGGCCGGCCGCCCAAGTGAATGCGGCCGCAAGGTAGTGGCCAAGATTTTGGTACGTGCGGAATGCCGAATTGCCTAAGGCGATCCCGTCTTCCCAGCTATCTAACCCCAAGTTGCCGTGTTTAAAGGCGGCGAGAATTCGATAAACCATTCGCTCGTGGAGCGCAAAATCATTGTTATTGAAGCCACCGTATTGTCCCCCCTTCCACAGTAGGATTGCCCATAGCAAGGTAACCGCAAGCAGAACAAGGTGAGCGGGGCGCATATTTACATAGCGACGCATAGTCAAAACCAAAAAAAAAGGGCCAACGAAATCGTATCCGATTTCGTTGGCCCTTCCGAATACATTATTGCTTCTTAATCGCGATCTAAGGCGTCTTGTCGCTCGCTGGTTATCCCATCTTGGGACAATGGCTTAGACTCGCTGGTCGCCCTAACGGCTATGGTTGAGTACATTACAGAGCTCATTGCCAGAAAGGTTGTATTGTTAGCGGCAATAGCGTCTGGGGTTTTCAAGTCGTAGGCGCCTACTTTCATTTTTTTGTCCGCCTTTAGGTGTGTACCGGTTACGTTTCCACCATCGACGGCAATGAAGAAGGCAGAGCGCGTGGTGTCGGTGCCATAGGTCTGCTGGCCAGTTTTCATAAAGGTAGAGTCAGCAGCAAAGGGATCACCGTTATTACTAAAGTACTTCGGTGCAACGGCGCCAAGAGCAATGGTTGTAATAGTAGTAAAGAGAATTAATGGATATTTAAGCATGAATTTTCCTGTCTTTTGTAAATTTGTTTTTTTTATTAATTGTGTCCATGATTGCCATTGGCCAAAATCACGGAGCTACGCACTGTTTCCAGAAGTAAGTGGTCACGCCATTTATTGTTTCGCTACATGTGGTCGTGCCTACTTTCTCCACATTACTGTAGAGCGTTCCAATGTTGTCTGCGGTGCCCTGCAAATAGACCGTAGCAAAGAACGCACCTATTCGGTCTGCGGAATGCAGGTTGCCCCGCATGTAATAGGTAGCGCTGGTTGAGTAGTTGCTGTCAGCCCCAGACCCGCCTTCCACGCTTCCGCATTTGCCCGTACCGGTGGTGACACTCATGGTAGTTGCCTTCGGAACTTCGATGATCTGCTCTGCATTGTTTACATCACCAGGATAAGCAGCGCTGGCTGAAGCTACTTGAAGTAGTGTGTAGTTATGACCACCGGCGTCGACGCAAGCTGTTCTTGCGGCGAATACCGAAGCTGAGCTGAGCGTTGCCGCCACGATAAGAAAGTTAAATAATTTGTTTGGTTTCATTTTTTTCCTAAACCTTTTCTCCCAAAAAACTTTTTGTGGATGTTGATATTTAATGAACCGCCCCAGGTTTGATCCGTATTTTTGCGGACTTCCGGGGCGGTTCTAAATTAATGAGGAATAAATTGACCCAGACCGAATCAATCGTCGTTTTCTTTGCCATCACCGCACATGCGGCAAAAATAGCGATACCCACTGGCCGCATCGGCGTCGGCGATTTTACATACGGTCTTAGAGGTGGCGGATCCAGCCCCAGCGTCGTTTAAGAAGTAAGCGCGGTTGAATTTTACGCCGTTTCTTTTGAGGTTGGCTTTGATGTAAGCGCTAGGAGCGAAACGAGGAGGCATGACACGGTCGTTGTTTACCAGCACCTGCGTGTGGCCGTGGTAGGTGGTCGGCCGCCCATCGCGGTTGTTTACCGAAAATTCATCAACATCGGTGTCGCCGTTATCGCGTTTAGCACATTCGCCCGTTCCAGCCGAGAGATTGAGCGACGCAGTGCCTTGTGGGGGCGCGTCTAGAATATAGACGATGTCATTGGTTTTCGGGGTCGTGGTGATGAAGCTGCCTTCGTAGGCACGAATCTTGGTGGTTAAAGTCGAGCAATCAGTACCGGTCAGATCACCTTCGCCCCGTACTTCAACCAAAAAGTAGCTGCGGCTGGTGACGCTGATCGGACAGGCCCTAACCGGCAATGCGGCATTAAGATTTGCGGCGGCTAAAGACAAGCCGGCGAGTAAAATATGAAGTTTACCTATTCTCATTAGTTTCTCCGTAGATGTTATTTGAAAGGGCGTTTCGCAAAACTTCGCAAGGAGAGTAAGACCAACAGAGGGGACGATCGCGACGCCTGCGGTTTTTATCGAACATAAATTATAGGTGGCTGGGGTTGACCAGCACAAGACTCGATGCGTAGTACACTTGGGGCTCAGCTATCAGGGAAGTAGCCAGACGGTATTGGTTCCATCATCTTTTATTAGTCGGGCGTCGGGGAATCGTAGGTACATAAAAGCATTTTCGGCCAAGCGGCTCGTCCCCGCAAAAATCCAACGCGGATCCCTTAGAAAAGGGTCATTTTGAATCAGGTCAAAGGAGTAATATCCGCCATATTCGTTGATGAAACAGATTTGCTTCACGCTTTTTTTAAGACAGGGGCTCTGCCGCTGATGTTGAGTGATGTAACTATCTACCTGGGCCAAACGGAGCGCACTAATAACGGTGAGGCTTATCAGCACGAGACACGCCACCGCCTTTGACCAGGCCGTGTCTTTATTCCTACCCACCATCGCGCCCGCCGCGAGCACCGGCACCACGCCCCAAGCGGAGTGAAAAAAACGAAAGCCCCAACCGTTTTGTTGGGTAAGTACAACGAACGAATAGCCAACCAAGGTCATTAGGGCGCTGTACAGGAGAAGGCGCAAATAAATTGAGGATCGTGCGTGCTTCATGCCGATCAACGCCAGCACCGGAAGCCCCGGCACCGCCCACGTTACCAGTCTCATTAGATCAATTAAACGATTTCCTAAAATTGTTTGGTTAGGTAGAGAGAAAGTGAAGCTGGTACGGGGAAGTAGATCCGTTAGCGTGCGTCCGACCACTCCATCGACTGAATTAGGCACTACGGAGCCCATTCCCTGACCCCCGAGGCCAATTCGAAAAAAAAACCAGCCAAAGCCAAGCGTGAGAACCAGCGGGGCGTAGCCTGCAAACAGCAAGGCAAGGTTTTTAAAACGTTCTGGTCGTAGAGCCAGCCAAAGCACCCAGGGGGTGCCAAATAAAAGGTGCGGAAAGGGGTGATGGAGAACCAACGCCAATGATCCCACCGCGCCCGCCGCAAGTAATCGTTTGTTGGTTGTTTCAATTAGTAGCGAAGCAAAGAGTAGATTCAAAAATAGATGACCACTCATTGTGAAGTAAGAAAGTGCATTCACCGAAAAAGCGGGCGAGGCCAGGGCAAAAAGCATGGCCCAGCCGGCCGCGGCTTTATCAGAAAAAATTTTTCGCGCCAGGTATCCGACTAGCACTACAGATCCGGCGCCAAAGAGCGCATTTAAAAGCCAGGGCAACCCGATCTTCATGAAAGGGGCTAGCAAAAGTGCGAAGCCCGGCCAGTAAAAGGAAACGAACTTACCGCTTACGGGGGAAACTTCAAAAAACCAGCCGATGTATAAGGGAGGCAAAAATCGATTGATGAGTTGGGGGGGGAATTGGCCAGTCAGTTTACCTTCGGCAAATATCTTAGCCTGGGTGTAGACCGAAAACTCGTCTGCCGATAACGGGACGTCGTGATAGACCAGGCGCGCCAGAACGGCCAAAACTAGAAACACGAGCGTTCCTACCGCAACGGGGTGGTCAGCGATTTTATCCACCCCCTCTTCAATGGCCGCGGCGGGTAAAGTTCTGGCTAGGAATACACAACAAACCAGCGCCATCAATAAACTGATTGCTCCCAATAAATCTTGCTGCGAAAACCAAAGCATATCGGCGATGATGTTTTTAAAACCATTGGTTTCGTTAAGGGGCGCCACCTTCCTGGCGGCTAACCAACTGGTGATGGCGCAGAGCAAAGTAAGGCAAAATGACGGATAGATTAATTTTTCGTAAGTCGTTTTATCCATGAAAAGACCGCGTGATGATAGGTTCGAGAATGCTCGGTCGAAAAATCAGCGTCAAGGCTTAGGGCGTATAGTTTTTTTAACGGTCGCTTGGTGGGCAAAACACGAATCGCTTGTTTTTAGTGCGACTGCCGTCGACAAGCCCTTCCACAAAACTTAGCGGCGAAGATAACGACGGCTTGCAAAGTAGCGATGGCCAAGAATAGGCGCGTTAGCTGACGAAGCCAGAAGGTCTCAGTTGAAATGCCGTTCACGAATGTGACAAGGCCCAAAATATTTTTTGGGGTCACCCAGCCGTCGTGGAAAAGATTTCGATCGCCCTTGGTGAGGTAGGTAGACTCTGGCCCCCCGTGGTGGATTTGGATCACTCGATGGCACAGTACCCTTTGTGATTTTCGAAACGCGATGAGATCTCCCACCCGAATTTCAGCAACGCAATCTTGAATACCCTCGACCAGGCTACCGTGGGGAATGGTTGGCCATTGGCTGTGGCCGAGGC
Organism: Pseudomonadota bacterium; assembly: GCA_043718025.1. Taxonomy (GTDB): domain Bacteria; phylum Bdellovibrionota; class FAC87; order UBA2466; family UBA2466; genus JBGSST01. The sequence continues at coordinate 53,659 of JAYSWN010000135.1, forward strand.
AAGGTAATACAAATTTTTTGACCGAGCTCATTTTGCCCTATGCTACCATGTCAGGACGTCTCGTTTTTCAAATCCCCCAGCCATGCAAAATCAGACTGCCCCATCGCCGCGCTTTCGCCTGTCGTTTCTAATCTGCATTTTCGTTTTGGCTTGTGCACTACGTTTTGGCCTCGCCGCGGTGAATCGCGAGGCCATGGATGACCACTACGGTGACGTGATTAAACCACTACTGGAAGGTAAAGTTCCCTTCACCACCATTGGCAAATACCACCCAAAGTTTTTCCACATTACGGCGGTAATGGTCATCAAGGTGCTGGGAGTGGATTCTGCAGCGCACCGAATTGTGGTGTGCCAGCTCATCAATGCTTTGGTGGGAACGCTTACTTTTGCTCTGCTGCTCTTATTTCTAATGAGATTGAACTTAGATTGGGTTGTGTTGAAATGGCTGAGCCTTTTTTTAGCTTTCTCCCCGGGCCTCATTGCGTTCAACGCGATGGGCTCAAATGACACGTTCGTCATTTTCTTTTCTGTGGTTTCTACGCTTAGTCTTAGTTTTCTATTTTCAGAAAAATCGACGGTTAAAACGTCAATAATTTCTCTGCTTGTGGCCACCGTGGCCGTTTATTTGGCAATCGCAACCAAGGGAAATGGGTTGGTGATTGGGTTTTGCGCCATTCTCTATTCCGGCGCGTTGGTGGCACTGGCGATTTACCGAAAAAAATCGGTAATTATTCCCTTAGCGGCGTTCACTTTTTTAGGATTGGCCTCTACCTATTCCGTAGCTCACAATACGGTCTACTTTTATCATCCTGCTTACTACCGCCTTTTGAATTCCGATCGTTCGGTTATCGGCCCTTACACTGGACTTCCGAAAGGGGTTCGGTCTGATTCGCTCTATGGCAAACGGGCCCTAACCCAGGCCTTTTTTACTTTTCCGCTGAGCGCGCTTTTAGTGACACCCGTGGCCTCTTACGGTGCTCCCTTTAGTCACATGTATTCGTACTGGGCGCAAGTTTACGGCAATGCGACCTTCAGTCGATTTGCTTACTGGCCTCCAACTTGGCGTCGGGGCGACCGGTGGCTCCCGTGGATCGGGCGGGCTCAGTATCTTCTCAACGTGGTTCCGGTGTTAATTCTAGTTTGGGCAACTTTTCATCTGGCCCTTGGGTCGATGGATCTTAGCCAAACCAGCGAGGGTCGGGTGGGCAGGTTTTGTGCCTTCGTAACCTTGGCACACGTAGCAGCGGGAATGAGGTACTTCACCATTTTTCTCTCGTTCGTGTTCGCAAAATTTATTTACGTAGCCCCGTTTTTGGCGGCGGCCGTGTATTGTTTTGCTTGGGGGCTTCAGCGCATTGTGCGGCGGCAAGATAGGCGGGCGACGCAATTTTTGGGAGCGGTTTTCAACAGCTTGGCAATTGTGAACCTCGTCGACGTTCTGATGCTGATCAGGGATCTAAATACCTGACGCAGGTAACTTAAGCTTACCCGACAGCGACTCAATTCCGTGCGACCATCCCACCAATATAGTTTCAGCGATAGTTCGCGGGTGGGCTTTAAACCGCCCGGCTTCGATCTTACCCGACGTATTGGCCGCGTGCATTCGGTAGCGAACCAACGGCACAGAAATCAAAAAAATGGAAAACAACTTTAGCACCCGAATCAAATAATCAACGTCGTGCGCCACCTTTAGGGTCTCGTCAAATCGCCCCACTTCCTCAAATACGCGTCGCCTAAAAACGTGCAACCAGAGGGCGCAAAGAAAAACGCCGGGTTGAAAATTAGGGTTGACCAAATCGGTAAAATTAACCGGTCCGGTGGAGGCGGTCACAGGGTGAAATACATCTTCAAACCGGCCCAGTACTCGGTTCTCGCCGTCGATAATATCGGCAACTTCTCCCCGTACGACGGAGAATTCTGGGTTTGCTTTCAGGTACCCCAGGGCACGGCTTAGCCCTTCCGGTACGGCCAGATCATCGTGATCGAGAAAAGCGACAAACTCACCCCGCGCAAGGCTGAGAGCGCGATTGTAGGAGGCCGCGATGCCTCGGCTTGTTTCGGAGCGTACCAGGGTAACGGGGAGATCCTTGATGGTTTCGAATGAGCCGTCAGTTGATCCATCGTCAATCACCAAAATTTCGGTTGAGGGTAAGCATTGGCTCAGCACACTCTGAACGGCCGCCCGCAGAAATTTTGTTCCGTTTTTGGTGGGAATGATAATGGAAAGTTCACACATGCTGAAGCGACTCCTGCTGCGTAAACTCGTAAAGAAAATTCTCGATTTCCGTAATCATCGGTAAGACTCGATAGACGTCTTGTGGATTTTCGAAAGAGAAATCAAAAGCCTTTTTTAGATGTCGTGATAGCGCGGTGGTGAGGGGAAGAGTGGCTTGTGACGTCTCTTCGATCAGGGCCCGGTCGGCGCTGACAAGTCGCGAAGTGAGCATCATGGCATTTGCGCATAGGTCTAGAGTAAATAGGCGGTGATCGTTTAGCGGAGATCCGATGCAGGCCCCACGAATGAGATGAAGGTTGGTCATCAAAAGCTCTTGAAGGCGATAGAAGTAAACCGCCCTCAGTTTTGTACGATTTTGATTTTCATTCTTCCAAAGCTGTTGCTGCAGCCGCATTGGATGCCAACCCGAGGTGAGCGCCTCGTACATCGCCGGAGAAACAGGGATTGTTAAGAGAGAGGGGTTGGGTCGATTTCTGTTTTGATGTAGGTTGCGATAGAAGCGGTGCAATTTCAGTTCTAACTGTGATTTTTCAAGGGGCCAATCGGACCAAATTTTTAAGTTAGGCCAAGGAGCCGTTTGCCGGTTGGTGGCCACGCCGGCATCGACCGAAACTATCGTCAGCTGGGGCGAGGGCAAGCGCTCGGCGTTAGCCGCTTGGGCAAGCTCATTCATTTTCAAATAGGCATCAACCAGGGTGGAGCACAGCGTTCGCCGTTGGTTGCACGGTGTGCAGTCGTGCCACTGAATCTCGGCGACCTTCTTCAAATCGCGTAACGCCGTTCGGTAGTGAAATTGTTCTTTTTCGCGCGGATCAAACTCAACTAGCGTTGACCAAGCATTACAATAGCGGTCAAAAGCATACGCAAATCGAGCGCCGTAGGAAGCCGGGTACACTCTGTTTTTTGCCGTGGCGGCCCACCCATTTTCTGTGAACCGTCGCGAGCGTTCAAACCAGTGAAGTGGGCCCGGAATCCGGTGTTTCAAATTCCAAAGGGCCGATGACACCACTTGGATTTCGCCGAGGATGGGTACGAGTCTGCGTAAGTTGAGATAGGTTTTACGAAGACCTTTTAAATTTTCGCTGCCTTGATTTAAGACCAGCAGCAGATCGATATCGGAGACTACGGGTGTCCACTCCCTAATCATTCCCCCCACCAGGTGAACTTCACTTACCTCTGCACAGCGCGCTAATCGATTGGCGCAATATTTGGCTGAGCTATCGTAATAGAACTTAGCCAACTCTAAAAAAGACGGTACTTGGATTAAACGCGAAGCCACGTGGCGAATGGTCGCCGGTATTCGCGGAGGGGAACTGTTTTGTGGCGTGGAGAAAGTATTCATCGATTCTGGACAGGCTACCACTTTGTGCCTAGACTAAAAGCCGTTTACCGGCAGTTTTGGGTAATTTTGGGAGCTAATATGGAATTGCGCACCGTGACTCTTTCTGACGCCGTGGTTTTTAGAAAAGTGGGTACCGAACTGATTGCAATTCACACTCGGACCGGAAAGTTTTATTACTTTTCAGAAGAGACCAATTCTTTTTTCTCCTTTTTTCAGCGTGACGCTACGCTAAACGAATTTTTTCAGGCAAACGAACTTACCGGAAGTTCCCCTGAGTTTTTGTTGGAGCGCGAATACCTTGGGTCATTTCTTGAACAGTTGGTTTCTCTAGGGCTTTTTGAAGCGGGGAAAACTCTGGCCGCGGAAGTAAAACTGGCCGATGGAGATATTTTAGGATCTAAGTATAAGAAGCCTAAGTATTTGCGTTGCGGAGAGACAAACCTGGACGAAGTGACTTTCGCCTTTCTTTACCCTTAATTTAATAAAAACGGTACCTACTTACTTCCGGCCAGCAATTAATTCTCGATTAACATCGGCCAAAGGTAAGGGGGGATACCCTTGTCTTCATGGGTAACTCTGTTCCTTTAGGATCTTTCTACGAGTTTCCTTAGAGGGTGTTTCAAAACCTTATGTAGAGCCGCGTTCCTGTCATTACCGAGCCTGCGTAGCAGGCGCGGCAACCTTTGGCCTGCTTGGTTTTGTCGAC
>JAYSWN010000136.1:0-25956 GCA_043718025.1 Pseudomonadota bacterium
TGATTCTTAAGGAAGTGGGTTATCGCAGTGTGGATCGCGGTTTTGTGGATCCGTTCACCTACGCCGGAACCGGTATTTACAATTCAAGCCATCAGGCGGCAGCGTTCGAGGCGGTGTTTGCTTCGTTCTTTACCAATCCTGAGTACCGAAATTTTGACGGCATCGTGTTTTGGGATGCGTCGGTAGACACGACTCGCCACGGCTCGGCCGATCTCGGCTTTAGCCCCATCGGCAAAGGGGATTCGGAAAGCGTGCTTTTTAGATACTTCAGCATGCCGTAATTGAGATTGCCCCGTCACGTTAGCATTGCACTTCGGGGGGAGCTCGGGGGGCACCTAGCGGGGCGGGGCTTTTTTTATTCAGACCAGCGGACCAACATTTTTTTCACGGCGGCGAAGGTGGAGTAGTTTTCAGTATTGAGGGGCAAGGTTTTAAACCAATCGAGGTATTGGTTGGCGAGCGGAATCAGTTTTTGAACTGGAACCCCGCGCTCATCCTCAAAAAATAGACGGTGAAAAAGGCATTCGCCGTACAGCGGGTCTTTCTTGGCGACCGTTTTGGCACAGCTTTCGAACCACTTGATGACCTCTTCTCGCGGAAACTGCACCAGCGGTCCATTGAATTGCCTTAGACCCCTTAGCGACTCGTCTAATTGTTTCTTCTCTTTTCTGCCAAAGCGCACCGGGACTTTTAAAAGTTGGCTAAATGGCAGTAGAGCGGCCAGGGGATAGCGCTGCGAGATTGACTTATCCCACTGCTCTTGTGGTGAGAGTAGCGCTCCCAGCACATAGGTCTCTTGGCATAAATTGGGTTGAAGCGAATGCTGATTCAAACAGTAAACCCGTTTCAATTCGCGGTAGGCCTCAAGCCGCATGCGCTGGCCCCGTAGATCAGCCAGCAAAAGATTATCGCGGTTGGCCTTGTCGCCGGAAATTTCTCGGCGCAGCACAAATACATCAATATGGTTGCGCTCGAAACGCGCCTGCTCCCAGCCAATAAGATTATAGGGGCGATCGAAGCTCCATGGGCGAGACTCTTTTTTGGCGGCCCCAAAAGTGTCGGCGGGGCTTAAGATCTCGTCGGCTAAGATCGTCTCTAGGTTAGCAATGTCGAGCTGCAAAAGTGAGTTTTTCACCGGCACCGTTTGCAGGCGTTGCCGGGCCAACTGAAAGCGTTTTTCGCTGAGGTGGGTCTTTGAGGCGAGAATGCCAACCGCGCCTTTATGCAGACTAAACACCCGCACCTCAGGAAACGTGAGTAAGGCAGAGTGCAAGATCTTGGCGAGAAACTCTTTACTTACCAGAGTGTGCGGCACCCACTGAAATAGCATGCCGTCTTCGGTGAGTTTTTTATGAACCAGTCGGTAGAAATCGGTGGTGTAAAGATTTTGCGAACCTGGCCACAACGGCGGGGTAGCATTAAAGACCATGGTGTCCAGAGGCTCTTTTACCTGTAGCAAATAAGGAATTGCTTCTTGCTCGTGCCACCGCACCCGTTTTTCATCCAGCGGTTCGGTTACCGAGGTGGCCAGCAGGTCTCTTTGTTGCCAAAGCTCGCGCGAAGGTTCCACCACGTCGATTTGAGCCACCGCGTGATAAGCGCCGATGGCATTCAGTGCTTGGTTAAGCCCAAGCCCAAACAAGGCCGTGCGATTCTGGCGCGCGGCCAATAGATGGGGAATGTGGGCCAACATCAATTCTGAAAAAATGTCGCGCTGAGTATCGCCCACCCATTGCCCGTTAACGAATAGAGAGCGGGCAAAAATCTGTTCCTGCTGAATGGTGTTGGCGATGCCTAACGACGAGTAGGCGGAGTCTTTGTAGTACTCATATTCAAATTTGGTACGCAAGCCGGTGGTGAAGGCGACGTGGCCCTTTTCTAATTGAGGGGTTTTTACCTCGAACGGCTGTAGGAAATGATAAGGCGAAATTCGCGGTGACATCGCGATTGAGGTGAGTAGCAATAAGCAGCTGGCCAGAGCCATGTTACGCTCGCGCCCGCGAAAGGTGAGACTCAACGCCAAGGCTTCCGCAAAGGCTAAGAGAAATAGAGCGCTTTTAAAGAGCGAATCGTTTCCGAAAGCGCCTGGCAAGGTGAGGGCGAGTAACCCGTGCGCAATGGCGGCACCGAGGGCAAACGAGCTGATCAGTTGACCACTGCGAGTGGCATTGCTTTCAGCGCTATGACGATAGAAATGAAAAAATAACGGCAGGAAACGGCCGTGCGTGAAGAAAGGCAAAAACAGCAGGGCTAGCATGCTGAGCAGAAGCGAAATTTGGTAGGCAACGAAATCGATCTTCGCGTCGGTGAATTTGGCGCGAATCAAGTGGTGCCAGTACGGCCAGAAGCCCACGCTGAGGTAGAGCGCCAAAAAAAGAAGCAGTCCGGCAAGAAGATAAATTCCCAGACGCGAAAGCGGTTGTCGCTTCACGCGCCAAGTACAGGCCCCGGCACCTAAACTCAGAGAAGCCGCAGCAAGAAGCCAGGTTTCGGCCAGCGGCGAGGGGCCAACCGATAGGGCAACGTACCGTTGAATCGAAGCGAGTAAGATTACCAGGCTCGATCCACACAGAGCGGCGATCACCACAATTTTACGCTGATCCGTAATCCAGGCCGTGGGCCGGGGTAGGAGAAAGGGCTCGGCTTTGGGCCGCAGGTGATAGTGCGCTATCAGTGTCATCGCCAGGTGAACCGCGGCTAGCAGCGTGAGTAAGTTGGTTAGGCCCATCTGGGGCAACCACACCAGGATCGTTAGTAAAGCACCTATGGCCACGCCAAAGAGCAGGGTTCCCCAAATTTTACCAAGCGCTTGGCTGCTTTCTTCCGGCGTACTTTCGGTTACCGCAAAGAGAAAAGCGATGAACACGCCGAAGCTGATGCCGTATCCGGCCAGGGGTAGGAGTAGTAGCGGGGGGAAGGCCCACGAGAAGGCCGCGGTGAAAAGGTATGGAAAGGCCGCCGCGCAAATCCCCATCACTCCCTGCGTGGCCGAAATGGTGATCCAGAGCTGACGTGGTTTTTTGAACGCAAGTTGGGCAATGGGCCAAGCGCCTAGCGCTACGCTTAAACAAAACAAAGTGGGGCCAATTGATAACGCGCCGTGACCAAACAGGATCCGAAGCGGTGACTGCGAAGCCAGGCTAAGCACGGCTAAACAAACGCCAGTAACGCCTGAAAAAGTGAGGATGATAGCGAAGCGACGCATGCCCTAACTTATCGGCCAACGCTTGGAAATTATTTATAAAATTATTTAACTTCGAAACAGGCAACGCGGTGAGAAATGGCGCCCTTTTTGGCGTCGAGCGGGGGAGTTTCTCGCCGACAGCGATCGGTAACTAGCGGACAGCGTGTATTAAAGGCGCAGCCACTGGGTGGATTTAAAGGCGATGGCAGTTCGCCGCGAACCACTCGTTTGGCGTCGGTTCGGTAGCGGGCCGGATCGGGAATCGGCACCGCGGCGAGTAGGGCTTGAGTGTAGGGGTGTTGCGGATTGGCAAAAAGATCGGCGGACGTTCCGGTCTCAACAATTTTGCCGAGGTACATCACCGCCACGCGATCGCAAAGATAGCGAACCACCGCCAAATTGTGCGAAATAAAAATCAGCGACAGGTTGCGTTCACGCTGAATGTTTTTCAAAAGGTTTAGAATCTGGGCCTGTACCGAAACGTCTAGTGACGACGTGGGCTCGTCAGCAATCAAGATTTTTGGGTTCAAAATAAGGGCGCGGGCGATGGCGATCCGCTGTCGTTGCCCGCCCGAAAATTCGTGGGGATAGCGCTGTAAAACTTTTTTGGCGAGCCCCACGCTTTCCAACGTCGCTTCCACTCGCTGTTTAACCTCAGCCGTGGACAGTTTAAAGTGGGTCGTGAGCGGCTCGGCTAAAGTTTCGAAAATCGTCATGCGTGGATCGAGCGATGCGTAGGGGTCTTGAAACACCATCTGCACTTGCGTGCGCGCCGCCCGCAAAGGTTCTGCGGCGAGCTGCAAAAAGTCTTGCCCGCCAATTTCGACACGGCCCGAGGTCGAGGGAATGAGCCTAAGCATGGCCCTTCCCAATGTACTTTTGCCGCAACCCGATTCTCCTACCAGCCCCAGTATCTCGCCCTCGTGGATGTCTAGCGAAACTCCGTCCACCGCTTTTAACGTGGCCGAAGGCCGAAGCAGCGAAAACGATCTCTGCACTTTGAAATGAACTTTTAAATCTTGAATTCGAGCGGTGAGTTCTGAGGTCATGGCGCTAACTCCTCGACGTGACAAAACGTTTGGTGCTGCGCAGATAGTTTTCGCGCCGTCGGAAAATTGTTTTCACAGACGTCGACTTTGTACGTGCACCGATCAAAAAACGGGCAACCGGTTTTCAATTTTGTAATGTCGGGTGGCATGCCAGGGATCGAAGGGATTTCGGTGGTGGTCACGTCCACCCGAGGCATCGATTTGAGCAAGGCGCGGGTGTAGGGGTGTTGGGAGCGATAGAAAATATCTGAGGCGTCTCCCGACTCAAAAGATCGGCCGCCGTACATTACCAGCACTTTGTCGGCGATTCCGGCCACCACTCCCAGATCGTGGGTGATGAACAAGATGCTCATGCCGGTCTCTTTCTGCAGATCTTTTAGCAACTCCAGAATTTGCGCTTGCACCGTAACATCAAGCGCCGTGGTGGGCTCATCGGCAATCAAGAGTTTAGGCTTGGTCAGCAAAGCCATGGCAATCATCACTCGTTGGCGCATGCCGCCCGAAAATTCGTGCGGGTAGGCGTTTAAAGCGTAGGCGGTGTCTTTAATTCCTACGCGTTCTAGAGCGCCTTCGGCGGCTTTGAGCGCCTCTTTTTTGGAAACTTTGTGGTGAATGCGCAGCGGCTCGCCCACTTGATAGCCGATTTTTAAGTAGGGATTGAGCGAAGTCATGGGTTCTTGAAAGATCATGCTGATCTGATTGCCGCGAAATTTTCTTAAATGATCGTTGGAGAGGCTTAGCAGGTCGGTGCCTTCGAATTCAACGCGTCCCGCATCGATAACCATTGGCGGCTTAGGAATCAGCCCGAGATAAGACATTTGGCTTACCGATTTACCGCTACCCGATTCACCCACGAGGCAGAGCGTTTCTCCCTTTTCGATTTCAAGATTCAAACCATTCACCGCGCGTGCGATTCCGCGGCGGGTGTGAAAACTAACCCGGAGGTCGGTAATTTTTAGGAGTGCCATTAATCACGTGCCCCCTTGGGATCCAAGGCATCGCGTAGCCCATCGCCCAAAAAATTCAGCGAAAACAAAGTGAGGGAAAGGGCTGCGGCCGGAGCAATGAGCACCCGAGGTGCAATCTCCATCGCTTCCACCCCCGACGAGATTAAGGTGCCCCATGACGCCATCGGGGCCTGAACGCCCAGCCCTAAGAAACTTAAGAACGCCTCTTCTAGAATTACGGCGGGTATCGTAAGGGTAAGGTAGACAATGACCGGCCCAAGCGAGTTGGGAATTAAATGGCGAATTAAAATCGCAAAATTGCTCACTCCGATTGAACGCGCGGCTTCGATAAACTCTTTTTGCTTAAGCGACATCACCTGGCCGCGCACAATGCGGGCCATGGTTAGCCACTGGGTGAAACCTAGCGCCACAAACAGCAGCACAAAATTGCGGCCGAAGTAGACCATTAAGATAATGACGAGAAAGATAAACGGCAGGGCGTAAAGCACATCCACCACCCGCATCATCGCGTTATCGATTTTTCCGCCGAAAAAACCGGCCACGGCGCCGTAAAGCACCCCGATGAAGACGCTGACCAACGATGCTAAAATTCCTACTGTGAGTGAGATGCGCCCGCCATAAAGCACGCGGGTGAAAAGATCCCGCCCTAAACTATCGGTGCCCCAAATGTAGGTGGCCGAGGGCGGGGCCATGGTGAGCTCCAAATTTTGCGCGTCGAAAGGGTGCGGCACAATCCAGGGAGTGAAAATGGCGACCAAAAGTTCAAGGGTCAAAAAAATGAGCCCCGCCATCGCAAGTTTGTTCTTTTTCAAGCGATGAAAGGCATCGCTCCAGAGACTATTTCCTTTTTCCTCGGGTGAAGGAGATGTTGTGAGAGTGTGCGGCATGTCGAGCAAAAGTGAACTACTCATAGCGTACCCTGGGATCAAGTAAGGCGTAAACGATATCCACCAGCAGGTTGCAGAAAAAAATAAGCGTAAAATACAAAAGTGCGGTTCCCATCACCACGGTGTAGTCGCGGTTGAGTGCACTCTCGACGAAGAAACGACCCAGACCCGGAATGTTGAAGATTGACTCGGTGACCAGGGCCCCGGTGATAATGCCGGCCAGGGCGGGACCCAGGTACGAGATTACCGGCAGCAGACCGCCCTTGAGGCTGTGACGAATCAAAATTTGCGCCTCGGTTAAACCCTTCATTCGCGCCGTGCGGATAAAATCTTGTGAACGAATTTCAAGCATGCCCCCGCGCGTGAGTCGTGAAATATAGGCGGCGTAGGCCAGCCCCAGGGTGAGCGACGGGAGAATGCGATCCTGCCAAGAGTTCCAGCCCGCCACCGGTAGCCATCCCAACTTTAAAGCGAAGACCAGGACCAACAAGGGCCCGATCACGAAGGTGGGAAGGGAGATTCCGATCAAAGAAAATGTCATCGGCAGGTAATCTTTCCAGGTGTTGGGGCCGCTCGAAGCGAATAGACCCGCCAAAAGACCAATCACCAAGGCCCAGAGCAACGAGATGAGGCCAAGCTCGGCCGAGACGGGCAGTGCTTCAAAGATGATTTCGTTCACGGTGCGGTTGGCGTGTTTGAAGGAGGGCCCTAGGTCGCCTCGTAATAAGTCACCAAGGTAGCGTACGTACTGCATCGGAAGCGGCTCATCCATGTGGTATTTGGCTTCCAAATTTTTAAGTATCTGGGGGGGGACCTTTTTCTCTGAATCAAAAGGCCCCCCCGGCGCAAAGCGGATCATAAAAAAAACGATGGTAACCACCAGCAGAAACACTGGCACGAGCACCGCGATTCGCTTTAGGAGATACTTTACGATCATCGCTCTTTAATTCCCTTCGCTCAGCGAAAGAGTTTTCATCGGATGATAATCCAGAATATTCGCATGCCATCCCTGTACGGCCTTACTCTTAAGGTAAACCCGCGTGTAGACGTAAATGGGAATCGTGGGCAGCTCTTCCATGAGAATTGCCTCCGCATCCTGGAAATACTCTAGACGTTTTTTCGCGTTTACCTCTTTGGCCGCCTTGGCCACCAGCTCGTCGTACTTGGCATTTTTAAAGCCGGCTTTGTTGTTGCCGTTGTCTGAAACAAACATATCCAGAAAAGTATTGGCGTCGTTGTAGTCGCCAATCCAGCCGGCGCGCGACACCATGTAGTTCTTGGTGGTCTGACTATCGAGGTAAACCTTCCACTCTTGGTTAACCAGGCGAACTTCGATGCCTAAATTTTCTTTCCACATCTGCTGCATGGCTTCGGCAATTTTTTTATGCGCGTCGCTGGTGTTGTACAGCAGATCGATCGGCGGCAACCCTTTACCGCCGGGGTAACCGGCTTTTACCAAGAGCTCTTTGGCTTCGCCAATTTTTGACCCGTCTTTGGGCAATCTAGATTTGGGTTGGAAGCCGCCGGCGCCCGGCGGAGTGAATGCGGTAGCCGGATTTTGCCCGCCGCGGGTGACGTACTTTACGATTCGTTCGCGATCAAAACCAAGGTTCAAAGCGCGGCGTACCAGCTTATTATCCATCGGCGCCTTATTTACGTTGATCCAGTAGTGGTAGATGCCGAGATAGGGGGATTGTTGATAAACACCTGACTTGTCTGCCTGCCAAAAAGGGATCTTCTCTAGCGGCACTTCGTTGGTGGTGTGCAGCCCTTTTGAGCGAAACATTTTTTCTTCGGTGTCTAGCTTTTCCACGGGATGAAAACTAACGCGCTCGATTTTTACATTTGCTTTGTCCCAATACGTTTCGCTTTTCTTAAGCGTGATGACTTTGTTCATCTCCCACTTTTCAAGGGAGTAAGCCCCGTTAGTGACCATGTTTTCCGGTCGCGTCCACTTAGCGCCGTGCTTCTCGATCACCCCTTTGTTTACGGGATAGAGTGAGTGATGGGTCATCAGCCCTAAGAAAAACGGAGTTGGGTTTTCGAGCTGTACCTCGAAGGTGAAATCATCAATCGCCTTAAAGCCCAATTGTGAGGCGTCTTTCAACTTACCTTCGTTGAACGCCTTACCGTTCTTAACGTAATAGGCCTGGTACGCATATTCCGCCGCGGTGGCCGGAAGCAAAAGGCGGGTCCACGAATACACAAAATCTTTAGCGGTAACTGGCTCGCCGTTACTCCACTTGGCATTCTTGCGTAGTTTGAAAGTGTAGGTCTTTCCGTCTTTCGAAATTTTCCAGCTTTCGGCCACGCCCGGTTTTGGTGCCAAGGTTTTAGGGTCGGCGTCGACCAGAGGCTCAAAAAGATTTAGTTCGATGTGATGCTCGGGCACACCGGTGGTGGTGTGGGGGTCAAGATCTTTGGGTTCGGCCCCATTGCCGTAGTTAAAGTGAGAATTGGGCACCCCAATTAGCGGGGTGGATGTGATTAAAAATAGGGCTAGTGGCTTCCAGATATTTGCCAGCTTCCTGCGGTTCATCTTCGTCTCTCCTTGCGATTGGCAATCCGCCACCACGGCTAAGAATTGCAATTGGTTTGCCAGCTTTCCCCCAGGGAGGCCGGCGTTTCTCTTACAAATTTACTGACTCGACCAGCGGCATAAAACAAAAGCGGGGCTAATTTGGCCCCATCCGCCGGAAAATAATAATGCGAAGCGTAATTTATCGGCCAATACTAAAAGCGAAACCGTTCGGTAAGCGAGATCTAAAAGTAGCAGCGGAATGAATTAGCCCCCCTAGCCCATTGGTTGAACCAGAGAAATCAGCCCAACCTCATGATACCACATCATTTTTTCCTAACTCTCTTTTTGGGAAGGGGTGCATCAAATCGCGTCGTAGCTGAAATCCTTTCGATGCGGCATAATTATAGGAGGTAGCGGTTTCGTTTTCCCATCCTCTCTTTTTCTCCCGAACAAGGTAATCACATGATGGAATTTAAAAAACCCGAGGGGCGTCGCGTTTTGGTGGTTGATGATGACGCCGAAAACCGCAATCTCATCGTTGAAGTGCTCGAAGAGCAGAAGTACGAAGTGCAGGCCGCGGCATCGGGTCAGGAAGCGCTGGTTAGAATTCAAACCTGGACCCCCGAGCTGGTGCTACTCGACTACAACATGCCCGGTCTCTCCGGCCTGGAAACACTCACCCACCTTCGCAAACAGCAGAACTACACGGCGGTAATTTTTGTTTCGGCCAATTCAGATCGCGAATTGGTTATCGAGTGCTTAGGCTCCGGAGCTGACGATTATATTCGTAAACCCTTCAACGCCGGAGAGCTGCTGGCGCGGGTGATGGTGCGCTTTAGAAATAAGGATGTGCAAGACGCCTTAGCCGCGGCCAATGCCCGCCTGCAAGAGCTGGCCGAGCGCGACGACGTTACCGGCCTCTACAACATGCGATTTATCTACCAAAAGATTGAATCGGAGCTGAAGCGCGCCAAGCGCTACGGCCGTCAGGTGGGCATCATCATGATGGACATTGATCACTTTAAATCGGTGAACGACCAATTTGACCATCTGTTTGGCAGTCACGTGCTGAAAGAGTTTGGGCAACTGATCAAAAAGAACATGCGTGAAATTGATTTTGCGGCTCGTTACGGCGGTGATGAGTTCATGCTGGTGCTCACCGAAACCGACGAAGTTGGCGTGGGCACGTTTGCTGAGCGCATTCGTAAACTGATTGGCGACCACGTTTGCACCGACGGCAAAAATAATTTTAGTCGCACGGCGAGCCTTGGGTATTCTGTTTCTTCTCTTGAAGAGCTAATGGTTCCCAAGGAGCTAGTGCTTCGCGCCGATCAAGCATTGTATAAAGCTAAAGAGAATGGGCGTAATCGGGTGGTGAGCTGGTTAGACATGCAATCGGGAAAGCTTGCGTCCGAGCCCAAAGAAGCTCCGAAGCTTGCCGTCGCTGGCACACGCCGGCGCTAGTACAAAAAATTTCTCTCTCGTTTTTCCCTTCTTAAAAGTGAGTGATCCCATGAACAAGAAATCGCTTCTTTTGTTTTTGTGCGCGCTGCTCTTAGCGAGCCCCGTGTTCATTTCACCAGCCATGGCCGAAGAAGAGGACGTTGAATTGGCGCTCGAACCACCCGATGAGGGGTCGGCGGCGGTCAGCCGCGAAGCTTTAAGCGAAGAGGAACAGCGCCTGCAGGATCTGGTGGAAGAAGAGCAGGGCGATATTGTGGCCGATCCCAATCGTCGTGAACCCTCCAACTTAGACGTGCCCCAGCTTAGCGACGGAAAATTCGAAACGCGCGAGAGCAATCAGCAGATGAAGATCTTGCGCTACCACCGCGAGCGTCTGGACGGCCGCGAGTATTTAGCGTTTGAAGGTCAAGAAGACTCACCGCATCGCTTTCACGGCAGTTTAGGGGTGAACCTTGGCCTTACCGCCCCCCAAGTCACCCAAGGAAATATTGAATTTCAGATCTCGGCGTCGAATCACTTTGCCCTGGGCCTAAAGGCAAACTTTTCAAACATGGCTATTCTTGGCGCGGTTACGCTTAACTACTACAGCCGGCGCCCGTTCGAAGGCATTTGGGTGCAAATGGGATTTGGGTACGATTACTATCGCTCGCTCGATAACAACATCTTTGGCGACAACACCATTCGTGCCACCACGCCCCTAATTTTTCTGATGGGGTGGCGTTACTTGGCCGAAAACAATTTAACTTTCGGCTTTTGCGCCGGCGTAAACGGCTACTTCTTCGTGCCCTCGCCGTTTGTCTATTTCACTACTCAGCTGCAGATAGGCTTGGCGTGGAATATTTTTCCTCACTGACCCCTCTCACCGGTCACCAACGTTACTAAAAAATGACTTGAAACCGCGCCTGTTTACCTGTGGGATCGAACCATGTGGAAAAGAACTATGGCGTGGATCTATGGCCTCAAGCGGTTTGCGGCTCGGCCGTGGTACCCGCTTATGACCGGCGCCTTGGCGTTTGCCGATCTTTTCATCTCAATTATTCCGACCGACATTTTCGTGGTGACCGCCGCCATGGCGCAACCCCGCCGTTGGCTCTTTGTGGCGCTATTTACCAGCGTGATGTCGGCGTTGGGCTCATTAGCCGCCGCTGCCGCGTGCGCCCACTTTGGTGAGCCGGCACTGCAGCACTATTATCCTGATCTAGTGGCATCCACCGCCTGGGCGTGGTCACAGGGCTACGTATTAAAGTACGGGGCTTGGGCGTTGATTGTTTTTTCGGTGGGGCCGTTGCCGCTGCAGCCCGCCGTACTCATCGCTGGTTTAATGCACCAGAACCTCGGTCTCATTTTTCTGGGCGTACTGGTCGGCAGAGTAATAAAGTATTTGGTGGAGTGCTACTTTGCGGCCAAAAGCCCCCACTATTTGGACGTTCTCTTTCCTGGCCAACGCAAAGAGGCCGAAGAGGCCGCGAAACTGGCTGCGCTTAAGCTTAGGTAATGCCAAGACTCTTTAAGAACGGCAGCTCACTGGGGTCCCGCCCCAAAAAGCCCGAAAGCAATACGTCGGGCTCTTTTTCTCCGCCGGGCTCGAGAATCCATTCTACATATTCGCGACCGGTTTGAGAGTTCCAAAGCCCCTCTTTTTCGAAACGATCGTACATGTCTTGCGCGAAAACCTCGGACCACAGGTAACCGTAGTAGCCGGCGTCATATCCACCCATCAGATGACCAAATCCCGCGTGGGGCATTGATCCTTGGGATAGTGGAATCAACATCACGTCTTTGGCCACCTCACAAAACACCTCATTCGCATTCACCGATTGGGGGCCGTGGTAAGTGAGATCGATCAGCGCGAAGCCAACTTGCCGCAAATATTTAAGACCCGATAAAAAGAGTTTGGCGCCAATCAGACGGGCGATAAGATCGTCGGGCAGCTTCTTTTTCATATCGGTGAAATGACCCGACAGCTTCTTTAGGATCTCTGGTTGCCATACCCAGTTCTCGAACATTTGCGAAGGGGCCTCCACAAAATCGGTCTTTACGTTGGTGCCCGAAAAAAAGGCGTAACGGGCGCGCGTCAGCACCTGATGCATAATGTGGCCAAACTCGTGAAAAAGAGTTTCTACTTCTTGGTGGTCAAGTAACGACGGCCGATCTTTGGTGGCCGGATTAAAATTGGCCACAATCGCTGAAACGGGTGGAACGTATTTTCCATCGCCGCCGGTGAAACCCGAAACCAGCGTGAAAGCGGCCGCGTGCCCGTACTTTCCTTCGCGCGGAAACAGATCCATAAAAAAGAACGCTATGGTTTCGCCTTTTTTTACGACCCGAAATAATTCTACCGCCGCATGCCAAACCAAACCTTTTTCGGCAATAAATTCTACTCCCAAGAGTCGCTGGTAAATTTGAAACATGCCCTCGATGACATTCGAAAGGGGAAAGTATTCTTTGATCGTCTGGCTATCGAACTGGTAGCGCTCTTTGCGAAGTTGATTTTCCCAATAGCGCCATTCGTAAGCGTGCATCTCGGTGGCGGTGGTGCCGCGGGCGCGCTGTTTAGTGGCAATCAGCTCGGCCAACTCAAGCTTGCCCTTAGCAATTAGCTTGCCCTTCAACCGATTCAAAAAATCATGGGCCGAACGGGCCGACTTGGCCATGCGACGACTCAAAATAAAATCGGCGTGCGAATCAAAGCCCAAAAGTTTAGCCAAGTCGCGGCGTAGCTCAAGTGCTTCGCCAATCAGCTTCGCGTTCTCGTCTCCGCCGCGACACATGTATTTGCGTTCAAGGCGTTCACGCGCCGAATCCGATTCGGCGCTTTCCATAAAGGGGCTGTAGTGCGGCGAAGAAAGGGTGACTTTAAATCGGCCCCCTTCGGTTTTGGTCAGGCCATCGCGGTAAGAATCGGGAAGCCCCTTAAGCTCTTCTTGCGTGACCTCAATGTAGTCTTCCCACTCTACCAGTCGCTTGGAGAACTCGCTCTCGACTGCGACGAGCCTTTTCTTTTTCTCAAGGAATTGAGCCCGCTTTTCATCGCTAAGTCCCAAACCGTTGCGCTCGAAAAGCAGCAGGTATTCGGACAGCAGTTTTTTATCGACCGCATTGGTGACTACGCCTTTGGTCTCTAACTGTTTTAGCGCCTGATAAAGCGGCTTTCGCGCAAAGAGGTCAACCATCAGCTGTTGCAGGCGGGTTTCACACTTGTCGGCTGCGTTACGTATCTCAGCGTCGGTTGAAACGTATTTTAGAAATAGGGGAGTATTTACTGAATTTGAAAGACGGGCGGCCGAAGCCTCCAGCGCGCCCAAGGTGTTTTTAAAGGATATGTCGGCAGAAGCCACGCTCTCCACCGCGTTGATTGCATCTAGAAATAGCTTTTCTTCGCTCTCGTAAATCGAAGCTATGGAGTCTGCCGTAAAATTAAATCGTGGCGCTTCGGCGTCCCTCTTC
The DNA here is from genome assembly GCA_043718025.1 of Pseudomonadota bacterium. Classification (GTDB taxonomy): domain Bacteria; phylum Bdellovibrionota; class FAC87; order UBA2466; family UBA2466; genus JBGSST01. Next base: position 13,521 of record JAYSWN010000136.1, read on the forward strand.
ATCCGTGAATGCTCTCTAGATATCTCTCGGCGTCAATTGCGGACTGGCAGCCGCTGGCCGCCGCCGTAATCGCCTGACGGTAGATGGTGTCTTGAACGTCGCCGGCGGCAAAAACGCCCGGGCGATTGGTAGCCGTAGTGGGGCGCTTATTGAGAACCACGTAACCTTTGTCATCGAGGGCCACTTGCCCCTTTAAAAAAACGGTGTTGGGTTCGTGGCCAATGGCCACGAAGAAACCTTCGCACGGTATTTCTTTGATGGCGCCGGTAATGACGTCGCGCAACCGAGCTCCGGTTACGCCGTCGGTGCCCAGAATTTCGTCTACGGTGTGATTCCAGAGCACTTTGATTTTGGGGTTGGCGAACACCCGGTCTTGCATGATTTTGCTGGCCCGAAAAGAGTCTTTGCGGTGTACCAGCGTGACCTGTTTCGCAAAACGGGTAAGAAAGTTGGCCTCTTCCATGGCGGAATCGCCGCCGCCAATAACCACGATGTCGGCGTTACGAAAAAAGGCGCCGTCGCAGGTAGCGCAGCTACTTACGCCTTTGCCTAAAAGCCGCTTTTCACTTTCGATGCCGAGCCATTTTGTGGCGGCTCCGGTAGAGATAATCGCCGTCTTGGCTTCAATCAGTTCATTTTCGATCCACACTTTGTGCGTGGAGCCAGTAAAATCAACTTTGGTGGCGTCTTTTTGGATAAACCGCGTGCCAAAGCGCTCGGCCTGGTCTCGAAAATGTTTCATCAGCTCGGGGCCCATGATTCCTTTGGGAAACCCGGGAAAATTTTCTACGTCGCTGGTAAGCATCAAGAGGCCGCCGCTTTGGTATCCTTCGATCATTATCGGCTTTAAATTGGCGCGCGCCGAATAGATGGCGGCCGTGTAGCCGGCGGGACCGGAACCAATAATCACTAGATTTTCCATAACCACTTCTTCCTACTTCAATGCCTTAAAAATTAGACTCGAAGCCTAATGGCAGAATTGCCAGTTTTCAACGCACACCGCTTTGCCAAACATCTTTTAAGGTTTCCGACAATGGCCGGAAGACAAAAGCGGGCATCCATTTCCGAAGTTTTTCCGGCTTCACTACGATTCCCTGAAAAGGATTATGTTGATCCGGAACCGTTTGTATTTTTGATGGCACGCCCGACAGGTCGAGCAAATTTTTGGCGATGGATTCGATGGTGTTGACCTGTGGCGAGGCTACATTTATCCACTCCAACGCTGACCGGCCTTTAAACTCCCATAGTAGAGTCAGAACTTCAGCCAAGTCGCGTACGTCCATGAACTGCCGAAAGCTGTTGGGTGATCGCACGATGAGATCGCGGCCGGCCGGCCCCAAAGCTCTAATCTTTTGACATAGGTCGGGTACTACGAACCCCTCGGGCTGACCGGGTCCAATGCACGTATAAAGGCGTCCAATAATGAATTCGTGCTCAGGGTTTCGTTTGGCAAAGTTCTCGATGGCACGTTCGGCCAAGTACTTTGAAAAGCCGTAATAGCTCAAGGGGGCCACCGGGGTAACTTCAGACACGTCGCCGGCGGCATTTCCATAGACGTGCATGGTGCTGGCGAAAAAGAGCTGAAACGGTTTCTGAAAGGGCTCGGCGGCCTCAAGAAAGCGCGATAAGGTCAAGAAATTTTGGCGAAAGTAATTTTCGTTATGTTCGCCGGACCCGAGGCGGCCGTTGCCCACCAGAAAATAGATACGGTCGGGATAATGGGCGCCAAGCAGTTTGGTAACCGCGGCGGCGTCCAAAATGTCGCATTCAATGGTTTCTTTACTGTCGGCGGTGGCAGAAAGAGCCACCGAAACCACCGAAGACGGGCTGCGGCGCAGTGCCTGGCCAAGACGCCGTCCGATAAAGCCATTGCCGCCTACAATCATCTGTCGCATGGCGATAAGCTACCGGAGGGAGCCACCCTCTGCAAAGCCCGATCCTTCGTCCATAACGCGGATGGCCTTTTTTGCTGACTACGATACTGACCTTTTTAACCCCCCGCGGCTGTGATATTTCCTATTTATGCAAATTCTTGTCACCGGCGGCTGTGGTTTTATTGGTTCTCATTTCATCCGCTACAGCCTCGCTAAATACCCCGAAGTAAAGATCATCAACGTCGACGCAATGACCTATGCGGCGCACCCTGATACCGCCAAGTACCTTCAGGGGCTGGCGCCTAAGCGCTATCAGCTTATTCAGGAAGACATTACGTCGCCAAAGGTGGCCGACCTGATTCGGGCGGCCTCGATTGACGCGATTGTAAATTTTGCCGCCGAAACACATGTAGATCGCAGCATTTTAGAGCCTTCCATTTTCGTGATGACGAATATCAAAGGGGTAGAAAATTTATTGAGCGCCGCCCGAAAAAAAGGGGGGATCCGTTTTGTGCAGGTTTCAACCGATGAGGTTTACGGTTCATTGGCCCCGGTTGACCCCAAGTCGGTGGAAGCCTCCCAGCTTTCCCCCAATTCTCCTTATGCCGCGTCGAAGGCCGCCGCCGATCTTTTGGTTTTGGCCAACAATAAAACTTATGCCCAAGACATTGTGGTCACCCGCTGTACCAACAATTTTGGCCCCTATCAGTTCCCCGAAAAATTTGTGCCGTTGATGATCGCCAACGCCATTGAGGGGTTACCCATTCCGGTTTATGGAGATGGTCAGCAGGTACGTGACTGGATTTACGTTGAAGACCACTGTACGGGAATCGATCTCTGCTTACGAAAAGGGCAGAGTGGCGAGATCTACAACATCAGTTCAAATAATGAACAAAAGAATTTAGATATCGCTAAAACACTTTTGAAAATGTTGGGTAAACCCGAATCGCTGCTGAAATTCGTAGGCGACCGGCCCGGCCATGATCGTCGATATGGTTTAGACGCCAGCAAAATTCGCAATGAGCTTGGCTGGAAGCCCGAGTTTAATTTCGAAAAGGCCATGGAACAGACTATTGCCTGGTACAAGAGTAACGAGGCGTGGTGGAGAAAGTTGCGCGGCAAGGCGTTTTACGACTATTACGCCGCCAACTACGATGTAAAATTTAAGGCCACGGTGGCGGAGACAAACGGATGAAAGGCATTATTCTAGCCGGCGGTACCGGTTCACGCCTTTTTCCCCTCACTAAGGTAACGAATAAGCATCTGCTTCCCGTGGGACGAAAACCCATGATTCTGCATCCCGTGGAAAAGCTAACGGCGGCCGGGGTGAAAGAGATAATGGTGGTGACTGGCGTTGAGCATATGGGGGCGGTGGTTACGCTATTGGGCTCAGGAAAAGATTTTAACTGCCGTTTCACCTACAAAGTTCAAGACGAAGCCGGTGGCATTGCGCAAGCGTTGGGGTTGTGTGAGGACTTTGGCCAGCGCAACAAAATCTGCGTGCTGCTCGGCGACAATATTTTTACCGATGATCTGAGTCGTTTCGTGAGCCGATTCGAAAAGGGGAACCACGGGGCGATGGTTCTGCTCAAAGAGGTGAGCGATCCGCAACGGTTCGGAGTGGCGAACATTGAAAATGGAAAATTGATGCGCATTGAAGAAAAGCCCAAGCAGCCAAAAAGCTCTTTGGCGGTGACCGGCATCTATTTTTACGACGAAAAGGTTTTTGAAATTATTAAAACTCTGCGTCCCAGTGGGCGTGGTGAGCTTGAGATCACCGACGTGAACAACGCCTATCTCGAGAAGGGCGCTTTGGAGTTCGACGAGATTAATGGGGATTGGACTGACGCCGGAACCTTCGAGTCTTTACAGTTAGCAAACCAACTGATGGCAACCTCAAGGTAATTCAATAATGGAATTTAAATCTGCAGCGATTCATGACGTGGTGATAACTCCGCTAAAAAAGTATCACGATAAGCGGGGCTGGCTGGTGGAAACCTTTCGTTGCGACGAAGTGCCCAAAGAGTATCACCCGCAAATGTCGTACACCTCGGTGTCACACCCCAACATCACCCGTGGGCCGCACGAGCACGTGGATCAGTCTGACCTATTTGTTTTCTTGGGGCCAGGCACGTTTCGGATTTGGGTTTGGGACAACCGTGCCGATTCTCCAACCTACTTGCACAAGATGGTATTCGAGGGGGGGGAGGAAACACCTTTGTCGGTACTGATTCCACCCGGGGTGGTGCATGCGTACCGAAATATAAGTCAGACCATGGCCACGGTGCAAAATTATCCTAACCGCATGTTCATGGGGGCCGGCAAAAAGGATCCCATTGATGAATTGAGGCATGAGGATGACCCCAACTCCCCCTTTAAGCCGAATTGAAAAAAATTTGAACCGCGTGGTTCTCTTGGGCTCAACGGGAATGCTGGGCTCTGACCTGGCGCTTTCGCTAGCTCAATATTTTTCTGAAGCCAGCGTGTTTTTGCCCTCGCGTGCCGATTGTAATTTGGGCGATGAAAAAAATGGCGTGGCCTATCTCGAAAAAATTGGACCAAAATTCATTGTTAATGCCGCCGCATTTGCGAATGTGGATAAGGCTGAAACTGATCGGGACGCCGCTTTTATGGCCAATGTTTCTGGCCCCGAATGGCTGGCCCGCTACTCAAATGGCAGCGGCGCCAAACTCATTCACTTTGGCACCGACCAGATTTTTGATGGGAAAAAGGGGCAGCCTTATAGTGAAACGGATTACCCAAATCCGCTGAATTACTACGCCGAAACCAAGTATTTGGGGGAGCAGACGGTTTTGAAATACCCCACCTCGGTGGTGATGCGGGTGCAGTGGCTTTACGGGCGAACTCGTGACCGGTTCACGCCGCTAAAGAACAAAACTGAATTCACGGCCTTTAGTGATCAGTTTGGGGCGCCGACCTGGACCGAAGAGCTTTGTCGGTGGGCGATGCCGGTGATTTTGGGCGATAGCCGCGGCGTTTTTCATATGGTGCACGACGACTACGCCTCGTGGGCCGATATTTTTCGTTTTGTGGCTGAAACCACCGGGTGGAAGGTGGTCATCAAAGAGATCAAAACGGAAGAGGCTAAGCTTGCGGCCAGGCGCCCCAATTTCAGCGTACTTTCGAACGCCAAACTCAAAGCCTTTTTAGGCCTAAACAGCCTTGGCAGCTACAAAACCCCACTAAAAAAATTCCTCCTTCCCTAAAAGGTGCCCATCTACTTTTCAGCTGAAAAGGTCGCGGGCGCGAGTCGCACCCGGCACTTTTCCAGCTGAAAAGTAGATGGGCACCTTTTAGGAATGACGTGTCTTGCTCCATGGCGGGGGATGGACTAAAAACGTGGCATGAACTCTGGCTCAACCCCTCCGGCCCAATTGCTTGCCCGCCTAGAAAAAGGCGGCAAGGCCCGCCCATTCTGGATTTGCGGCCCCTGCGTCATTGAAAGTCGCGACCTCGTCGCCAAAGTGGCCACCACTTTAGCCGGCATTCAGCAACGCCTTGGCGTCGAGCTGGTATTTAAGGCTTCATTCGATAAGGCCAATCGCGCTTCCGTCGATAGTCAGCGTGGGGTGGGCATTCAAGAAGGGCTTGAGATCCTAGCCTGGGTCAAAAAAGAGTTCGGCTTTCCCGTACTCACCGATGTCCACGAGTCTTCTCAGGTCAGCGCCGTAGCCGAAGTGGTCGACATTTTACAAGTGCCCGCATTCTTGTGTCGCCAAACCGACCTCATCAAGGCCGTGTGCCAGAGCGGTAGGCTGATCAACGTGAAAAAAGGGCAGTTTTTGGCGCCTCACCAGGTGCAACCGCTGGTCAAAAAAATCGAAAAATTTGGTGCCGAAGGCTACTGGATCACCGAGCGCGGGGTGACGTTTGGCTATGGCCGTTTGGTCGTCGATTTTGCCGCCTTCCCTGAAATAGAACGCTCGGGCGCAAAGCTCATCATGGACATCACTCACGCCGTGCAGTTGCCGGGCGGCGAGGGCGGAAGTAGCGGCGGCATTCGTGAAGCCATTCCGTATCTGGCGCGCGCCGCCGCCGCCGTGGGGGTTAGCGGATTTTTTGCCGAAACTCATCCCGAACCGGCCAAGTCTTTTTCGGACGGACCAAATGCTTGGCCACTTGATCAATTAGAATCGTTGATTCAAAAGACCCAAAAAATTGCTGAGGCAAGCCATGGTAAGTGATTGGCTGCTCTCTGCCCGCCGCACTCTGCAAAAAGAGATCGCTTCGATTGGTGAAATGGAAAAGCGGCTCGGCAATGACTTTGCCACGGCCTGCGAAAAGATCTTGAGCTGCCAAGGCACGGTGGTGCTCACCGGCATGGGAAAATCGGGACTCATCGCCCGAAAGTGGATGGCCACTTTTTCTTCCACCGGAACCACCTCTTATTTTCTCAATCCCGCGGAAGCCGCACACGGTGATTTAGGAATTTTGCGTGCCGGCGATTTACTCATCGCCCTCAGTTTTAGTGGTGAAACCGAAGAGCTGGCCAACGTGATTCGCTACGCCCGCGAAACCCAAACCTTTGTCATTGGCGTTACGGGTAACTCCACGAGCTCGCTCGCTAAAGAGTCCAACTTGGTCTTGAGCGTGGCGATTAGTGAAGAAGCGTGCCCGCTTAATCTCGCGCCTACGGCTTCCACCATTTGTATGATGGCACTGGGCGATGCGCTCGCGGTGGCGTTGATGGAGCGAAGAGAGTTTACCGAAAAAGACTTTGCGCGGTTGCATCCGGGCGGCAGTTTGGGCCGCCGCCTTTGGCTTAGGGTGAAAGAGCTGATGCACAGAGAAGAGGCTCTGCCTTTGGTCGCCCCCGAAACTCCTTTTACCGAAGTGCTAATGGAAATGACCCGTAAGCGACTGGGGCTTGCGATCGTAAGCGAGCATGGACAAGTTTTAGGCATCGTTACCGACGGCGATGTGCGCCGCCATTTTCAGCACCTCTCGGCCGACTCGGTAAAATCTAAAGCCCGCGACATGATGACGACCAATCCCAAAAGTATTGGCGAGTCGGCTTTAGCGGTGGACGCGCGAGAAGTGATGGAAAAAAACCGAATTCAGCATTTGTTAGTTTATTCCGAAAGCACACCTGCCGATGCCCCGCGATTATTGGGCGTGGTTCACCTCCAAGATTTGTTACGCGCCAAAGTGGTTTAAGTCATGGCCCCTCCCCAAACAATAAAAGCGGCCTTTATCGATCGTGATGGCACGATCATCGTGGAAAAAAATTACCTGCGCGATCCGAGTGCGGTGCAGCTGTTACCCGGTGCGGTGGATGGATTGAAAAAACTCAGCTCGCAAGGGTACCGGCTGTTTGTGGTGAGCAACCAATCTGGTGTAGGGCGCGGCCTTATCAAATTGGAAGAGCATGAAGCCGTGCACACAGAGTTCTCCAAACAGTTAGAGATCGCCGGGGTAAAGATTGAAGCGTATTTTTACTGTCTGCACACGCCTGACGCTAAATGTGATTGTCGCAAACCCCACACCGCCCTTATTCCCAAAGCGTGGCCGCCGGGGGCGAGTGGCACACCGATCGATTTTAAACAATGTCTGGTTATCGGGGACAAACTTTCGGATCTGATGCTGGCCAGTCACTTAAACGCAAACGCGGTACTGGTAATGACCGGCTACGGCGCTAAGACCAAAGCCGAGTTGGGTACGCTTACCCCGCGCATTATTGAGTCGCTCGCTAGCTTCTAATTACCAGAGTTTTGCCGAGTGAATTTTGTGGTCGACCCGTTAAGGATTTAGGCGCTCTAAGTTCCCCGTTCTACTAATCATCACAAAGAATCCTGATAGCCCTGTCGCGCTGCCGTAATTTGTCACCGTGTCGCCGCAACGAGGGCTTTTTTTTGACTGTTAGCCTTACATCCGTGGCACTTGAGTTGCGCTCCAGGGCGGGGTGACCGCAATGGAGAAAAACAGCAATTTTTCAGTTCTTCTCAAGCCTCTTATCCTTCTCGCTATCTTGTTTTACTCCCCACTCCGGGCCGAATCCCCATCGCGGGCCGTCTTCGATATCGACGGGGTAATGGCTTACGGAATTGCCGAACCAGTTCTTGAACAATTTCCCGCTGAAACCTTTCCAAGTGCGCAAGGGCAAGCCGGCCAGGTGTTCTATTTCTTGACTCCAGGAACGGCCGAAACTTTGTTTGCGGTTCGAGAGGTTCTAGGCATGGAGTTAACTTTTTTTAGCGCGGATCGTGAGGAGCGAAACCTTTCCCTGTTGCGTAACGTTCCCATTTTACCGGGGGTGAGTGCCCTTCAGTACGCAAACAATCGTCTTTTTTCGCAAGATCAACTCGTCAACATTCGAGAGTTCGGCAGAACTTACCATCCCGAAAATTCCATTTTTGCCGGAATACGAAAAAAAACGCTAGGTCTTGTTGGCGACGGCGACCTTGGTAATACGGTACTCATAGACGACTATTTTCAGTACACGCGAAGAGGCGAAGAAAAAAACCTGTTAAAGGTCGATGGCGCCCCTTCGTTTTTATCGCTGGTTGAAGAGATTCGGAAGGGCGCTTCAAAAGAAGAGATCGCTGACCGGGAAACGAGAAAACTGGTGCGGGTCGTCGGGCTGCTTGCTCTAGCCCAAGAAAGGGCGAAACAAGACGGGGTGTCGCTTACCGAGGCACTTCAAGTGATCCAATGGAATGGGGATGCTTATCGCGTTGGCGAGACTCATTCGGAAGAGGTGTACGAAAAAGGAAACCAGGTTTTCTCCTCTCCGGCGTTTGTTGCGGCGGCTCAAACCAAGGGGCTCAAATTCAACCCTGGCGCCTGCGCACTTTTCCACAAGCTCCTCGATCATCATCTAGAAAAATAGCGTTTCCCCGTTGCCTATTTGCTCAACTTTACTTTTTGGGCCGTCGTGCGAAAATTGAAACAATAGGAGACACTATGCGCCTTTGGCTATTGCTTCATCTCGCCGTCTTAACCGGTTACGCCGTACCCGGGACCTATGAAGAGGCCATGCGGGTTCGAGGGCTCATCGGACGTCCCATTGGCGTTTCTGAAAAGGCCGCTGAAAAGTACCTGTTGCCGGTGAGTCGTGGGTTTAGTCAAAAAGGGACTGAGCTGTGCTGGGCTTACTCCACCCTAAGCGGACTGGAATCAAACTACCTGGCAAAATTTCCGGATCGAAAATTGGAGTTGTCGCGAAGAGCGATGCAAATTTTCACCATGGAGGACCGGTATCGCCGCTATATTAATGGCACCGAAAAGTTTCTATCCGAACGGGGCATCGCTTTGGATGCGTTGTCTCTCATTCGTCAAAATGGTTTGGTAGCGTTTGATGATTACGGGGACATTGTCGACCCTTATGGCGAATTCAATTTTGTCGTGAAGATCGCCGCCGCTTTAACCCTTGAAGGCAAACTGCAGACACTTTTAACCGGGCTCAACCAGAAGTACGGGTACCCACCTCTAGCCACTCATTTAGAGTCAAAGCAAGTCAGCCGTGGCGAATTAACGAACGCGGTTCTTATGAATCAGATCTGGCAGTCTTTCGCATTACAGAACGGGCCCACCGGCGGCTTAGGCAAACATCCGGATCCCGATGCTCGGGCTGAAGCCGTTTCGTGGTTTATTCCCCGCGAGGAATTTGCGGCGAAAATCAAAGAATCGTTAAAAGCGGATCATTCGGTAGAGGTAACGATCGGTGGGCATTCCATTTTACTCTACGGCGCAGAATATAACGAACAGGGTGAACCGATTGTCTACTATATGAAAGATAGCTACCCAGACTACTTCTATAAATCGTTTCCGGAGAAGCTACATAATTCGCTTCTCGAAATTTCTACGGCGGTTAACTGAAGCCCGGCCTATGGAAATAGTCGGTCGATATCTTCCTTAGTTAGGTAGTCGGCTGACTCATCGAAAGCGTCGGCTAAAAGTGATGGGTTTTGAAAAACTTCTGGCCCAAGGCTAAGGATTTTTGTTCCCAAACTGCCAACTACTTTGTCCCATTGATATAGATCTCCGTTTGTACTGAGGGCGTACCATCCGGCGGCGGAATATACCCATTTTTCCCCCTTGCCGTATTTGTTATCCTGGCGCGCATCGTAGGTGCTCAAACCCAACTCGAAATCAATTTGCTTTAAATTGAACGGAGCCGAATAGGACGAAGCGGCTGCCGCCAGTACCCTAGGATCAGCGTAGGTCTCCTGGTTTAAGGCCGCAATGAGTCGCCCCCCGAGCGGTTCTGTTCGGGCCGCTCTGTTCCAGACATACAAATTCCCATTTGGTAAAAGATACAACCAGCCCGCTTTTGAACGGAGCCATTTTTCGTTTTGTTGAGCCCAGTTCTCATGAAGTTTTTCTAACTGAATATTGATCCATAACTTGCGGTCGAGATTCGTCAAAACGGTTGAGTCAACTACAGGTTCAGGGGTGATTAGCGAAGGCTTCGGGATAAACTTCAACTCTGGTATTTGCCCTGGCTCATGTATCAATACGCAGGGAATACCGAGCTTAGCACATTCTAAATATTCGTTTAGCTTAGAACCGTGGTTGAAGAGCGCCATGTACGGTGGGCGTTTCGGATCTTTACGGTCATAAATTCCTACGTAAACACATCTATCGTCTTTTGTTTTCAGGGCTCCCAGACTGATCAATCTTTTTGATTCCGTCCTACATTCCGCCAGGTCGGAACCAAATTTATGCAGTGTTTTACAGTATTCCCCAGATCGAATTGAGCATGCGGCGAGTGCGCAGCCGACGTAAATAGCACCCTTCATGTCCTCTATACGGGGGAGGTAAGTCCTTTGCTCATCATATGAGGGGTAAGCAAGCAGGCACCCCGCAGGCGAATAGGGCGCCATACTCATCCCCATCATATTGTAGCTAACCCTCGCCTCATCGAGTTTTTGCATACTGGCCACCGGTTCCGATTTTGTGCAGGAACTCACGGTTATAAAAAAAAGAAGAGAAAAGAAACAAACCATTAATAGGCGAATATTCCACTTCATAATTACCCCAAAAGAAAGAAATCACCCCAAGATAGGCAGATCCTCAACGCACAAGTTTTTTTTAGGAAGGTGCTTAAGATCGTAGCAGGTCGTTTACTGATTTAGAACGACGCAATGCCTGTGCCATACATGTTAGACAGCGTGAATACCAAGTGGCCGCAAGACGGCGATTTTTCAAACCCAACATTTCAATTTGGTGAGGCATCAGCCAGAACGGTTTCCCAATCCTTTGACTCAAGCGATTCTGTGATTTTTGGGCGATATGGTCGCCCTAATTCCCCAGCGATATTGTCGCCCCGTTAGTAATTCATCGGCTTTTTAGGAAGCTTTGCGGAGTACGGGTTCGAAGTTTATTTCGTTGAGCTGGATGGGGCTGTTTGCGAAGAACGCTTTCCAGGTCAGATCCTGATAGGTCCTGATTTCGATTTTTTGGCGGTAGATTGAGTATTTTAGCGGCGAGGTTAGTCCGTATTCGACCCCGTCCCACGTCAGGGTGTGGTCCCGCTTCACCGTACGATATTCTTTGAGGCAGAGGACCTCTTTTAGATCAGTCGTTTGGGGCAGAGGCGTGTAGCGCGACTCAAGCGATTTTGGAGGTTGGGTGTTTCTCAGTTTCCAGTAGTTGGGCAAAAATTGATTTTGCAGAAAGTCATTTGCGGCGGGCATGCGGTGGATGTTTCTCAAACGCATCTCCGGCATGATGCGATCCTGAATCGTACCCCAGGCCCTTTCTATTCTGCCTTTTGCCTCGGCGGAGCCAGCGAAGATGATTCTAATTCCAAGCTCCTCGGCGGCCCGCCTGAACTGATTGAAGTGAGATCTTTTGCCGCCGCCGAGGCATCCCGCCTCATCGACGTAGAGGGCGTAGGGGACGCCTTTCTTCTCGATGATTTTCTGCAGTACGGTCATACAGTTAATGGTGTCCTCGGAGAGGAAAAACTCACCGTACGGTATATCGCTTGTGGCATCGTCGATTGCGGCAATCAAACACCACTCGTCCTTGCCGTTGTAGCGGTGAGGGCTACCGTCCATTTGCAGTAGCAGTCCTTCGCTCTGCATTCTCGATCTGCGGTACCGGGCAGTAGCTTTTCTTCGCTTGGCCCGCTTAACCAGTTTCGCTTCATGGCACCAACGCCTGAGCGTTTCATAGCCCAAATCGATCCCTTGTTCTGCTTTCAGCTTTTCCAAACAGTGCGTGATGTTGAAATCGAAGTAACGTTGCCTAACTAACTTCATCACCGTGGTTTTCATCTCTTCATTTTTCTTGTTCCACGGAGTTCTATTTCGGTTTCCGTGTACACCAGCCAATAAACCCTTGGCTTCGATTCGCCGGGCGATGCGGGTGACCGTTCGTTCTCTTACTTCCAGAACTTCGGCGGCCTCCTTACGATTCAACTTCCCGTTCAAAAAGTCTGACACAGTACGGTAAACCAGCTGGCCTTGCTTACTCATGTAGATCCCCTCGTCCATAACGCCCCCCAACTCATGATGAATTTCAGAGGCTTAGTTTAGTGGGGGGCGACATTTTCGCTGGGGAAAAGGGGGGCGACAAAGTCGCCGGGTATTCAC
>JAYSWN010000137.1:0-9583 GCA_043718025.1 Pseudomonadota bacterium
GTGAAGAGGGACGTCGACAAAACCAAGCAGGCCAAAGGTTGCCGCGCCTGCTACGCAGGCAATGACAGGAACGCGGCTCTACATAAGGTTTTGAGACACCCTCTTAAGGAAACCGCCCCGCTCGGCCCGCACCTACCACCGATAGTTGATGCCTAGCCCAGCGCGGGTGGCAGTTAGATTGGACTCTTCACCGCCCACGCCGTTGAAGCTGTAGGTGAGTCCGCGCTTTTCGCGTCCTAAAAAAAGTTCAACTAAAAAGTCGGATCCCAAATTCCAGCGCACGGTTGCTTGGGCGCGATAATTAGAAGCCGGCGCGGCCTTAGCGTCACTGACTCCCGCCGGACCCGATACTTGCAGAGCCAGGGGTACCTTCAATTCCACCCCTAGCGAAAGACTGGCGGTGATCTGTTGTTCTACGGCCAAAGCGGGAATTAAGGCGAATGACGACAACTGCGTGCGCGAAGTGCCAATCGCCGTGGCCGAGCCCGAAGGAATGTTGGGTGACAGCACGGTGAATCCCAAATGCCCCACCCCCATCCCCAGCCGCACGCGAAGCCCACGCTCGACGCCACCTACGTTCCAAACGTAATTGGTGAAAAACTTTTGCTCCCCGCGCACGTCGTTGGCCCCGTCTACATCCTGCATCTCTTGAAACACACTCAGCTCTGACTCAAGCCAGGGGGCCCAATAATGGTGGGCCCCAAACTCTACCGCCATGCCGCCGCCATCAATCGACCCATTGTAGCTCTGTGACGTCACCACTCGAGAATCGCTATACGGCGCCACCGAACTGCGAAAAAAGACATAGCCGGCCGGTTTAGGCGGCGCGGTGGAGCCGTCGATTTCGAACTGGGTTTTGGCCTCAAGGCTCACGATACTGGCCAGACCGCGCTTATTTACGTGCGATAGGGCGCGCACCGAAACTTCGTAGCGTTTCCCATCCTGCACGGGCAAATTAAACTCAGGCCGCCGCACGATAACGGTGGTAACTTTTTGGTCGTCAAACGCCAGGCCACGGGGTGCCAACTTAGAAGCTACCGAATAGCGAACTTCGTAAGCCTCGGCCGATTCTACCCGGTGCCAAGACACTTCCACCTGGCGGCCAAAAGGTAGCGGCTGTCGGGCCGGAATTTCGACTAATACCGGCGGGTGAAAACGTTGTTTTGCCTTAAGGTAACTCGCGTCCAGTTCCAGACTAAAATCAAGCCATGCTGATGTCTCCCCGGTAGAAGTCGCGGCGTAAGTGCCCAAGAAACTTTTTTCGACCGATCCCTCGGCCTGAATTAGCGGCGTAACACGCCACTGGTACCCGCCAGAAACTGGCACCTCAATTTCGTATTCCCCCTTCTCAAAAATCGTTCTTTGGTATTTGGCCTCCTCATTCTTAATGTCCACGACGTAGCGCACCCGTTTGCCCAACGGCCGCCATTTCAAAAACAACCGGCCATCTTTTTCGGTGAGTTTCACTTGGGCGCCCGAAGCGGGGTTCAAGGGCTGCACCTCTTTAGGCGTCACCAAAATCAGTTGGGGTTTCGTCCACTCTCCGGATAACTCGCCTTTATCCACGGCGCGAATCTGGTAGGTGAAGTAGCCGGGAGACAAGTCGCCACGCCAACTCGGTGAATCGTTGGCGGTCACCGCTTTTAAAATGGTTTCTGGCCCCTGCAAGATTTTAATCTCGTAACGAAGCGCGTGCGCCACCGCCTCCCACTTAATTTTTGCGATGCGGGCGTGCGCGTGGGCACTCGCCATGAGAAAGATCGCAAGAATTGTGCGGCCCAAACTCATTCGACTTCCCACTCCGTTTTGGTGGGCGCCCGAAGTTTGGCGCCTTGTTTTACCACGAAGGCCTGTGCGGCCGAGAATTCGCCTTTTCGATTTAAGATATCGATGGCGCGCACGGTCCACGAATATTTGCCGACTTTCAGTTTCTTCAGCGCCAGAGTGGCGTCTTTACTACTCTTGGTTTGCCACGCAACGCCCCCGCGCAGAATAGTGATTTCGTAGCCGATGGCTTTTTCTAGCGGCTCCCACGAAAGCTCTGGTTCCCTGACGAGGTCGTTGAGTAAAATTTCGGCGTCGCTCGCCGGCGCTTTTGGCATCGGCCCTTTCAAAATGTCGGCCATGCCAAAGAAGAACCGGCGCGGACTGCTGGCGCGAATCACCTCTTGCGAAGCACCCAGCCACTCCACCGACCAAAAGCGGTAGCCGCCGTCGTCGCTCTTGCTCGGAGTCCACTCAAACTCATTTTCCGTGGTAGTAAAGACCACCAACTTTTTAGTAAAAGCGATGTCTTCCGCAATTTTTAGTCGATAGCTTTTTCCCTCGCCGCCGCTCTGCTCTTGCCACTGGAAGGCAATTTTCCATTTGCGATCCCAAAACGAAATTTTTTCTTGTGGCTCGGGTTTGCTAAGATTGATTGGTTGGGCGGCAATGATGGACAATGGCCGCCAACTGCTTTCGCCCGCTTTAGCGCCGGCGAAATACGGCATCACCCGCCACCGATATTGACCTACAATTTCGGGCTGCCACAGAATCGAAGACCCTTTGGTAGTCAGAGTTTTACCGCCCTTCGCCACTTTGGCATTGGCGCCAAGGGGGCCATCGATTTCCCACTGGTAATCAAAATTGCCTTCAATCGCTTCCCAAGAAAAACGGAGCTCAGGTCCAAATTCGTAGGCAGAACCTTCGTTAGGCTCCTTTAGTGCCATTTCAATTTTCTCGTGCTCTGAAAGCGTGAATGGCAAACCCATACTGGTAATCGCATCGCCACCGACTACCCGGCGCAGTCGCCAGAAGTACTTTCCGCCCGGCAGCCCCTCCACCACCGCAAACCCCGTTCCCGTGTCCACCTCCACGCTGCGCACCAGCTCGGTAAAAGTTTGGGTCCGGCTGACGTCGAGTTGAGCCGAAGCGCCTTTTTCGGAGGCTTCGGGTAGCCAACGAAAGGGAACATTCAGGTGACCAGCGTAAAGCGAAACCACGGCGTCTTTCGCGGGCGAGATCTGAACTAACGGCCGCAACGACAGTACGGTGAAGTCGCGAACCTCGGACAGATTCTCGCTACCGCCCATAATCTTCCAGTAGTAGCGACCCGCCGGCAGGGCTCCTGTCCATTGTTGATTTTTTAGTTCGGATACTTTCTGCGAAGTGAGATCGGCAAACTGAAACTGGCGATCGTGGCCGATAAGCAGCCGCGCGCTCTGCTTTATCTTAGCGGCGACATCGGCTTTAAAGGCCCAGTGGAGAGTAACGGAGAACGGTTTTTGATTCTGATTGAGAAATCTGGCCGAAGGAGACGGCGAAATCAATTTTACACTTAGCTCGCGCTCCAAAGCCACGCCGTCTTTTTGCACCGATACCAAACGCTGGCCGCGTCCGTCGGCGACGATGAAAGAGCCGCGAACAAACTTAAGCGCCAAGGTTTTAGGGTCGTCGATTATCACGAGGCTATTTTCGCCAAGTTCGAGCTTGGTTCCGTCTTTGAGATTGATCGTGGCGTAGCCTTGTGGCCCCACCCGAATCGAATCTTTCAAAAACACCGACTGGTTCTGGCCCAACCGCGACCACAGGTAAGAGTCAGAGTGCTTACGTTTGGCCCCCGCATCGCAGGCCACAACTTCGCCCAGCACTTCACCGTGGCCCTCCGAGGTGAATGAATAAAAATCTTTTTGTAGAAAATAGGAAGACACGCTGATGCCGGCCAGGCAGAAAATCGCCAGCACTCCGCTTTTCCATTTGGTTTGGGCAATGATTAGACTTGAGTCCATAGCAGTCTAATATCGGTAAGAATTGATTTTTGCTGGAGAACTTTAGGAGTTCACGATCGCGTCAAAAACCCAAAAAACCTCAACTTAAACTCAGTTTTTTCCGAAAAGACCAGGTGAGCCAAAAAGCCTCAATTCGCGTCACCATTGGTACAAAAATCTCAATGGTGGTGGCCCTACTTCTGATCAGTGCGGTGGCGAGCCTGGTTTGGCTTTCGACCCGCCTATTCGTGGAAGACAACACCGCGTTAATTCAGCAGCTCAATGCCGAAACCGCGTCGGGATACGCCAGCCAAACTCGCGAAGCGTTCGAACGGCTGTCGGACAAATTGATTTTTACCGGCCAGAGTTTGATCGGGGGCAAAGAGGACTACCGCCAGCAAGTGATAAAAAGTTTGTTTGAGCGCGATGAAGCGTTGGTAGGGGTGCTGGTCTTCCAGTACGCCAATGATGGAACCGCAACCCCTGTACGCCACGCCACGGCGAAAGGCACCGTAGATCGCGACTTGGTTGAGATGGTCGCTAAATCAAAGGTGATTCAGCACCAGACTTTACAGGCCGGAGACTTTCAGGTGGAACGGGTGGTGTTTAAATCGGGCCTGGCGGGAATGGCCGTGGCCATCCCCTTCGTTAAAAAAGACCAAGGCGTTGGCTTTTCGCACTCGTTGGTAGGTTTTGTTAAGACTGCAAAATTTTTCGGCAATGATAGCGAAAAAGAGTTGGTTACCCGCTTCGTGGTGGATCGCTCTGGCGTCTGCCTTTCGCACAGCGACCCCTCCCTTGCCGAAACCGGGGAGAATTTAGGCTACCTGGGCATCGTGCAGGAGATGAAAAAAGGGAAATTCAATAATGGCCAGACCCGTTACGTAGACTCCCAAACTGGAGAGGCACGGTTGGGGGCATTTCGCCTGGTGGGATTTGCCGGGCTTGGGGTCGTGGCCGAAGTGCCGGAGGGCAAAGCATCGGAGGCGGCGCATTGGGTGCAATACCGTTCGATGCTGCTGGCCTTTATCATTCTTTGCGTTTCGGTTTTGGTGGGCCATCTATTTTCCGACACCATCACCTCCCCGATCTACGAATTGGTTCGCGCGGCGAACAAAATCTCGCGCGGCGATTTCAAAATTGAGCTGAAAGCCAAGGCGCGCGACGAAGTGGGTTTTTTGGCGCACTCGTTTAACGCCATGGCCAAGGGGCTTGAAGAACGCGACAAGGCAAAAAAGGCGCTACAAAAATTTCACAGCAAAGAGATCGCCGAAAAGATGCTTTCGGGCGAAATTAAGTTGGGCGGCGAGAAAAAGAACGCCGTCGTATTTTTTAGTGACATTAGAAATTTCACAAGAATTTCAGAGGCGCTTTCTCCGGAAAAGGTGGTTGAGTTTTTGAACGAATACATGTCGCACATGGTGCCCATTATTTTAAAACACGGCGGCATAGTGGATAAATTTATCGGTGACGCCATCATGGCTTTGTGGGGAGTTCCCTTTACCCACCACAATGATTTGTCGAATGCGATGGCCGCCTGCCTGGCGATGCGTTTAGAGCTGGTTAAGTTAAATCAAATTCGTATAAAGCGGGGCGATGAACCCGTTTTTATTGGCATGGGCCTGCACACCGGCGAAGTTACGGTGGGAAACATTGGGTCAAACGAACGCATGGAGTACACGGTAATCGGCGACACCGTTAACATTGCCTCACGCATTGAAGAGGCCACCAAGGTTTATGGTTGCGACCTACTGGTCACCAAGGCGGTGGTGGATCCGCTTGCACGAACGTTTATTTTTGAACCGTGCGATAACGTCACCGTAAAAGGCAAATCGGAAGTGCTCGAAATCTCGAAAGTGCGCGGATTCCGTAAAGCCGACGGAAAAACGGTTATGCTCGACACGATATACAGCAGCTACCCGGCGGCCGTTTCCGAAAAAGCAAAAGCCGCCTAATTCTTAAATAAACTATCGTGAAATGATTACGATTTCCCGACACTTGCGCCCATTGCTTAGCCGCCGCTGAACAGCTCTTTTGCAGCCCGACTAAGACGTGATTTCTCCTGAAATATTCAGCGGCGCCCCGTCAAAAAACCCGCGACTGACCAAAAGTTAGCCAATTTAAGCCCTTTCGCTGAACCTAAGTCAGGCCAATACCTTGCCTCGAATCGGACCCGGGCTTGCAGTTTAAATAGGTTGTGGCACGTATCGTTCAAACTTTATTTTTTCTCTCCACAATTCTCCTGCTGCCGGCTTGCTTCAAATCTAGAGCCTCATGGCAGCCTTACGGGGAGCGGGTAGCGATCTCTGCACTTTCCGTTACCCAAAATTTTGCCACCGTCGCCCACGGCACAACTACCTCCATTGGCCTAAGGGGCGGATCGGGCACTTACACCTGCGCTATTAACTCGAGCGGGTCGACCGTAGGAAACGTAGGAACGGTGAAAATGGATTATTCAACGCGCACCCCGGCCTGCGTGTATTCGGCGCCGGAGTCGGGCGAAAGGCTAGAGCTCGAAATTAAGATCGTGGATGCCAAATCCCCCGAGCGTTCTGCGGTGTCAACGGTGACCGTACCACCCTCGGGGTTAATCGATGCGACCTTGAGCAACCGGGGGTTCACGAGCGTAACCCAGGCCCCAAATTTCGCCGGCAATCTTATGAAAATAGCTTTACGAGATTCGGAAGTGGTCGACATTGCAGTCGACAAACGGGGGCGCTACCTCGTTGGCTATAACGTTGGCACTAGCGCAGGCTCTACGGGCTACGCCATGGTCGCCCGCTATAAGAACGACGGCAGTTTTGACAAGACTTTTGCTGACGAAGGCGTCTTTTTTATTAATGCGCAAGCGCCACCTTGCGGAACGAGCACCGGAACGATCCCCCCCCTCTTAAAGAAGATAATTGTCGAAAAATCTGACGACGGCATTCGCGTGGCATATGAACAGTCCTCTTTCCATTCAGTAATTCGGCTCAAAGACACTGGCGCCGTAGATGGCGATTGGGGAGGCAGAAGCAACAGTCTTGGCCTTGGGAACAACTCAATTCCCGTGCTCGCAACTCCCCCAAATGGCTGCTCGATAATTTCAACTTTTGGTATGGATACCCTTTACTACGACTTAAGTACGATGGTGTTAGACGATAACGATAATATGTACTTTGGATCGCACGGCTCCGCCCAGCTCAATATTCGTAAAATCAATAAACAGGGCGACACTTTCCGACAGACCACTCAGTTCGCGCCCACTTATCCAGTCCAGTACTCATTCAACTTCTTTGCGTCGCAATACAATTCGCATCGGGTTTTTTTGGTCGGCAACGAAGTTTTTTCGACAACGGTATTATCACGCGGGTTGGGAAACACCGCGGTCTCCGGAATCGGCGTCTGGAACTGGAAAGAATCTGGCGTTAACCTTATTCCAGGAGACGCTCTGAAAGATGGGGCGGTCCTTTTTTTTCCAACCGAAGTTCCCATCGCAGATTTTCGATTCGCGGAGCGATGGACATTAAAGCAGATCACCGTCACGCCCGATTCCCAACTGTGGTTCACGGGCCACGTCTCGTACGTCGATTCAACGCCAACTGGGAGCTTGAATTTTTTTGTATACGGCAAAACTCGCGCTTTTCCTTCGCTACTTGGGGTGCCTCTCGTCGGCGTTCCGGGTGCAGCCTACTCAGTACCGGCAGACGATTTTCTCTCACGCACGTTGAGCAGCCCGAGCCTTTCTCCGCCGTCGGCATACCAAGTTCCGAGTCTTGAATCCCGGGGTTTTTACGCGGGCTTGCTGCAGAGTAACGGCGGCATGCTGATGCTCGGCACCGGCGACGACAGTGCGTTACCATTCGGCCAGGCCGCGATCGGTCGGGTGGCAAGTAACGATAATACGTCGTTTGTGAGTGACGCCAACTTTGCCAACGCGCGCGATGGATTCAATTCCGGCGATACCCAGGTTCCATTCACAGTCTTTAGCGGGAATGCAGCCTACCTTAAATGCGGCGTGCTGCTGCCCAACGGCGCAATGCTGCCCAGTGGCGTGCTGCTGCCCAACGGCATGTACTTGGCGGGTGGCTCGGTAAAAATTAGTACTTTAAACGGAATCTATAAATCGGCGTGGTTTGGTCGCTTCTGGCCGTAAAAGCCGCGCCTGCTATACTAACTACTATGATCAAAATAATGATGATCCTGTCCCTCTTCGCAATGTCCCTACCCGCTTACGGCGATCAGAGTCATGGAAACTCGGGGCAACATTCAGGGCAAGGCAATCGCCCCTACGCTGAGGGTAAGGCGGCGGACCCAAGCACCAGCGAACTTGAGGGCGACAATGATTCCAATAAAGTCATTGAAGAGTTGGCGGCCAAGTTGAACACCACCAACCAAGTACTAGGTTGCGCCGGATACGAAGAGCCCGAGCGCAGTCGCTGCGAGCAAATGAAGACTGGCGAAGTGTCGGCCCTGTAAACGCAGATTCCTAAGTGACATCTCCCCTGCCCCCCCTTTATTTTAGGGTGATGAAGATCTACACAAAAACGGGCGACAACGGCACCACCGGCCTCTACGGCGGCCAGCGGGTAAGCAAAAACGCGCCGCGCATCCAAGCCTACGGCGAGGTCGATGAGCTGAATGCCGTACTGGGCATTGCCCGGGCTGAAACCAGCCAAGACCTGCTGCAAAAAACGCTGCACGTCATTCAAAATAATCTGTTTGTTCTCGGCGCCCAGTTAGCCTCGCCCAGGGTTGACCCCAAGATTGAGGTGATCACCTCGGCCCACGTTGATTTTTTAGAGCGCCAGATTGACACCATTTCGGAGAACCTGCCGCCGCTTACCAATTTTATTCTTCCCGGTGGGTCACGCACGGCGGCCTACCTTCACCTGGCGCGTACGGTTTGCCGCCGCGCCGAGCGCACGACCGTGCACCTAAGCCAGCTACCGGGAGAATCGGTTGACCACTGGGCCATGACGTACCTCAACCGTCTGTCTGATTTTCTCTTTGTTTTAAGCCGTTTAGCCAACCAATTAGAAAACATCGCCGACACCCTGTGGCTGTCCCGGGGCAGCTCCAACAAGTGACTCAGTAAAATGAGAAACGTTCTCATTTTACCGTTGACCCCCACCTAAAAACTGCCTTACATTCTTAAATATAAAGACAAGGCCCGGCATGATTCGGGCTTTTTGCAGCGAGAATGTTGTGCTCCGCTCAGCCCTGGTTTTATTACTATTTTTAGGTTCACTGGCCAGCTACGGCAGCAACGTGGGTGAAAGCTCGCGCATGCTCGTGCACCTGCTTTCCTACATTCGCGCCGATTACGGCGGGGCGGTACAAAACGGAAATATCGTCAACCAGGCGGAATATTCTGAGCAATTAGATTTTTTGAAACAAGCGTCCGAACTTTCTCATCTCATCCCCGAACTAAAAAACCACGTTGAGTTTCAAAAAACCTATTCGGTTTTTAAAGACGCGGTAGAAAAAAAGCTGGCGGCGGCGGTGATCGCTAAGCTTGCCGGTGATCTTGAAACTCAAGCCATTGCTTTAGCGAAGATCGAAATCACCCCCCGCCGTTGGCCCGACCTTCGTCACGGCAAAATGCTGTTCAACCGACAGTGCGCGCAGTGCCACGGCGCTAACGGCAACGGCGACGGCCCCGCGGGAACCAAGTTAGATCCCAAGCCCACTGATTTTCACTCCGAAAAGTTGAGCGAACTGCCGCCGTTTCAAGCTTACAACACCATTCGGCTCGGCGTACCGGGTACGGGCATGGCCAGTTTCCAAGACTTAAGCCCAAATGAAACCTGGGACTTGGCCTTTTATGTTTTATCGCTGCGCTACCAAGATGG
>JAYSWN010000138.1:0-3823 GCA_043718025.1 Pseudomonadota bacterium
GTGTCTCGCCACGGCCCCATCGGCCCTTTGCCTAGATAATCGTCGCCAACGTTGTGTCCACCAACAAAGGCCTTTTCTCCATCGATAACTACGATCTTACGGTGGTTACGAAAGTTGAGTTGAAAACGATTCCGCCAGCCCCCTTTTCGGGTGTTGAAAGGGGCCACCTTCACCCCCGAAGCCTTCAAATCTCGCCAGTATTTTTTTCCCGTGGGATGAGAGCCTACCTCGTCATATAAGTAGTAGCAGACAACCCCCTCCGCAGATTTGCGCGCTAAAAGGTCACCCAGTCGTTTCCCCAATTCATCATCACGGGCAATGTAGAACTGCACGAGGACATATTCAGTAGCGGCTTCGATGCCCTGAAAAATTGCCGCGAAAGTTGCCTCTCCATCGATCAACAGTTCGGCAGTGTTGCCCTCGGTAAAGGGCATTCTGGCGAGATTTTCTAACACCCGAAAGGTCGGCAGCTCATGTTGCGAAGTGGCTACAACGCCCTTTGCTTTCGAGCGCTCCAGCAGCGAACTGGCAATGGTTTTTAGGGTGGTATCGTGCGACCGTCTTGCCTGAACGTAACCATTGAACTGGCTACGCCCTAAAATCAAGTAGAACGGAATTGAAAGATAGGGAAAAGAGACCAGGGCGATGGCCCAGGCCGTGGCCCCTTGAGACGTGCGCGATCGCCAAATGGCATCCTGGGCGAAAAAAAAACCCAAGAGGTGAATCAGCGGCACGATGATTGCCACCAACCGTACGATGTCGAGCGATAGGCTCATCGTTTAGGCTCGTCTCGATTTAAAGGCTTCCATATAGATTGTCTCGCGCCTTAGCTTAAGAAATAGTGTGGCAGTTCTGGTAGCACGTTTCCGAACTTTGAGTCTATGGAGAATGAAAAAAGGGCAACAAAACAAGTAGATCGGGTTTATTCCTAAATCTGCACTCTAGCCCGGCAATCGATTTTCTTGACTACTGCTCAACAAAAGCGCGATAACCCAGTTCCGCTCGGCCATCTCTTCTCGTATCTCGAAAGACAAAGCGCTCGCACAAGCAGGGAGTCTTAGAGGTGCGAGAAGAAATGGCCGGGGGTGAAACCTTCGCATCGCTTAACAACATCTAATAAAAATTTCTAGCTTTTTGAGCCACCCAAACAGGGCGGTGAACTTAAATCAGGGTTTTCTTTATCCCACTCTGCCGGAGTCTTCGTGTGTAAAGCCAAAGCGTGAATGTGGCCCTTAAGCTCTTCGGCCAAAAGGGCGTAGATCTGACGGTGACGCTGGATCAGCGTCTTGCCCTCAAATAGGGGCGAAACCACCACCACTTTGAAGTGAGACTCAGAATCCTTCGGCACATTGTGATTATGGCTTTCGTTAATCACTTGAAGGTGAGTCGGAGTCAACGCCTTCGTAAGCTTGGATTCTAACTGAGACTGCATAGTAGACATGCGGAGCAGTTTGGCGCGGGAGCCAATACAAATCAAGCCCCTGCCTTTCAGGGGTTCTGACAGTTAAAGCAGGGCCTAGTCTAATTTGAGCGAACCCCGAAGCGAGCTTCGCCCATTGCCCACAATATCGCCGCCATAAAAAAGAATGAGGCTTTTAATTTTCCGACCTGAACTTCCACATAGTCACCGTCTTCGCCCGATTCCAATAAAATCATCGATCGCTCTCCTGCTTAAACTTAGCGTAAACTTCGTTGTGCCACTGACGGAACGCTTGTGCAGGATTGGCTACAGAAAGGGGACTTATGAGTTTTGGCGCGAAGGCGAAATGCGGTATTGGGTAAGCTTTCCATCGCCTTGCCGCGAAAGTAGCTGGCAGCGAACGGCGTCGCCTAAGTACCGATTGAGCGTCCGCTTCGAAAGGTGAAACCGTTTCGCAATTTCACGCGAGCTATATGAACCAGTGGGGCCCACCGAGCGCAGCTGTTCCACCAACGCCACCGCCTGTTGCGACGGAAGGCGCGCTTGATTAATGTCTCGCAATCCACGAATGCCCACACTCCCTTCTCCGGTGTAGGCGAGTGAGAAAAATCCCACGTCCTCGTTCACCGTGAGCGGAAGTTTTGCATCACTAAAGAATTTTTTGAGACGAAAAGTGGCCTGGTGAATTCGCCCCGGTGAGGTCAGCGGCGAAAAATACTCATTCGGAAAAATCTGATCGTAAAGACCGTGCAGCCTAACCGGCTTATAAAAATCTTGCGTCAACGCCGTAAGTAAACGGTGAGGCACCTGATTTGGTTTCAGGGTAATTTTTCGAGAACCACTCGTTCTACCCGTCGCAAGATCGATCCACTCGGCAGGTGCCGAGTTTTCAGGAAAGCGCAGTTCGAACTGCACGTCTGGTTGCCACTCTTGACCCGCAACTTCCTTAAGCCGCTCGCGGTAGTCCGGGTGCGCGGTGCCCCAATAAACACGGTCAAGAAGTGAGCGACGGCCGCCGTACGTTCCCAGATGCCAGTCGATATCGCGTATGCTTTCCCAATGTTTCAGACTCTCCGCTCTAGCTCTGGCTTGAATCGCCACGTTATACGAAGCCTCATCCCCGTGCGCAATCAGAGCCCGCAGCGCCTGCCACTTTTCAATAAAAAAGGTGTCGAGAAAATTATTTGTTTCGGCATTGCCTTTCGCTTCTTCAAGTAAAGTGCCCGCCAATTGAAAGTTCCTTCTCCCTATTTCATTTTGAGCCGAGATTTCAAGCAAGTTCATTCCCAATAACCGCGCGTTTTGCTGGCGCGCCACCGGTATCAGTTGGTCAATAAGCTCGGCCGCCTCATCGTGTTGCTTCAGAAACACGAGACCGGCGCACACATTCACACTCGCCACTAAGGCGTCGTAAGTTTTTTGGTCAACCCGGGCTAAGAAACTCTTTAGATGAACCAACGCCTCGCGATACGCCCAACGCGATTGCAAAACAAAAGCAAGGTAGAGTGAGGCTCTAGTGCATTGCGCCGGCGGAATTTCACGCAGTAAATTCTCGGCCTCACACGTCGCACCCAACCGGTAGAGAAGTGCGCCGTACTCAGCTTTTTCTTCGTACGAAGCGGGTTGCTTCAGCGGAATGGACGGCCGAACCACCGGGTACAGCAGGCGCAAGCCAATCTCTGGATAGCGCAACCGTCGCGCCAAAACGGCGACCAAAAGTTTTTCTTCGCGTGCCAACGGCCTTCGCGCCAGTTCTTGAAAATCAGAATTGGCGCATGAAAACAGATTGGCGCGCAACTTTTCATCGATTGCTTCAACCGCTTTTTTTACTTCCGGGCTTACCATGACGGGCAGTACCTACCACAATTCGCGCCAAACATTCCCGGTGTTTTCAAATTTTGTCTGTGCTACAGCACGCGAATGCAAACGTGGTTCGCTTTTTTCATTGCGTCTTTTCTGTCGTTTATTCTGAGCGGCTGTTTGACTAAAAACATTTCATTTCCGGCACCGGCGCCCGTCCCGCCAACGGCCTCGACCCCATCGCCGCAAAGCTCGAATGATCCCAATCCACTGCCATTCTTTCCGCGGTCAAAACTGGGAAACGGCGAAGCCTACAATGGTCCAATCTTATCGGGCACATCCATCCCCTTATCACCGCGTCGCAATCTGATGACTACGCAAGACATAGAGGGCACCCTGACGCTCTGTTACCAACAACTCATACAATCGTTACTCGCGCGTTTCTTTAGAGGGGATTATCGTATCGATTTTGCGCGCTCGTGCATGCACGCCTCAACCGTTCAGTCGCCTACAGACCGGAGCTCTTTTGCCACTCTACTTGAAGGTCATTTTCAGGTTTTTAATCGCGCCGGCGAAGAATTTAGGATGCATTGGGGAGCCACC
>JAYSWN010000139.1:0-57395 GCA_043718025.1 Pseudomonadota bacterium
AATCATCCACATTCGGGCTTGCAAATGAAGTCGCCTCTGGAGTACCGAGAGGCATTAACTTAACCCAAGAAGTGTTCGTCTAAACGGGGACAACTCCACTGCAAGGTAGCAGTAGGTCTTTGCCGAAGATCGTCTTTGCCGAACTTTTCATATTGGAAGGCCAAGAGCAGGACCTTAATCAAGGCCTCCTTATTACGAACGGTATCCGCGTTGGCGGTGAGCGCATCGATCGCCTTAATCTGGGCGGCTTCGCCTTTCTTATCCAACGCTCTTTTTAGATCAGCTGCCGTGAGGGGCCCAGAGTAAGCTTGCGGACTGAGTGCCGTGGCGCCAAGCAGGAGAGCGACGAGAAACGAGGTCAGACGCTTAGTGCTCATAGGGTTTCCAATGAATTATTGAGTGTTTTTATATAGTTTATCAGCACAAAGCTAGGACAGCCATCCCACCCCTAAACCTATGAGTGGGGTGGCCGAAGGCGGTTATGAGCAATAGCGGGAGGCAAATTTTTGCTGCAATCGCCTATTTGATGGCGAGGTATCGGCGTGCAGCTCATGGAGACCCTCTTCGGACCCCATCCGCGGGTCACGGGTGAGGGGCTTAGCCATTTTTGGGAATTCCGATTGCAAAAATGTTCCCAGCGTTTTCTGGATTCGTGAAAATAGTCCGTCCTCCTTCCATGTCCTTGGGATTAACCCCCAAATGGTTCCGCCGCGCGGTTGAAACTATTCCTACAACCATTACGCTTTACTCATGAGCCATCCTGAGTTCCGCGTCTGGTTGATTTTCGCTTTGCTTTCATTGGCCGCCCGGGCGGAAACCAATCCCCCGGACGTTAAGAAGCCACACACCGGGGACAAGCCACCCAATCCACGCAGCTCCCTGTCCTCAAAAGTCGTCCCTATTCCCGAAGCGTGGAAGAACAATCCGGATTTCGGCGTCGTGTATGAGGTGACCGGCAACGTGGCCGGGCTCAAGATCGGAGGCCGCGTTATTCTCTCCCGGCGAAGCATGGACGACATTCTCCTGCGGGACGAGACAGACCGGAGTATCGGAATTTGTAGGTTGGGCGACAAGAATCAAGACGACGGGGGGATTTGCGATACGCAAGTGCCCTATGCCGCGCTAAAGGAGCTCCTCAAACCAACGACGGAAGCGGCTCCGATGGCCCACTGGGAAAAATGGCACGCCGATCATCTCGACCCCATGATTCCCAACGTGAAGCCGAACTTTTATTACCACTCGACCTTTCCGTTAAACGTTCATCCGGCAAGTGGCCCCATCGAACAAAGGCCCAATCTCATCTTGAGCGGTGCCAGCTTCCGCGTTATCTCGCCTTCGCCCCACTGTAAGCCGGACGAGCTGACCATTCGCCTGAGCGAGGAAACGGCGGGTAGCAGTTACCTCGCGAAAAGACGGGCGGCCCACCCTGAGGTCATTATGGCGGGCCCCTGGTACGGCGACGACTATTGCCTTTCCGTGCGCCGCTTTGTGCTCAACGCGGCTCAGGAGAACCACGAAGTAGATCCTAAGGCGAAGGATATCCTTCCCTGGGAAGACGTCTCCCGTCTTTACTCCGCGCATTTGCCCGGCGCCGTGGCGAGCCCCACCAATGACAAAGCTATTCCCGTAGATCCCTTTTCCGAAGCGGACCGTAAAAGGGGCCGCAGCGGCCCCACGATTAAGCTCAAGCAGATTACGACGATTCCGGAGACGGATCGACAGGGGCTTGCCGACGATACGTGGGTAGCGGACTACGGTGGACCGCTCTATTACGCCTGTGCGGGCGGATCGTGCCGAATGCAGGGATACCAGGTAGCGCTTGGCCCCGACGGAAAGATCCTCAAGGTACTGAAGAACCATCTTTACTACTGGGACGGCCACGCGGAATTGCCTCTCGATCCCAAGGATTGGGAACGGCTCCTGAAGGTAGCCAATGACAAGGACCAGCTCCGCCAAGTTTACGATTGGGCCAAGGGAAAACAGGGGCCCGCTTTCACGGCCGAAATGAGTCGGCTGGCCCAGATGGGGGCACCCCGGCAGGCGGGGAATTCGTTCGGCACTTTCCTGCTTCACCTTTCGAAGATCCGGGAGAAAGAACCGTTCAAAGCAAACGGATGGCCCACTTACGACGGCCCAGCGCCGGGGGGAGATAAATAATGAAGCGACGACTAGGAGTCCTTTTTGGGCTGGCGGTGGTGAGCCCATTTTTATTTGGGGCGCTTCCCCAAGGGAACGAAACGATCTTTGGCGTGTCGGTCACCTGGCAGGCGGAGCAATCGGAAAAAAGCGAGGCGATCCGCCAGACACTCACCCAATTGGCGAAGGAAGGGAAAGAGTTCCTCGATCCGGATTGCCGGTGGCGAAAGCCCGGACAAAAGGGACGGTGCGAAAACCGTTTTCGAGAGCGAACCCGGGAACTCGATCAGCTCGCGGCGAAATTTCGTGAGGAAACGCTCGGCTATTTCGACGTGGGACACGACGCCCGCACCGTGGGGAAGCGAGACTTCGGCGGCCTCTGGGAAGGGTTTGCCTTGGATAAGCTCCGGAAAGAGATCACCGGTTCGTGGCTCGTGGATGTCGCGGGAGATATCTTGGTCACATCCCCTTTTTCCTCCCACCTTCCGATCGTGATCACCGATGCCGTTTTCGACGAGGTCCACTACGCCTCCGTGAAGATGGAGCGGGGAATCGTGGCGACCTCCGTCTCCAAGCGCTTAGGCGGCCTAGTCCGCGTTCCCGATGCCCTTGGCGAATCGGGCGAGGCAGCTGCTTCGGGGGAAATCCTCAAGATCGTTCTTTTCGCGTCTCCCGAACTTTCCGGAGCTAGGGCGCACGCCTGGGCCACGGCGGCTATCGCGGGCGGAAAAAAGGTTCTCACGCACTTGAAATCGCTCGAGCCCTTTGCGGGCAAGTGGGCCTACTTCTACTTCCTCCCGGACGGCACTCCGGTTTGCTCTGAGCGGATCCGGTGCCAACTGATCGGGGCAAATCGTACGGTGGAAGTCGCCCTTTAATTGTGGCCAACGGCCACGGTTTGAGTGAATCCCGTGAGAGAAGAACCAGGAGCGATATCTTGGGGGGTTATCCCGCCTATCCTTTGTGATGGCAGCCGTGATGATCAGTTTTTCCATGATCGCTATACTTGCAGCTGACTTAGAGACTTCGCTACTAGCGAGCGGAATCTTGGATTCAAAGTCAGTTAGAGTAAGCTTTTAAATCATCGTATTGCTGAATGGTCAGATACTTTCCAGAAGGCGTATAGTGGCCCGCATAATGTTCACGAAATACAATTTTTGGAGTGGACCAAACTTGTTTGCCGGTACCAAGTGAGTAAGCGCTCATGCCATCCACAAAGGAATATATATAGTTGTCCGTTGCAAAAAAATCCGCATACCAATTCAACCGAGGACGCGGGATAAAGGGCTGTGAGAAATCATATTTATTGGAAATGAGATCGAAAGACCCCAGCTGGTAATTATCGAATTCGGCTAAGATAGAATTACCTATAGTCACGTGGCGATGAATTACGTTATTGGGAAAGAGCGATGCATCCAAAAAACGACCTGTTTTTTTATCAACTAAAATTATGCCCTTTCTACTTTTGCTCACCACAATAAAGTTTTTGGCCGCACTCACGCGGAACGGTTGATCCATGGGGTCCGAAACCCAAATCAAAGATCCCGTCGCTCGCGAAAGGGCGTATATATTTATGATCCGTCCTTCGCTCGAAGAACTCCCCGTGTATGAAGTAAAACTAGCTAAATATAAGTTGTTATCGTCCGCTATGAAATCGAGGCCAAGAATGCTCTGGAGCCCTTCGCTTTTCCATAACACTTTTTCTGTGTTTAGATCGAGGGCGTATACAAAACTCTTTCGGGGTTTGCCGGAATTCACTTCGACAAACAAAGTGCTATCAATCCTTAAAACGTTGTTGATGAATTGGTTTTTGAACAGAGTCTTAAGTGGTTTTCCTGTCTTTTGATCGAAAACATAAAGCCCAGAGGGCTGAAGATGTTGGTAACCTTTTTCAGTATTTCTGCCAAGGTAGCCTTTATCGCCATAAAAAGAGGGAGGATCGACCGTGTAGTTATTACCAAAAATATGGTTCACGCTTTTTGACTTCCAAATAAATTTCCCCGTAGCGAGTTCGTGCTGCGAGATATCGCCAAAGGAATTGCTCAAGTAAAGATGCTCTTTATTGACCACTGCAGGAAGTGGATAGCCGCGGGGCTTGATCTTAATTGACCATTTATTTTTTGGCGGCTGAACCATGTCTTCCGCTGCAAATTTACCGGTGCCCTCTTTGTCGCCAAAGACGTCCCCATTGCCCATCGCGACGAGCGAGATACCAAGCAGAGCCCAAATGACGCTGATCTTAAAAGCGTTAAAACAGATCATGAAGTAGTTCCTCTAATAAGTTGCATTAGGCGGTTCTATTTTAAATGAAGCCGAGAAAGTAAAACGAGCTGGCTAATTAATTCGGTGGAATTTTATCTGATTACGGAAATGAGCGGTGTACCATTAAGTGTGATTGCAATAAATCGTGGACAAGAAAGTCCACGGTCACCAAGAGCTTCGCGAATTGGAGACTTTGTAATTTGGAAGCTGGTAGTTACGTCGAAAAATGGTATCCGTTACATATCAAGGAAATATATTTCGTATCCGCTATCCGAACGGTTGAAAACCAGGGAGGGTCGGAAGGTTTACACTCTCGCCCCACGTCTTTCCTTATTATGTAACGGATACCTTTTTTGAACTAAATTTATAGGGATTAGACGGCTGGTCGGAAATACCTTTTATAATGCCTACCCATGCAGTGGCTTTAGGCGCATGACGGTAACCGCGCGATAGCCGCGACGTCGAAAAAAACGCTGCGCCTTTCGGTTGGCGGCTCCATTTTCGAGTGAGAGGTGGGAGATGCCTTGCTGACGAAGCGCCGCTTCGATCCAAGCGAGCACCTTAGATCCGATGCCGGCATTGTTTCCTTGGCGCTGCACCACCAAGTCTTCGAGCGTGGCATAAGCAAAGCGGGCCGAAATCGGGAACTGGATGATGGCGAAGGCGCAAAGGCGGTTTTCGCGCCAACCAGTGACCATTCGTTTTGGCCCCTTGCCGCCCAAGGCGCCATGAATCTCAGTTTCTAAAAGAGCGACGATCTGCTCGCTCCACTGGCCATTCACGGTGGCACGGCCATTCAGATATTCACCCCAGGAGATATATTCATCATCGGTGTTAGCAATAAAGAAGGTGGCAAGTTCGCCGGCTAATCGGAGGTTGGTTTCCCAACGAATTTCTACTGGCATTGAGAACTCGTTTGCGTGGCTCTTTCCATGGGGAAGAACTGAACTGGCGGAGGGAGGGAGACTTGAACTCCCAAGGGCTTACGCCCGCCGCATTTCGAGTGCGGTGGCATACCAATTTGCCTATCCCTCCGTAGCAGAAGAGGGCGAGTATGTTTGGGTGCGTCGCAATTGTAAAGTAGAGAGTCAGCGCCAATTGCAGGCTATAACTCTTTAAAATGATAGGCCGATGCTGGTGGCCACGCCTGAATTGGCCGCCGCTTCAAGAACCGGGCTTTCGGCCATAGAGTCGTGCTCGACCGCGAACGAAAATGCCTCTTGCGCCGAAACCTTTCCATTCTTGTTGGTGTCGGCCGATACTGATTTTCCGTCGTGAGTCTGGTGCGCGAAAGCCGACGTCACGTGGTACAAAAACTCGTCGAATCGTAGATCGGGGGTCGACCAGCTAAACTCACGGTTGGTCGAGGCGGCCATGGCTACGGTTTCATCGTCGGCCATCGGGCGCACGAAACCGCCACCAAAACATTGTTCGAAGATGGCGATAATGCGTTTGGTAGGTAACCCTTTCACCATGCCGGCAAACTCCGACGCTTTGATCTCACCGTCGAACAAAACCATCGTGGTTTCGTTTTCTTTAATACTGCCGTGATCATTAACCACGATTAAAAGCTGGTCTTCAGGTTTAAGCTTCTCTTTAAGTGAGGTGAATAGATCTTTCACCGCATTCACGGTTGAGGCGTAAGCGATTCGGTTTTTTCCGCTGCCATCTAAATCACCTTTGGCCTCTTTATTGGTGCTGTCGGCGACGTGGATGTTTTCGGGAAGGTAGCCATAAACGCTCAATAGCGTTCGGTACAAAAAGGCAAAGTCATTCCAGTGCCGTTGGTTGGGATTGCCGTTGATCATGAGGGCATGAAATTTGCCCGGATTTTCGACTTTGTATTTTCCTTTATGATCCACCAGCGCAAACTTCACCTCCAACGGGTCGGTTTCAGAATCTTCAGGCTCGGACGCTACGGTTGCCTTGGTGGGCGATTTCTTTTTTAGTTGTCCTAAACCGCGCGGAGGCGATTGTAAGGCGCGTCGCAGCAATTCTTTTCCTTGATGCAGCACGCTAATAATGGCGGGGTGGCCCCAGTTGGCGCCGGGCATTAAGTCTTCGAAAATGACTTTGCTTCCTGGGGTGCTGGCGGCGGCGAGAGGAATAATCTCCCCTCCTTCAAGCTCGACGCCAGGGCTGCCGTCGAGCGAGTGGGTCTGCACCAAGGCGGTGATGTCAGTCACCTGGGCTTTCGGTTTCGTTCTGGCCTCGGCTGCGCCTAGAACGAAGAAGAAAAAGACAAGCGAGACAAAACCTCGTTGCATCATGAATCCCCCCGAATCCAAATTTCACGTTAAGTAATGGCGCGGTAATGGTCTATCTGCCTGGTAACTACTCTGTAACATACGTTACCACTCGAACTATTTCAGAGGAGACGCTACACTTTATTTCTGGTGCAAAAACCCATCGTCATCATTCTCACCTCTCTCTTCTCGCTACTAAACTTTAGTTGCGCTTCAAAGTCGGTGTACCAGCCTACGTCGGTAGTTGCCACTTACCGCGACCGCCCGATGTCGCATCTTACCGGCGAAGAGGTGCAAGAACTCGAGCTGCTCGGCCAACGTCACGATCTCGACACGCTGCAGAAGCGCCGGCTTTGGGAGTTAACCGGCTACGAGATTCGCGGCATCAAAGCAAACACGCCGCGCTACCGCGAGAAGGTGGCGCTGCAAACTGCTCTGGCCGCCGAGCTGGTCGACTTGGACTCTGAGCTTCGCAATGTAAAAGACGAAATCTTGGCGTGGAAAGACCCCTCGGCCACTCCTGAAGAAAAGCCGAGCGCCTCGTTTCGCAGCTCTAAACTTCGCCGCGAATACACCCAAGTCTTGAGCATTTGGAATAAAGATCATCTTGAAGAGGCGATGAAGAAAATTCAAATGGTGGTGGGTGACGAAAAGCTTATGGCCGACGCTACTCCCGAAGAGTGGACCAAGCTGCTAACGCTACGGTTTCGACTGGCGGTGGAGTTAGACCAGACCACCCTGGCGGTCGACTCTTACCAGGGGATCAAAGCGCACGGAAAATGTACGCCCGATTCGGCCCAGGCCGCTTTTTTACTCTCCATCCATTACCTCGTGAAAAATGAGGGGGCCAAGGGGCTCGAAGTTTTAGAGTCACAATGTGATCCTGACGTCAGCCCCTATAACCGTATCCGACGGCTCTATTGGCAGGGCCGGCTCAAGGCTTCCACCGGCATTCCCCGAGCCCTAGCGTACAAAGAGTTATTGGCCACGCCGGTTCCCGGCTACTACCTCTACCTCGCCAAAGCGTGGATGAAAGAGCGGCTCGAGTTTCCGGTGGGCGCGTTTGGTCAGCCATCAGTTCTTAGGGCACCGCTCGAACTTCCTAGTCGAGTCGTGGAACTTATCGAAAAATCAAAAGAGCGGCTCGGCACCAATCTTAAGAAGGAGAGTTCGGTATTTTTGGTTAGAGCGTCGCAGTTACTTCGCGACCAACGTTCAAAAGAGTCGGTCGATGGCCTGTTATACGTTGCCCACCTGATGCAGGCGTCAGCCCAGCCGCTAGAAGCGATGCGCCTCTATGCGTTCGTTAGCCAAGAGCTGCAAGGGGAGAGCGCCACCTATAAAGGGGTGCCGCTTGATTTCTTAGCCGAGATGTTTCCTAAACCCTTCGCAACTGAGATTGAACTCAAATGCCAAGAGTGGGGCTTAGATCCCGATTACGTTTTTGCACTGATGCGGCAAGAAAGCGCTTTTAACGCGGGGGCCTTATCTAGCGCCGATGCCCGCGGCGTGTTGCAGATTCTCCCCTCCGTGGCGCGTGAAATTGCCCGTCAGAAAAGGTATCCCTACTTCCAAGATCGTTCGCTTTTTCACGTGAACGAAAACCTCAAGATGGCGCTCACGCACTTGGTGACCCTGAAGGCCAAAGTAGAGCATCCTTTCTTTATTGCCGCCAGTTACAACGCCGGCTACGAGCGTTTTTCACGCTGGCGTCGACGTTACGGCAACTATCCGTTGGATGCCTTTGTCGAATTGATTCCGGTGAATGAGACAAAAAACTACATCAAGCTCGTTACGCGCAATCTTTTGCATTATCGTGCCCAACGCAATGGTGGCTGGGTCGAACCCAATCTGTTTCCGCTCGAAGGGTTTAATGCCGGCCCAGTGGCTGGGGTCTCCAGAATTGAAAAGAGCGGGACCCTTCTCGCCGCCCCGCCCCTCAGTAACTAACGCGACTTTAGTTTTCTAAATCGCCGTGTTCTTGATAAACCTCGATCCAACTTAATTTAGCGCCAATTCATCTTCGGCAGTCACGGTTCTCAAGCGAGCACGTTGAGTTTAACAAAACGTTTAGCTATAACTCTCCCTCTTCAAGGGAGAAAACGTGCGTCGACTCTGTGTTTTTTGCGGATCCAATAAGGGAAAACAGCCGGCCTATTCGGCGATGGCAAATGAGCTAGGGCGGTATCTGGCCGTTAGCCAAATCGCTTTGGTTTACGGTGGGGGCAACGTAGGCCTCATGGGTCTTATCGCCGACGCCGTGATGAGCGCCGGTGGCGAGGCCATTGGAGTCATTCCCCAGCATTTGGCGGCTAAAGAATTGGCCCATGAAGGGCTCACCGAGTTACGCGTGGTAAATTCGATGCATGAGCGCAAAGCGCTCATGGCCGATTTGTCGGACGGGTTTATTGCGATGCCGGGCGGCTTTGGTACGTTCGAAGAGTTTTTTGAGATCGTGACGTGGTTGCAACTAGGTTTGCATAAAAAGCCGTGCGGTTTACTCAACGTAAAAGGTTTTTATGATCCGCTGTTGGCGCTCGTAACCAGGGCCACCGAGGAAGGCTTTATCCGCACCGAACAATCAAAATTGGTACTTTCTTCAGAGTCTCCGCCAGATTTGATTACCCAAATGAAGCAGTGGACCCCACCCCTTTTCGAAAAGTGGATCGACAAAAACACCAGATAATTGCGATCGGCGCATTCCGTCAGTCGACGGTCAGCGGCACCGCGGTGACGTGAATTGTCACCCCGAATGCGGTTTGCTAGCCAATCTTCAGACGTAGACCAATAGAAAACATAGACTTAATCAGCCCTTGTTTACGGCCGGCGCTGGCACCCCTCTTGCTCAAGTAAATGGCGTCGCGGTTCCGCCTCAACGGCTTCCGCGAAGGTTCATGTTCAAGCGGGAGTTGTGGATGCGTCGTTCGGGGCAACAAAAGACGAAAATCATCAGTTTCTTAATCCTCGTTTTCACCTTGCCGGCGGCAGCCAAGATGAACGTGGCTAAACGTTACGAGCAACTTCAATACCCTGTTCTCCCGCTAGAAATCTCCGATCGCCTCAAAGGAAAAAAAGCATCGACCATCGTGAAAAATGACGGGGCGATTGCTAAAGACTGGGCCTTGGCCTCGATTGGCTTTTTTGAATTACTTACGCCCTCGTTTTCTCTCACCCGCGCCGGCGCCGCCGAATGTGGATCTCCGGTCGTGGTGGCGGTGGTCGATACCGGAATTGATTACGTGCATCCCGATTTAAAAAGTTTGATCTGGACCAACTCCGGTGAATCCGGCCCTTGGGAAGCCCCTGCCGAGCTGAAAGCACAAGGCTTAGCTTGCAACGACAAATCTTGTAACGGCATTGACGATGACAATAATGGTTTTATCGACGACGTGATGGGCTGGGATTTTGTTCACGACTTACCATTGCCGTACGATACGCACGGCCATGGCACTCACATTGCCGGTATTGTAGCTTCTACTGCGGTGGCCGGTTTAGCGGATGGGGCAAATTGCCAACGCGTTCAGATCATGCCGCTGAAGTATTACGATAACTCTGGTGCCGGTTTTAATAACTTGGCTAACACCGTTCGTGCCATCCAGTACGCAGTAAAAAACGGTGCTGCCATCATCAACTATAGCGGCGGCGGATCAGATCCTGCGGCTTCCGAAAAAGCGGCGATAGAAGACGCTAATCGCAAAGGTATTTTATTTATCGCGGCCGCCGGTAACGACGGCCATAACAACGACAGCGCGCCCTATTACCCTGCCAGCTACGGCCTTGAAAATATTATCGGCGTGGCTTCGCTCAATAAACAAAATCAGCTTTTACCCTCGAGTAACTTTGGCAAGACGGTCCAGGTAGGAGCTCCGGGCCTTTCGATTCTTTCCACTCTGCCCGAAGGAAAATTTGGAACCATGTCGGGTACCTCGCAGGCAACTGCTTTTGTCACCGGCACCGCGGCACTGTTGGCCAATCAGCTTAAGTCAAAATCGCCAGATGATTTCAAGAAAGTTAAGGGCTGGATTCTGGAAGGAACGAAACCCCTCAAAGGTAACGAGAAGAAGCAGATTCTTTCGGCCGGCGTGTTGTCGCTGCCCAAAACGATCGTGGCGCAAAGAGACTCTTTAAAGAAGGCTTCAAAAGTATCGCCGCCGTTGTCTGGACCTGAAGTGGCCACTCGGCCCGCCTTTCGCCCTGCGAAGCTTCGGTAACGCACCGCGTCCGCGCGAAGAGAAGCTCAATGATTCCATAGGCCCATTTTGGTAGCCTATATTGGCACCAGGTTCCAATCTGGTTTGTAAATAAATCTATAAAATTTAATACTTAGCCACTTGATGCTTGGCATTAGGCCATGCTACTCATGGCGAGACTCTTTAAACACAAGGTCGAATATTTATATTCGGGGTGAAAGATGTTTTCGCGTTGTTTAGTGATTGGTTCGTTGCTGCTCTCATTGGTTTCTTCATTAAAGGCTGATGACGGTGTAGAGGAAAAGCTTTTCACGGCCTATTCGAGAGTAATTGAAGACAGTCCCGCCGAAAAAGACGCACTCACTCCTAAGCAAATGAGGCAGTTATTCTTGGCGGCGTACAAGCACCCCGTCGCGGATGTAGACGTAATTGGAAAATACGACCCCAAAGAGATTATCGGCTTCTGTTTTGGCCGCTCAACTACAGTTCACCTTATCGCTAGACAGATGGGGCTTAAAGATTCAGCGATCCGAAAACTTTTTATAATTGGCGATCTGCGTTCCAATCCTAAAAAACCGGAATGGCGTTTTCATGTAACGACGCTCGTGAAGGGGCCTGAAAATCAGTGGTACGCGATTGACCCAATTATGACTCCGCCCTTGGCCCCGGGCGGCGAACTCAAGGTTGAAGAGTGGATCAAGATCGTGAAGAAGACATGGGACTACAAAAAGAAGGCGTACCTTTACGTGGCTCAGGCTTCGGCAATCACTCCTGATATTCGGAAAGACGCCGATGGTAAAACTGGCGACCACGTCGTTGAACTTTCGTTCAATCCCGAAAAACAAAAAGGCTTTAAAAAGGTGCGCTTGGCAGAGTTTGCGGCCTACGTTCCTAGCCAGCAAGCGCAGTCATTGCACTTCTTAGAGGCGTCGGCCGGCGAAACTGAAAATCGTTTTTTGTTTCTCTCGGTAACTATCGAAGGGATGGGGTTCGTTTCTTTTAATGACTACTTCGTTGAACTCTTAAAAACATTCAATAGACCTATAGCCCTTGCGCAGAGCAACGGCCTTGAGTTTACGGCTCCTCCCGCAAGCAAGATTCAGTCGCTAAAAGGTGAAGTAGCGCAACCGCCTAATCTCCATAGCTTCCGTCTTGGTACGAAGGAGTGATCCATGTCGTTGTGGGCAGATAAAAGCAAACGGCAGTTTTACGACTCGTGGGAGTTCATGCCCGAAGATCGGCGCCAGGAGCTAAAGCGTCGTTTCTTAAAAGACTACATTCATTTTTCGCGCGAGCTGAAGTACTACGGTGACCGCACCCAGGGCTACGATGGCAATTCGAGCCATCCACTGAAAGCCGTACCGGTGCTTAACTCCTCAGATATCCGTGACCTGTTACCGCCGATCTCTAACGCTCTGGTAACCGGCGGACTGCGTGATTACACGGTGTTTCAAAGCGGGGGGACCACCGGATCTCCAAAATCCACTCTGTTCAGTCACGGCGAGTTGGAGGGGCTAAACCTACCCAATGCCCGTGGTTTTTATGCCTGCGGACTGGTGCCCGAAGATCGCGTGGGCAATCTATTTGCAGTGGGCAGCCTCTACATGACCTTCGTGCACATCAATCGAATGTTGCAGCAGTACGGCTGCCAAAATTTTCCATTTTCTAATCACACGGCGGTTGATTTCGTGCACACCGTGGTCAAGCAATTTGACGTGCGGGTACTTACCGGCATTGCCAGCGTGGTGCTAAACGCACTTCGTGGCATGAAAAAAATCGGGCTCGAAGGAATTCAGATCGAAAAAATATTTTATGGCGGCGAGCACTTTTACGAAGCAGATAAAAAAGAGATCGAAGCTACCTTCGGTACCAAAGTCATATTAGCGCCGGGTTACGGAACAGTCGATACTTGGTACCTCGGTTACCAGTGCACCCAAACTCCAACCGGGGTTTTTCATGCGCACGACGATCAAGTCTATTTAGAAGTCGTTGACGAAAACACCGGTGATCTCACCAAGCCGGGCGAAATCGGCATGCTCTATTGCACGGCCTTTCCGCGCCGCCTCACCCCCATAGTACGTTACCGCGTTGGGGATCGGGTGAAGTGGACCGGCGAAAGTTGCGCGTGCGGTCGCACGACCCCGCTGTTTCAACTCTTGGGGCGAGGCGATGATGTTTTGCGCATTGGCTACGACTCTATCGACTACAACGCGATTCAAGATTTAGTGCTGTCGGTTTCGGGGTTGAGTGGCACCGTGCAGATGGAAAAGCAACGCGAAGCGGGCAAAGACCGGTTTATCGTTAGGGTGGAATCGGAACTCAGTGCGGCCGATAGGCCGGCGGCCGCCGCCGAGTTGGTGCGCGCAGTATTAGATTCCCGTCCGTCGATTAGAGATTTTTTAAGCAAGGGAAGCGTTTGGCCGGTTCAAGTAGAAGTCGTGGACCCTGGGACGCTACCAAGAAATGTTCGCACGGGTAAATTAATGCGGGTTATCGATTGTATGGGGTGACTACGTGGTTGATGGGGTTAGCGATAAGGCGGTTTTAGAGTTTCCGGCAAGTCTGCTTCACGTCGGGCCGGTATTGGGCTACTTAGATGCCTTTTCTACTCAGTTTGGAATTGAAAGCGATCGTCGGGTGCAGCTTAGAGCCGCCACCTCGCGCGCGCTTGACCTGGTGGTGAAAAACAACGAGCACCTCTTTCCAAAACCTTCGGTTAGCGTGGGTTTTAGCGAAAACAACGGTGAGCTTTTGATTGAGGTGCTCAATCACGGGGTGCCGATCAACGTGAATAGGAATGGGCAGAGCGCCATTTTTCACGGGCTCACCCAAGGACTTGACCGGGTACTTCTTGAAAATCAGGGTCGGCAAGGGCAGTCGATAATTTTGGGGATGAAGCTTGGAGAAGCCGCCGCCCGCAAATCATTAGAAGGCAACGTGCGGGTTGCTGAGCCTTTTGATCCTGAAACGGTTGAGATTAAGATTCGGCGGCTCACCAAGGGCGACGCCAGTGCTATCGCAGAACTTTTTTTCTACGTCTACGGATACGACTACATTCACGATTTTGTCTACTACCCTGAAAAGCTTGAAAATTTAATTGAATCTGACGAGCTGATTAGCGTCGCGGCAGTCTTGCCCAACGGTCGGCTGGTGGGCCACGTGGGGCTGCGCCGATGGAACACGTCACCATTGGTTTACGAACCCTGTCTGGGGGTAGTTGACCCGGTGTTAAAATCGAGAGGGGTTTTTAGCAAAGTATTTCAGCAGGCAATGCAGGTGGTTGAAACCATTCCGATGCATTACCTATTTTTTGATTTCGTCACCAACCACGAGTTTAGCCAAAGGTTTGTCTCTCGTTACCACCCGGTTGATTTAGCCATTTTTGTGGGCTGCCAAAGTAAGGACACCCAAGCCAAGTTAGAAAAGCTTGGTATGGGCGCGGACCCAAAGAAGACCGATCGTTACAGCCTATTGTATTCCGTTCTGCCGCGCGTGGAATTCCCCTTCGGCAAAGAGGCCGAGTTGCCCCTTTGCCTAGGTGAGCAGATCGGTTTCTTGCTCGACCCGCTAGGAATTTCTTGGTACCCGGCGTCGCGGTTTTCCGTTCTGCCTTCGGGTGGCGATTACACAAGTAGTTTGCAGCCGGCGCAAAACGCGATCGTGTTTGATCTCGTCATGCCCGGGAGAAATGCCGTCGACCGAATTTTGCAGGAGTGGCAGCAGTGTTTGCGCAATGGTTATGAGTACGCGGCGGTAGATGTGCTGGTGGGCTCCCCTGGGGTGGGCAACCTCTATGACTGCCTTCAGGAGGCGGGCTTCTTTGTTGCCGGGTTTCTTCCGCATAAGATGGGAAGTCAGTTGTCGCTGCGGTTTCAAGCGGTACGCCCCACTAAACTTGCATTCGACGAAATTCGCGTCGTGAGTCCCATTGCTAACCGACTCTTGGATCTGATTCAGATTCAGTACGAAAGGAATGCTTCATTATGAACGATTTCCAACATTCTGAAGCCATTTGCCGAGTTCCCAACCCACTCGATTGGGATGAATCAAAGAAACAGCTGATGGTGAATGCTTGTCGGGAAATGGCCGAGTTTCACAATGCCAATTCTTCCGATATTCGTTTCCTTTACCGAAAGAATCAATTTGATCCCTCATCGCTACAGACCGAAGCTGATTTGGCTCGTCTCCCTTTTGTTGGGGTAACGGCGATGAAATATTTCTTACTCACCTCAGTGCCCCACGATCAGGCGGTGTTGAAATTGACTTCAAGTGGCACGCGCGGTCAAAAAACTCAGATCTGGTTCGACCAAGCCAGTCTTGATCGCGTGCAGTCACAAATGGATGTGCTGTGGGGGCAGGAAGGTCTGGTGTCAGATCTGCCAACCAACTACTGCAATTTTATTTATGACCCGAACGATGCGCAAGACCTTGGGATAGCCTTTTCGGTAAAAAATGAAGAGCGTTTTGCCCCCATGAAAGACTCGTTCTTTGTCGTCCGCAAGAATGCGGCTGGGGTGTGGGAGTTCGATAAGCAAAAGGCCATCGACCGGTTAAGGCGGTACGAGCAAGAGGGCAGTCCGACGCGACTGTTGGGAATTCCCAGTTTTCTTTTTGAGCTGATTGAAGAGCTACAAAAACGCGGAGAAACCATTTCGCTTCCGCCCCATAGTTGGTTGCTTACCGGCGGTGGGTGGAAGGCGGCCGAAGACAAAAGCGTAACGCGTGCCCAGTTTCGGGCGCTGGTTACCGACCTGCTAGGAATTCCGGCGGCAAATATACGCGATGGCTTTGGCATGGCTGAGCACAGCGCCCCCTACATTGAATGTGACTTCCATCGTTTCCACGTACCGGTTTTCAACCGCGTTCTAGTGCGTCACCCGGACACTCTTGAGTGTTTGTCCGACGGGCAGGTAGGGCTGCTGGAATTCATTACTCCGTTTAATGCGATGATGCCCAACTTGGCGATTCTCTCCACCGACTTGGGTTTTTTAGATCCGGAACAATGTGGGTGCGGAAGAAAATCTCCCACGTTCACTTTGGTTGGCCGCGGCGGTCTTACTAAACACAAAGGCTGCGCTATTACCGCCGCTGAT
The DNA here is from genome assembly GCA_043718025.1 of Pseudomonadota bacterium. Taxonomy (GTDB): domain Bacteria; phylum Bdellovibrionota; class FAC87; order UBA2466; family UBA2466; genus JBGSST01. The sequence continues at coordinate 15,928 of JAYSWN010000139.1, forward strand.
TTGGTGAAGAGGAATTAACATGAGCCGTCATTACTATTTTGGAGAGTGGGTTGAACGCCGGTCAGAGTTAACTCCGGACGAAGTGGCTCAACTTGCGATTAAAGGGCGCCTCGCCGCCAAAACTTTTGCCGCCTATCCGGTAGAAAAGGTTTTGACGCTACTCGATGCGGTAGGAAAAGTTTGGGCCAATCCCAATTACCCACCCCGGCTGCGCCTTGAGGCCATACTGCCGCGCACTACTGGATTTTCGGCACCGATGATCCAGTTGGGGATGCAAGAGATTCCGTTTGTTCTCAACGCCGAGAACTTGCGAAAGAAACTGCAAGCAGAACTGGGAGGCACCGAACGAGAAGGGCAGTGGAGCTGGTCGTCCGCATCAAAGACCGCACTCTGTTTAAGCCCACTGGGCGTCATCTTACATGTGATTTCGGGCAACGTATTCTTGGTTGGCATGGGCTCACTGATCGAAGGGCTGATCACCGGTAACGTTTCAATTTTGAAACGCGCTTCGGTTGAGACTGGCGCCGAGGCAGATTTTTTAAGTGCGCTTATCGACACCATTCGCGACTTAGATGCTGAGGGCGTGGTTAGCCGATCATTCGCCATTGTAGATTACCCCTCATCGGCAAAAGCGGTTATCGCCGCTTGGAAAAAAGAGGTCGATGGTCTCGTGGTTTGGGGAGGCGAAAAAGCGGTTAAGGCTTACCGTGACGATCTTCCGGCGCGTACCCGTTTCATCGTGTTCGGTCCGAAGATTAGTCTCGGTTTGGTGACGCGAGCGGGATTGAGCCATTTCGGCGCGGCGAACGTGGCCGAGCGTCTGGCCGTGGAATTGGCGATTTGGGACCAAAATGCGTGTACCGCGCCGCAGGTCTGTTTCGCTGAAGGCAAAGACACGGCGCTTGCACTTGCTGCCGCCTTGGCCGAAGCGTTGGTAAAAAAGGAGGCCGAGATTCCGGCCGGACCGGCCGACACCAACACGGCGGTTGAAATTCAAAAAATGCGCTCGGTCGCGGAGATCGAAGAAGCTCGCGGCATCGGAAAGGTTTACGAATCAAAAGGAGGGGTCGCGTGGACGGTTATCGTTGATGAAAAAATGGCCGTGGAATCCTCACCGCTGCACCGTACGATTAGAATTATCGCTGCCGCCAACTTAGAAGCGGTTTTTAATGAAGTAGAATCGGTTCGTGGCTATTTGCAAACCGTTGGGGTGGCCGCCGCTCCCGCTGAGCTAAAAATGGTGGCCACCGAGTTGGCGCGCCGCGGGGCGGTTCGTATTTTGGAACTTGGTTTAATGTCGGGCGGAGAGATCGAAGATCCGCACGATGGCGCTTACGATCTGCCTCATTACTTCAATTTCACCTTTGCGCGTTTTGCTTCGGCTCAACGCTGGCCCGAAAATGCACCGGACACCCATTTGCAGCGCTTAATCGAAGTGGCACGAAATTCACCCTTCTACGGTGAGCGATTAAGAGGAGTCGAAATTCTTACCGGCGCCGACTTAGCAAAGATTCCCATTCTAACCCGCGACCAAATGGAAGCTAATTTGCCACCGCGTAGTGAGGGGTTAGCGACCGGGCATTGGCAGCCAGGCGGTTACGTTTCACGCAGCGGCGGATCGACCGGCGAGCCTAAGTTTTCGATCTACGATGGGCATGATTGGGAACAGATGATTGCCCACGCCGTGGGTGTTTTCAAAGAGGCTGGGCTTGAACGAGGCGATCGGGTGGCCAATTGTATGCTCGCCGGAGACTTGTACGGAAGCTTTGTTTCGTTTGATCACATTAATAGCCGCCTGGGCGTTCAGACCTTTGGGTTCGCCGATAAGCTAGAACCTGATCTGTTCTTAAAGATCTGGCGAGGCTTTAAGATAAATACGATTCAAGCCATTCCGGCCCTTTTGGTGCCGCTGTTGCGGGCGGCAAAAGCCAAAGACCCCACGTTCACTTTAGAAAAGGTAATGTTTGCCGGCGCGCCGCTCCAGCCCTCCGATAAAAAATGGATGCGCGACGCGCTGGGGGTCAAACAGATTGCTTCTATCATCGGGGCTAACGACGGGGGGCAGATTGGCTACCAGTGCCGCTATTTATCCGGCGCGCTACACCATTCGGTCGATGATTTTAACTACCTTGAGGTAGTGGATGAGCAAGGCCTACCTTGTCCGACCGGAGTCGCCGGACGCTTGCTGGTGACCAGTCTGCGTAAGCTTGCCTACCCGTTGATTCGCTACGAAGTGGGCGACATGGCCAAGTTTGTGGATCACCCTTGTGAATGTGCCAATGGGGGAAGGGTATTCGAATATTTGGGGCGTGCCGATGACACTATCTGCGTTGGCATTTTAAATTTGGCCTACCGCGATTTTCAAAGTGCGCTCGCTGAAGAATCTATCTCGGCCCTCCAGATTGTGACGGTTAACTCAAGTGGTATTGACGAAATTATTGTGAAGGTAGAGGCAGAGAATCGCGACGCCGCTTTTAGCGAGCTGCTTCGTAGCCGCGTGCTGAGCCGCGTGGCGAAGGTCGAAAAGAATATTCAAGATGGGCAAATTCGCTCGCTGATGGTGGAGGTACATCCTCTGGGGTCACTCCCGCGCAATCCTCGCAGCGGAAAGATTAAAACATTGGTAGATTTGAGGAATTAAACTCATGGTCCTAAAAGAAAAAAACTTTTTCCGTTTATGGATCGGCCAGATTTTGTCGCAGTCGGGCGCTCGCATGGTGCAGATTGCCGTTTTATGGTGGGGCATCAACCAGGCTGGACCTTTGGCCGGTCGTTGGGCGGGTGGCCTTTTGGTGCTCTCGGCATTGCCGTCGCTACTATTCGTTAAGATCTTTGGTTTGCTGATTGATCGTTGGCCCAGTCGAAATATTTTACTCTTGGCCGATATAGCTTCTGCGCTCTTCGTCGGGTTTCTGGCCCTTGGTTTTTATAAGGGCATTGTATCGACGCCATTCATCTACGCGATGGGGTTTGGACTGGCCACCTGCCAGGCATTGCTCGACCCTACCTTGAATAAATCCGTGGCACAGGTTGCCAGTGCCGAAAGCCTCGACAAGGCGGTTACGTTAGCCTCATCCACCCAGAGTTTAGCCAGTTTCGCCGGGGCCATGTTGGGCGCAGTGCTGATCGACAAAATTGGCGTGGTGCTGACTTTGTCGCTGGCGAGCCTTGGCTACCTTATCGCTGCCGCCGCAAGTGGCGTAACGTATTTTAGGCCGGTAGCGGGGGAGGGCCCTAACGAAGAGATTAGCGAAACGCCGTGGCAGGTTTTGAATCATTATCCATTTTTGAAAAAGTTGTTGTTCGGCTTTGGCTTCGTAAATTTTTTTGGAACCCCCACCTTACTGGTGCTACCGCTCTACGTTAAGCGCGTGCTGGAAATGAAGGCGAGCGATCTCGGGATGCTCGAAGGGGCTTTGTGGTTGGGCCTTATCTGCGGAACTTGGTGTTCGAGATCCATTAAATACCAGGGATCGATTCTCCACGTTGCTTTTATCTGTCTCGCATTTTTGGGATCGGCATTCGCTCTACCCGCGCTCGTGCCGGGCTTTGCGATTTCACTGGGGTGTCTCACCGTGGCCGGATTGGCCCTGGGTATAAATAACGCCAAGTTTTTTGTCCTCTTTCAAAACCAGGTTGCGGACCGGGAAAAGGGGAGATTCTTTGCGATTCTTTCGGCGATTGTAGGATTTAGCTTTCCGGTAGCCTATCTGTTCTTTGGCTTAATGGTGGACCTTGTTCCGGTTACCTCAGTAATGGTGGCTCAGGGATTAGGGGTAATTGGCGTGGCATTTTACTTTCTATTGCTGCAGGATCAAGGCGGTCGCCGCAGAAAGAATTCGTCACTGGTTTTGGGGGAAGTATGAATCTGAATTTGGGCTTTCGTCGGGCCATGCCGCGAGATGCATTTGGTTTGATGCAACTCTACCAATTGGCTAATCCCAAGGCTTCGGAAAAATCTGATGAGATGATGCTGTATCAAGATCGGCTAAGCGTGGAGATCGCCGGCGATCAAAATATCTGGCTTATTGGCGAGCGCGGATCTGAAATTGTGCTTTACCTTGGCATGCAGGTAGATCGCATCAATCGTTTGGCCAAAATCACCCGGGTTGCTTTTCATCCCGATATTTCAACCGCCGAAGATCTGTTTGAAGAGGCTATGCCGCAACTTCTCACCTATCTGGCGGAAAAAGGCGTAGAGGTCGTTTACACCACCACTCGTACCATTACGTTGGCGCAACAGGAGATCACTCTACGTTTGGGCTTCAAGATGTTGGGGGTGTTTCCCAACGCCTTTGGCGGCGACCCACTTAAGATCAATGGCCTGTCTGCTTACTTTTTCGATGGGGTGCTTAAAAACCGGAAAAAAGCCCGCTTTTCTCTTCATCCGAATGTTGCGCCGTACTATGAAAAAGTGCGTCAGGCATGCGGACTTGAAGAGCTACCGGTGGCCAAGCCAAAAGTGCTTGAAAAATTCGTCGGCCATCCCCTACCGGAGCTCGAAATAATTCACGCCCCTAAATTCGTTACGAGCCGTTTTGAAAAGCTACGCGGACGCCAAGCACTCAGCGTTCATTTCTATCCGTTTCATGAGCCAAATGTTCTGATCACCGATCCGGATCAGAAAATTGAGATCTTCGTGAAGATGGTTCCGGAACAACGTTTTGCCGCTATCCTTGGAGAACGCCTCGACATTTATTTGAACCCGGTCGAGTTGTACCAAAAAATTGCGGTGCTGCTCAATCAGCACGGAATTACTTACCTTGAAGTGATCAACGACGCAGGGGATTTGGACGGCACGCAAGCCATAATAGACGCCGGCTTTCTTCCTTGCGCCTATTTTCCCTGCTTTAAAAAGCTCGGGGAAGGCCGTTGGGACTACACCGTGTTTTCATGCTCATTCGAGAAACCCTTACCCCTGTCGGTGAGTCAAACCGCGCCGATTCATCCTGCGTATTTGGATTTCTTAAGAGAGTACCGCCGCCAAGAGGCCGAGAAATATTTGGCGGCCTTCTCCCCGACTCCAGCGTTGGAACCAATGGTGCCTCATTTGCGTTTGGTAACCGACGCAAAGCCCCCCACCATCGTTACGTTGCACTAGGGCCCACACCTCCCGCAACTTCAGGGCCCATTAGCATTGGGAGCATTGGGAGCATTGGGTTGGAGTTGTCCACTGCCTGTGTCCGCAACCTGGCGAGATCTTTGCAATTCCCTATGCGCACAGTTCAATCGTCCATTAGGGGGTTTAAATAAACGTATGAAACACTTTAGGAATACAGTTTCGGCAGTTGAGTTCTCAGCAAACTCTAAGAGCAATTTAAAGCGTTTAGCCGCAATAATGCTATCTACTGCACTGCTGTCGGCTTGTTCGACAAAGATATCTACCGACACGAGCGGCGCTAGCGTTGCTAACCAAACGGGTTCGTCAAACGAGTATGACTACAACACGGATTATAGCGACGATGGTTCAAGCATAAATACTCCGCAGATCGACACCAACCCGACCACCCCCACCATTCCGGTGAGTGGGGTGAGCGCGCCAATTCGCTGCTACGTTTATCGTCCCGGCGGCTATTTTTACGTGGGGCAACCGGTGCCGTGGGAGTTTGGCACCGATACCGGGGAAGAGCTTGAAGTGGTCAATATCACCTCAAACATCCCGTGGACTCAACCACCGACCTACCCAATCGCCTCGAATTTTACGATTACATTTCATAGTCCCGGCGTAAAACGCCTGTCGTTCACGGTGCGATCAAAATTGGATCCTAGCCGTGTGTGCAATGCGGGACGCCCGGTGAATGATCAAATCGTGGTGAACTCTAGTTGGTATTAAAGTTTAACCTTTGGAAATAATTCGGAGTGAATTTCATGAAGAAGTGCGCCTTTCTTGCTGCCCTGTTGTTTTTTAATGCGGCTAAAGCAGAAACCTACCTTTTCGGCGGTCTCGATGCCGGCATTTCAGGTCTAACCACGAGTGCCACTGGCGAGGTGGATAAGTTTGGCGTCGATTTCGCGGTTAAGGCACTCCTTTCGCAGGAGTGGGAAAGTTTTGTGCTGGATCTCGGCGTTGGTTACGATTTTAATCGGATTGTTGGCGGCCCCGTCGCCAATCGGGTTAGCATCGAGACGAAGAGCGGTTTTGTAGAGATTTCGCCCCGTTTTGTTTTTGCGCAGGGTTGGCAGGTAGGCCCCGTAGGCAGATTCCAATTTGGCTCCGAAGTGGGCATGGCCGAAACTCTCGCCGGCTCAGCGAAAACGGCTTTTTATGGGGGCTTGCAGCTCAATCACGAATGGGGTTCGGAGTCGACGCGATACCGCCTGGGCCTTAAAGGCGCGATGGATATCAGCATTCCCGAGCGCAATCATTGGACCGCACAATTGATCTTCCAAATTGGGTTCCCGATTTTTTCTGGACATGACGTAGAGGAACCGGCGCGTAAGCCTGAAACGGTGAGTACGCCCGTAACCACGCAAGAAATTGTTGAAGATTCTTATACCATGTGGGCCGATCCGGAGCCGACCGCACCTCGCATCCAAGCGTACGATGACGGAGCCTTCCGCATCGAAAAACGTGGCGTTTCTACGTTGATTATCACTGCGTATTCAACCGCTCTTCATTTCGATACCGCCAAACACACTTTGGGGCGCGATTCGAGCACGTTGTTTCAGAAATTGGCCCGAGTCATGCGCACCCACAGCGGCGATTGGACGCGCGCGAGAGTTGACGGTCATGCCGATGAACGCGGATCGGACGCGGCCAACTACCGCTTGTCACAGAAACGGGCTTACTGGATTAGTCAGGTGATAAGCGGGCAGGGGCTAGCGGCCTCGCGACTTTACTCTAAGGGTTTTGGCGAGAATCAACCGATTGCTTTGGGTCACCGTGAAAGCGCGTGGGTACAAAACCGACGCGTTGAAGTGGTGCTCTATAACGTGACCAATCGTGACTTGGTGATCGACGCTATTAAATTGATTCGTTCACGAAATTTAGCTTCGGCGCCGCGGGCGCAGCGTCGTTAGACATTAATACTGCCGGCCGACGAGCACTCGGTTATTCAACTCGTTGGTGTCATCTGTTTTCGTCGGAAAGTGATGGGCAAGGTCGTCAGCTAGAGCTCTAATTAGCGCGACTACGCCTTCCGTGGCGTTACCCGCCTTAATGGCCGCAATCAGTTCATCCACCAGCTCTTTCCAATAGCCGGATTCATGTCGAGAATGTATCCCCTGGTCGGCAAGCAGCTCCACGCGCCGTTCGCAAAGTGAGATTACGATCAAAATGCCTGATCGGTCGCGGGTGCGCGCAAGCCCCAATGCGGTAAAATGAGCCAATGTTTCGCGATGCACGCACGAAGTGAGCAATGCTTTTGGTGCAACGGCGCGAATCACCGCGGCACTGCGCAGCGGCAACACTCCCATTAAAAAACCAAACAACGGTAAGGAAAGGGCCCATTCGAAACTCAAACCCCATGCCGGGTGGGTGAGGTGCCATCCGTAGGCCACCAGAGAGCCCATCAGCGCACCGAAAATACCGCCCGCAAAACTGAGGCTCCAGTAGTCACTCGCGGCCGGAAGAATCAGCGTGACGATCTCACCCGAGGTCTGTTTTTCGGCTACGCCAATGGCGGCTTCAATCTTTTTTAAATCTTCGGGTTGAAACAAGTTCTTCATTTTTTTTTCACCAGTTTGACGACGAACCGCCCCCACCAAAACCGCCCCCGCCGCCCGAAAAGCCCCCGCCGCCGCCAAAACCACCACCGCCGCCGAATCCTCCCCCTCCGCCAAAACCACCGAATCCCCCGCCACCAAATCGGCCTCCTCTTCCGCCTCCCCCCAAACGATTGAGCGCAGAGAGAAAGACCATGAGCAATAAGAAGATAAGCACCACGGGTAACGGCGCGCCTCGCCGCGGTTGGTGTCTTACCGGCGGCGCCAGCGGCGCAGAATCGAGACTTACGTTAAGTTTTTGTCCAATCGCGATTACGCCACTGGCTAAGCCGTCCGCCAAACGGCCGTCTTTAAAGTACGGCCGTACTTCGTCATTAAGCACTCGGCTCGAAAAGGCGTCAGTGATATCGCCTTCTAACCCGTACCCCACTTCGAAACGCATTTTGCGGTCGTTAGGAGCCACGAGAAAAAGCAGGCCGCGATCATTTCCTTTGCGACCCAGCTTCCATTTCTCAACGACCGCGAGGGCGTAGGTTTCTACCGGCTCGCCGTCAAGGGAGCGAACGGTGAGCACCGCCATCTGCATGTCGGCTTTGGCGTTGAGTTGTTCAATAAGCGAACTCAACGATCGGGTTTCGTCGCTGGTCAGTATCAGGGCCTCATCGACGACGGGCCCGGATAAAAAAGGAACGTTGATGGCGTTGCCGTCACCACCGATGCCGAGAACTACCAACACCAGAAACCAAAGACGGTTGACTCGCGTCACTAGAATTTCACCTGCGGGACCTTTTTAACCTCTTCGGCAACCGTGAAGGTCTCGCGTGGTTTCAAGCCCAGTAGGAACTTTGCCGTGAGATTGGTCGGAAAAAATCGAACCATCTTATTAAACTCAGCTACCGTTTCAATATAGCGTTTGCGGGCCACGGTGATACGGTTCTCAGTGCCTTCCAATTGTGACTGTAGGTCGCGAAAGTTCTGGTTAGCTTTTAAATCCGGATATTTTTCTACCGTAACCATCAAGCGAGAAAGAGCCGATGACATGCCGGCCTGCGCCTCTTCGAAACGCTTCATGGCATTTGGGTCATTCAGCGAGTCGGCTTTAAGCTGTACTTGGGTGGCTTTAGCCCGGGCATTGATGACGCCTTCTAAGGTCTCTTTTTCATGTTTGGCGTAGCCTTTAACGGTTTCCACCAGGTTGGGGATCAAGTCGTTGCGCCGTTGATACTGGTTGTCGACCTCGGAAAGCGCCGCCTTTACGTCCTCGTCAAGCGCCTGCAAGCGGTTGTAGCCGCATCCAGAAAGGGAAAGAACGGCCAAAAGAATAAATACCAAACGCATAGAAATCACCTCATTAGGAATGGGATGCAAATATAAACTGCGGTTCCGCCTACGGCAAATCTCGTGGCGGCCCCCCGATTCCGCTAACCATCATAAAGAATCAAAGCAAGAGTAGAGCACTTAGCGAGGGGACAGCCCTACCTCCGTCCACGCTCAGAGCAGCTGTCAAAATGTTGGTCACTGCCCACTTCGCTATACAGCTGAAAACACTCAGTTCACGGGCGGCAATGGGATTGCACAAACAATGGGGAAGGACGGCACCCATGTTATTGCAACGAATTCTAATCGCCCTCGTTTTCTCATCTACCAGCGTCGCCGATGACTGGTGGGATGGTGAGGCTGGCTACGAAAGTAGTGGCGGCTTTAAAACTGAATTGAACGAGGGACGCGAAGTGGGCACGATTGACACTTCGGCCTCCCAAAATATCACCAACTTCATGAACTCGGCCAGCAAGGCTCCCAGCAGCACTCCCCAAATTAATCCGATGACGGGTAAAATCGAAACTCCGGCCGAGAAGGCCATTCGCCAGGCCCGAATACCCGGCAATCTCGTTCCCGATCCGCGCAAAGAGGTGTTGGGTACCAATGGTGACTTGAGTTCGCCCGGCCGGCTTGGTCTGGATGAAAAGCTGGTGGATGCCCGACGACTCGCCGAATTGGGCAAGAAGGGTGAGATAACTCAAAGTACGCTGACCGGCTTAGGCGCGATCTCTCTGTTTAGTATGGCGGCAACCGATCCGGTGGCTTACGCGGAAGAAATGGACAAGATTGATAAACAGGTCAAAGAGTACGGAAAGAACCAAGAAGTCTTTGACGCTAGCAGCAAGGAATACGGCCGAGGCATCCGCAAGCTGACGCGCGACTACGAAGCTTTTGATCCTAAGGGGCCAGCGTTTTCGAATTCTGGCGCTTCCGGCGGGCCCGGAAGTAGCTCAACCACCCCAGGCTCGAGCGGTGAGTCAAAAAACTTGAAGGCCGAAGCTCTATTGAACGGAATGACATTTGAAAACTTCGAAACCTTTCGCGAACGTGGCGTCAGTGCGAATGATTTCGCCGAAAAGTTTGCTAATGGTGATTTTAAAAGCGCCCAAGATCTTTCCGATTTTTTCGATTCCGGAAGCGCGGGTGGAGGCGACTCAAGCTCACCTTCATTCGCTGATTCTAGAGAATCAGCGGCCGGCGCCAATCGCGCCTTCGCGTCCTTGAATACGGACCGCGAAGACGAAGGGGCGGTGGTGAATGTGCGAAGCGGAACCACATTGTCCACCGGTAGTGGCCAAAACGAGAACTCGCACGAAGGTTTAGTGAACAGACTGGCCTCCTTCTTTAGCGGCGATGCTAAAAGTAAAAAGGCCGATCTTACCGTGGTCAACGAAGATGGCGGGGGGGTTAGTGAGAAAGAGAAACGCGCGCTGTTAAGTTTTGCTCTGGAGTGGTGGAAGAGTGGCAAAGCGCCGAGCGAAAAGGACAATGGCAACGGTGGCCTCTGGGGAGGGAGCGAGCGCGGGAAAAAACTTAAGCGCGGCGCCACCATTTTCGATATTGCTCATCAGACCTACGGTAAATACCGGGAAGAGAGTGGCAGCGGCAAACGCGGGCCGGTTGCCTTCAACCGCTAAAATCGGATCAACACGCAATCGTGACTCGCCCCTAAACAAACCCCAACACAACGTGCCGATAATAAGGGCATGTTCTTAGCTGACTTTCATGTCCACTCAACTTTCAGCGATGGCAAAATTCCCTTACCTGACGTAATCGACCTATATGGCAAACGCGGCTTCGGCGCGATAGCCATCACCGATCACCTTTGTGAAAAATCCACCTTTCTGGGCTTTGCCAGCCGAACCCTAGAGTGCTCCCTGACCCCTGCCAATTTTCCGCTCTACATGGCGCTACTAAAAACCGAAGCCGAACGCGCTTGGGACCAGTACGGGATGGTGGTGATACCCGGGGTGGAGCTGACCAAAAATTTTCTTTCTAACCACCGATCGGCGCACGTGTTGGGGTTGGGCATCTCAGAATTCATTAGGGCCGATCAAGATATCCCCGAGCTGTGTCGCGAGATTCGCGCCCAAGGTGGGGTTAGTGTAGCGGCCCATCCGGTTTGGACCCGCAAAGTAGAAAAGCAGACCTACCATTTGTGGAATCGAAAAGGCGAACTGCGCGAGTGTTTCGACGCTTGGGAGGTGGCCAGCGGCCCCCATGTCTTCGAAGAGGTGGCCGATACTAATTTGCCTAAAATCGCCAGTTCCGATCTGCACGTGGCCAGGCAGATGACGTCGTGGAAAACGGCCCTCGACTGCGAAAAACACCCAGAAGCTATCTTGCGCGCCATCCGCCGCCAGGAAGTAAATTTTGTTTTTTACGAAGACCCTATCAAACCCGAAAAGAAAACTTGGGAGGCTAATCATGAGCACGCCCTACGTATTTCCGCTAGTTCTTTGGAGCTTGGCCTTCGGCAGCATGATCTGGGGAACGTGGTTTGCGCTTAGGCAGTTTCGAACCCTCAGCGTAAAACCAACTCACTTTCCGCCCATCTCCATATTGAAACCGGTCAAAGGGGTGGAACAGGGGTTTGTTGAAAGCCTCGAAGTCTTTTTTGCGCTCGATTATCCAGTATACGAACTCATCTTCTCAGTGGCCGATGGCAATGACCCTGCGGTGGCGGTAATAAAAGGTCTGCAAGAAAAATATCCCCGTTGCCCAAGTTTACTCGTCATTGGCTCCGAGGAGATTGGCCCCAATCCAAAAATAAATAATTTGGTAAAGCCTTACCGACTGGCACGCTACGATATGTTGTTAATCAGCGATAGCAATGTGCGCGTCAGCGCCGATTACTTGAGAAATATTGTGTCTCACCACCGACCGGGAGTGGGGGTAGTTACCGCCGTGGTCGCCGGCACCTTTCCAAAGGGGTTGGGCGGTGCGCTTGAAGCCACGTACCTCAACAGTTTTTACGCCCGCTGGATGCAAATGGCCAGCGCCTGCGGCGAGTCGTTCGTGGTCGGAAAACAAATGCTCTTTCGACGTAGCGACATGGATCGTTTCGGCGGACTTCACAATTTGGGCTGTTACATTGCCGAAGATTACATGGCCGGCAAGGCGATGCGTCGCTTAGGTTTAAAGGTGGTAATTGCGCCCCAGCCAATTCAGCAGTTCATCGGCCAATACGGGCTGGGCGATTTTTGGAAACGCCATTTACGTTGGGGCCGCATCCGTAAAGCGCAAGCGCCCCTGGCTTTCGTCTTTGAGCCTTTTTTCTTCTCGCTTCTCTCCGGAGTGATCGGGGCAATCACTTTTCAACATTGGTGGGGAGTGCCCTGGCCTACGTTCATCGGTATTCATCTATTAGTATGGTTACTGTTTGATCTGAAGTTGATGCAGCAGTTAGAATCAAAGCTAACCCTTAGCATGGTGGGCAGTTGGGCTTTACGCGAGCTTCTGGCTTTTCCACTGTGGGTTCACATGGCGCTCGGCAATTCCGTCGATTGGCGAGGCAAGCGTTTTAGAATTCGTAACGGCGGATTAGTCGAGGCAGCGTGATCAAAGACACAACTCACCCGTTTCTATGGGGGGTGGCAACCAGTTCCCATCAAGTAGAAGGCAACAACCGCCACAACGACTGGTGGCAATGGGAAGCCGAAGGCAATATCGAAAATAACGAGCGCTCGGGTGACGCCTGCGATCATTGGAACCGCTATAAAGAAGACCTCGGTATCGCCAAATCAATGGGCGTAAACTGCTACCGTTTTTCGATCGAGTGGTCGCGAGTTGAGCCCGAAGAAGGCAAGTGGAACGAAGCGGCGATCGATTGGTACGTTGAGCTCGTAAAAGAGTGCGAGCGGCTCAACATCATGCCGATGGTCACCTTGCACCACTTCACCGTGCCCAAATGGCTTGCCGATAAAGGGGGGTTTCTTTGGGAAAAGGCGGCGGGGCGTTTTGCCGGCTACACCCATAAGATTGCCGAACGGCTCGGTTCGCGCGTGCCGTTCTGGTGCACGCTTAACGAACCTAACTCGCTCACCATCGGTCAGTATTTAGGCGCCTTTATGCCTCCGGCCCGTTTTGCTCCGAAACTGGTTGCCCAATCGTGTCGAAATTTACTCATCGCCCATCTGAAGGCTTACGAAATTCTCCATAAGTACGCGGCAAAGCGCGAGGGGCTTTTCGCCACCGTTCCGTTGAAAGTGGGCGTTGCCCACAACGTCATTCAATTCTTGCCCCGACACCGCTGGAATCCACTGGAGCGTGTACTTGCCCACTCGTTTCACCGTTTTTATAACTTAGCCTGGCCCGATGCCTTGACCGGGCGGCACCAGCACTTTGGGGCCTTTGGACTGATCCCCTCGCCCCGTCAAGTGTGGGAAGCCCGTCGCAAAAAGTGCATTGATTTCTTAGGCATCAATTACTACATGAAGGTTTACGTCTGCATGGGGCCGCAGAAAGAGACCGCCAACTTTATCAAATCGCGGTTGCCCCTGGGCATCGTTTTTGCGCTTCCCGGCGACCAGGTTTCAGACCTCGGCTGGGCGATTCACCCCGAAGGGCTAGAATCGCTTTTGGTCGAAATGAGCGGCTACGGCCTTCCACTCTACATCACCGAAAATGGCATTGCCGACGCCAAAGACGTGCACCGGGCCAATTACCTAAGAAGCCACGTGGGCGCGGTTATTCGGGCGCGAAGTCGGGGGGCCACGATTGACGGCTACGTTCACTGGTCATTGATGGATAATTTTGAGTGGATAAAGGGGTTCGAGCCGCGCTTCGGTTTGATTGAAATCGATTACCCCACTCAGAAACGAACTCTTCGGCCCTCGGGTGAGGTGTACGCCCAGATTATCGCCGAAAGTCTAAAAAATCCAGGTGGTTATCCGGCGCCCTAAACGCCGTTTCTCTTCATTTGGGTTAGGTTACCCACTGGCTTACCGCGGTGAAATATGGCATACCTACGACCCCATGCAGCAGTTTCGGGTATTACCGACATTACCATCCCTCCTCGAAAATCCTGGTCAGCCCTTTATCCACCGCGACGTCAGCTGGCTTCAATTCAATGAGCGAGTACTCGATGAGGCCCGAGAAATTAGCGGCAACCCGCTTTTAGAGCGCCTTAAGTTTTTAGCTATCACCTCCACCAACCTCGACGAATTTTTCATGATCCGTTTTGCGGCGCTTTCTAAACGCTTAAAAGGCGCCACAAAAAAGAAGGCGTCGGAGATGATCCTCGGAAAAAGGTTAAAAACGATTCACGATTCACTGTTAGAAAACGTAGCAAAATTTGGCGTGAAGCAGATCGAAGTGTTTGACCATCTAGTTGCTGAAATTGCCGATGCCGGAATCGAAGTGGTAAAAAACTCGGCGCTCAGTCCCGAGACCATGCGACTTGGTAAAGGGTTGTTTGAGTCGCAAGTGCTGCCCAAACTCGCACCGCCCGAAACATTCGAAATGTCTAAGCTGGGGCTGCTTGAAAATTTAAAAATGGCGGCGATATTTCCCGAAGGGCTCTGGTTTAGGATTTCGCGTACCTTGCCTCTCACCTACACTACCCGCGACGAAGCCGGTCGACTCTATTTCTTCTTTTTAGACGATCTGATCATCAATTTTTTGGGCGACACGTTTGGCTTAAAAAACCATCCCGCGTTGATTCGATTAACCCGTGATGCTGATTTCACCGCGGATATAGGAGACGCTGACCCCTCTTCAATTCCTGACGTCGTTAAAACGAGCCTGGGCAAACGTGAAAAAGGGGTGCCCGTACGCGTGCAATATCACGGCGACGTGTTAACCGATTTTTTGGAGCAAGTGTCGTCGGCGTTGCGAATTTCGCCCGGCCAGATTCTTCCCGCGCCGGCTTCGCTCTGTTTGCAAGGCCTCTGGGCGGTTTACAACCACCAAGCCCCTGAGTTGCTAAGCGAGCGCCAAGGTTTGCGCTATGCCACCTTGGCCCCCAAAATCCCGGTCGAATTTTACGACGCTGAGACTATGTTTCAATCTTTGCGTAGTCGCGATTTTTTATTGCACCATCCGTACGATACGTTCGAAGCTTACATTGAATGGATTCGCCAGTCGGCAATCGATCCTAAGGTTGAAACCATTGAGATGACGATTTATCGCATGGACAAGTCGTCGCCGCTGATTGAAGCATTGAAGACCGCCGCCCATACCAAAAAGGTGAGGGTGATTATTGAACTGCGAGCCCGTTTCGATGAATTCAACAACCTGCGTTTAACCGATGAGCTGAAAAAAGCGGGAGTAGAAGTGGCGTTTGGTTTCGGAAAACTGAAGCTCCACGCTAAATTTACTTTAGTGACTCGCAAAGAGGATGGCATTGCCCGCCGATACACCCATCTGTCGACGGGAAACTATAATGCTACTACCGCTCGTACTTACACCGACATGGCCATTCTCACCGCCAACGCCGATATTGGAAACGATGCGCGCCACTTTTTCGACTGCGCTTTCGCCGGAAAAGTACCTAACCGTTTTAAGACCTTGGTTTCGGCACCCACCCGATTGCATCAGCGCCTAATAAATCACATTCATGCCGAAACTGAAGCGGCTCGTCGCGGCGAAAAAACTCGAATTGTGGCGAAGGTGAACGCCCTAGTGGATCAAGAAGTGGTTGAGGCACTTTATGAGGCTTCGCGCGCCGGTGTTTCGATTGATTTGATTGTGCGCGGTGCGTGTTCGTTGGTGCCAGGTGTTTCGGGCATTTCTGAAAACATACGGGTTATCAGCGTGGTCGATCGTTTTCTGGAGCACAGCCGCATTTACTATTTTGAGAGCGAAGGCGCCATGTACCTCTCGAGCGCCGACTGGATGCCCCGCAATTTTTTCTCACGCTTGGAGATCGCGTTTCCCATTTTGGACCAGCGTATCTTTTCGTACATTCGCGATATTGTGATTCCCACCTACCTTTCTGACAATGCTAAGGCGCGGGAATTGACTCCGCAGGGAACTTGGAAACGACGGCCGGCACGAAAAGGGAAAGCCTCTATCCGTTCACAAAGTGTTTTCGAAAATTTAGCCATAGGCAATTACCAGGGGACCTCGCTGCCTCATGCCTAAAAAGACCTTTGTGCTGGTTCGGCACGCTCATCGTGACACCGACTCCGGAAGAGAAAAAGACAATGGCCTTTCCGCTAAGGGAAGAGATCAAGCCAAAGAATTCCGCGACGCCATGCTGGAAATGGCGCTTGATCAACCCGCAGTTTTTCTGAGCAGCCCCAAAAAGCGGTGTGTAGAAACCTTGGAGCCGTTGGCCAAGAAAATGGGATCTCCCGTTGAGATTGACAAACTTCTTGATGAACAATCGCACGGTGAATCTTACTCGGGTCTTGAACGCCGCATTGATCTGTTCATCGCTTGGGTGCAGCGGGCTAGCGTGCCGCTAATTATTGCCAGTTCGCACGGTGATTGGATTCCGGCCTTCATGGAAAAAGCGGCCAGTCAGGTCCGTGATTTTCGCAAGGGCGAATGGGTTTGCTTAGAGGTTACCCACAAGGGGCCTTGGAAGGCCCTCTAAGCACGCGCTAGATTTCAATTCCCATCAGTAAACACTGTTTAGGTTCCTCGATCACGGCAAAAGGAGTGGTTCCATCCATCGTAAAGTCTTTATACGCCAGGGCGTGTAGAGTGCGGAAGCCCAGTCGGGAACACATGGTTTGGGAACCGGTGCCGGTGGTTTCGGCTACGGCAAACTCAAAGCCTGCGTCGGCGGCGATTTCTAGAGACTCGAGCAACAATTGTTTGGCGAGGCCATGTCGGCGGTATTCTTTTAGTACCCCAAGGTTAAATAGGTGAAACAGGCGATCGGTAGTTACTCTGAGAGTGGTTAAACACGCCTGGTCGATTTGTTTGAGAAATTCGAACAACGGGGCAAACTTCTCATCCAGCGGCAGCTGAGTGAAATCAGCGATTGTGCTAAATGGCTCGTTGATGCAGAAACCAGCGACTTTTTGAGCGTCGTGGTCCCACGCCAGAACACTCAGCTGTTCGGCGATGGCTTTCTCACAAACAAATTGCGAGAAAGACTCTGACTCAGCTGGCGTGATGGCGAGCGCATTCATCATGGCTTCGCCCTTCTCATGGGCAAAAGCGAGCAAATGGCATTCCATTAATTCAAAGAAATCGTTTTCCTTGATCATCCGAATTTCTATGTGGGATCGGTTATTCATTTAGGCCACCTTGTTTTGATGTTGCGCCATCTCCGCGACAAAACGGTCGATCTTTTCAATCGTGACTCCGGGCATGACGATGATGTGGGAGTTTTCATTTTGCGTGGCGAGCTGCCAGCGGCGGATCAAATCGTCATCTGGACGGGGAAAGACCACGGTGTTCGACCACTCGTTGTGCCACGCCGGGCAGCCAATTTGATTTAATTGTTGTTCGGCGTAATCGGTTAGCTCTAAACACTGCGAGGCCAATCGGCTTAGGCCTTCTGCGCCGTTGCGCTGCAGAACCTGCCATAAAACGATGGTCGAAAAGGCATCGCGCGAACCTGAAATGGTGGCATCATTTGAGCCAATGTATTCCACTGAAGACCTTACCGCCTGCACGTGTTTGCGTCTGGCTAGGACCAAGCCGCAGGGGATCGGGGATCCTAAAAATTTATGACCTGAAATCGAAATGCTGCCGATGGGAAGCCTGAAATCAATCTTGGGGGCTTTTGCAATGAATGGAAGCATCGCCCCGCTGAGCGCGGCGTCACAGTGAATATAGAATTTGGAAACATTCTGACGAATTAAAATCTCCAAAATTTTTGGAACGCTATCGATCGCACCTTTCATCGTCGTACCAATGTTGGCATTGATAATGATGGGGTAGTGGCGCAAGAGCGCGACGGCGCTTTCTAAATGACGATAGTCGACCTCGCCATTGGTTTGACATTGAATGACCGCACTTCGGCAATTGAGCAGACGCACCGCTTTGGGAATACTGTAATGAGTTTCGCTTGAGTAAAGAACGATTCCGTCGGGATAAGTTTCTCGCCCCAAAAAGAGACCATAAGTATTTCCTTCGGTGCCTCCGTTCGTCAAATAGCCCCAACCCTCCTCTGGCGAGAGCTGTAGCGCTTTTTTGAAGAACGCCAGAATTTCATTTTCAAGTTCAAAGGTGTGCATTCCGTTGTTACCCAGCTCGGGGTCACCAACATTGTTGATAGTAAAATTCAGAAAGCGCGAAAGATTTCCGTTATCGAGAAGTGAGCTGTTGGGGTAGCCAAGGTAGGTTTCTTGCTGCTCTGCAAGGTGATCGGCAAGGCGATCTAAACGGTTCTGGTAACTTATTTTGGGTGCGTCCATGGGAAGAAAGGATGACCGTAACCCCAAAACTTCTCAAGTTAGCGAACCGTCAAAGATTGGTTACGGAATCACAAAATCGCGGATAACCGCCATGTGTTGCATGTTTTGCGCGGCGCTATCACCGATGCGAACCGGTGGCACGGCTTCCAGGGGCCGGAACGTTCGCGAGTCAAAGACTAGGCCTTTTGGAAATCTGATTGTGTCGCGGCCGGCTAAAAGTTCAAGGGGAACGTGGTGCCTATCCAATGCCGGATTTGAAAGCAAAAGATCATAGGGCTTATTGCGGGCGGCGTTGGTACCCGCTTTCCCGTCGCTGCCCACCGGAATGAATTTATCGGCGAAAACTGTTTTTAAAACGCGAATGGCCTCCTCGTCACGGTTAGTGGTATTGGCGTCGGCGCCAAATATTAGGTACTCGCCCGACTTCACTCGTTTCATAACGAAATCTACCACTACCTTTGACGCTTGCGTGCGACGACCGCCACCGTCATGGCTATAGTGTGCGCTGAAAACCCACAGCTTGGTGGTGCCCGGTAGATCAATCTTTGCCCAGGCGATGCCTCGGTTGTTAATGGTTGGGTCAGTGAGCACGCCCGATTCTAGAATGGGCCACGCACTAACGATGCCATTGGGAATCTTGCTGTCACCTTCGCTCGGTTCACGGTAGAAAAAATAGTTTTTTCCAAACGCTCGGTCCACGAATTCGCGAATCGCGTGCTCAGAGTTATCCCCGTAGTTAAATTCTTGAACCATGGCAACCTGGGGGGCAAAGGCGTGAAAGATTCGAGCCCCGTGCCCCTCATCGTAAGACTGTTCTGTTCCGCTGGTAATGTTTCCGGTCATGGCGCGAAGCTTGGTTTCGGCTGACGCTACGCTGGCTAGCCAAAAGGCTAGAAAGAAACTAAATAATTTAGGAAGAGTATTTGAACTAGATATTGGAAATATATAACCCATCTCTCGTTGCTACAGGGCGGCAATGATTCGGGTCAATTCGTTAACCAAAATGAGGTGACCTATCGTTACTTCTTGTTCTCAACACAAACCTGAAGGAGCACTGATAACCCCTGGTCATTTGCCAATTAAAATAGGGGAATGAAAGCGACTCTCGTCCTTTGGATCGGTGTGCTTTTTTATAACCCGGCTTTTTCGACCGCGGAGTTTCAGCAGTTCGATGAAGCCTATCGCCATCGGCGCGACGTTAACTCTTTTCGTACCGCGCTAGAGGGTTACCGAAAAATTGGGAGGCAAGATCCCACCAATGCCGGCGCCGGATGGCGCACTGCGATGGCCTGCAGCTTTCTGGGGCTGAGGGTAGAAGCCGATGAGGACAAGATTGGTGAGGCGTACGCCGAAGGAAAAGAGGCGGCTCACCAAGCTCTGCGGCAAGACCCGCTTTGCGTCCCTTGTCACTTTTGGCGGGCGGTAAATCAAGTGTTGCACGCCAAAACCATAGGCGTCCTAAAAATGTTGTTTTCGCTTAAAGAAATTCGCGAACACTTAAAATTCGTAGCTGATCACGCCCCTGATTATCATCACGGGGCGGCCTTACGTTTTTTAGCCCTGATTGATTGGAAGTTGCCGGGCTTCCTCGGTGGCGATAACGAGCGCGCCAAAGAGTATTTTGTTTTGGCGCTAAAGCATGGTCCAGACGAAGCCATGAATTACCAGACGTACTTTGAATTCTTGCAAGATCAAGGCTCCGACGAAACGGTGGCTTTAGAGGTGTTACGAAATGGGGCCGAGCTATCGCTTCCTCCGGTGGAACGAATTGAATCTACCGACGCCCTTTTATTGCTACGCGAATGGTGGCGAGTGCGCCGGGAGAAGCACAATGTGTTATGAGCGTTGCGCTTAAAATGCGCAGCCGCAGTTTTTGTTTGGCCTTGTTCGCGGTTAAAGTTCGATTCCCATCACGTTTTTTTAAACGCGGCTTCGATCTGGGCCAGCTGCTCCGTGGTCAGAGACTTCGCGTGCTTTGTGAGCATGTCCATGAAGAAACGGATCTCTTCCGGCAATTCGGGGCAGCCAATATTACCCGAGGCCGCAACCGAATTCGCTAACACCGCGCCGTTGGAATCAAGAAATGCGAACCAGGGAACCGAAATATAATCTAACTTTGCATACGTCTTGTAGAGCGGTTTGGCCTGCGGCACGACCGTAATATTGATCTTCAGATCGACAAATTCAGAGTCGAAGGCCGCTTTCAATTGCGGACGGGCAAGTATTTTATCCATTCGCACGCAGTGCGGACACCCCGTGGTGCCAAAACGAATAAAAACCATTTTACCTTCGGTTTTGGCCTGCGCCAAAGCGGAGTTGAGAAGATCTTGGGCAGTATCTTCCCTAACCAATGGCGACAAGCTTGTACCAGCGAGGACTCCGGTCGAAGTGAACGCCATGCTAAAAAAGACAATCCAAAAATGAATCGGTAACCACTTCTGTTGAATCATATGTTCCCCCAACAAAAGGGTACCAACTAATTTATTGGAACACTAGGGCTCCTTTCTTGTTACACTGGCGCCCGTGACGTTCACGACACACTTTGAAAGACTTTTCACCGCGTTGCGTTTTCGTAATCTTCACTTTAACGGGAATAAGAAACTTTTGATCGACCGGGCTTTTGCCCATTCAAGCCGAAGGTCTAGCTCATTTGCTGATCTAGGAGGGATTTGGAAAGTAAACGGGGCGTATACTTTTTACGCCCTGCAAAATTTTGAAGTCGAACAAGCCTGGTTGGTCGATACTCATTTTTCTGAAGCGTCGAGAAGGAAAAGTCTGGGCCATCCGAATTTAAAGCTCGTGGAGAGCAATTTCGGTGATGCGGCAATTGCGGAGCGCATCGGCGAGGTAGATGCGGTCTTTTTGTTCGACGTGCTGCTTCACCAGGTTGCCCCGGATTGGGATGAGTTGCTTTCTCTCTACGCCAAACGCACAAAGCAATTTCTTATCTGTAATCCTCAATGGACGGGGCCGGGTGAAACACTTCGCCTTTTGGATCTGGAACGAGACGAGTACTTTCGGCAAATTCCGGGGCGGGTTCAGCAACAACTTTACCGCGAATTATTTGAAAAAATGCACGAAACGCACCCTACCCACAACCGTCCGTGGCGCGATGTTCACCACTTTTGGCAATGGGGAATTACTGATCAGGCACTAATTGCGAAAATGAGGGAACTTGGTTTTGAGATGACCTTCTACAAAAATTTTGGACGATTTGGTTCACTGCCAAACTTCGAGAGTCACGGTTTCCTCTTTGAAGCGTCCGTGGCCATTATTCCGGCCTAATGGCCAGATAGTTTTCACGGGCAGAAAATGTGCCTGTGGCCGTCGGCAGCACTGTATAGGAGTATCCGAATTCCTTCAGAAAATTTGGTATTGAGGGGTCGGAAATATTCCCTGTTGAATCACATTCATCCTCGAACAGTATCGCTCTGGGGGGGCGGGTTGAGAACAATTTACGAGCCCCTTGAAGAACTTTAATTTCCCATCCCTCGACATCGAGCTTGATGAGGGTGGGTGGGGTTACCCCTTCGGCGATCAACTCGTCCACAGTGCGAACTTGGACGGAATGTCTTGGGGTGTTTGTCCCGGTGGGCAAAAAACTACCGAGCCCATTATTTATTGAATGCCCTTCGTGAAGGGTTTGCATTTCGCTGCGATCACCCAACCCAAACGCGTAGGCTTTGCCAAAATAGTTTGGATTTAGGGCCAGGTTCGCCTTGAGGGCCAGAAAAATCTCTGGATGAGGCTCAAAGCAATGCACCTCACGGACTTTAGGATCCTGCATCGCAAGTATTGCCACCATTCCCACGTGCCCGCCAATATCCCAAAGCACTTCGTCTTTTTTGGCTACCTTGGAAAGGCACGCCCAGACATCGTAATTATACCGATCTCGAAGCAACCAGAATTCAAGCACGCTCCTGAGATCTATGCTGATCAACCCATGGGGGCCGTGGGGGATTGTCAATCTTGGGTAGCCAAACCATCGGTTGAGCAGATTCCAAATTCGCAGCTTCGACGGGTGGTCAGGACCCAAGTAATAGGAGATCAAGATTTTAGAAAGCGTCTTTCCGATTAGATGCGGCGGGCGGAGTTGTGCAGTCGGCATAGGGAATTGTAACACGATAGTGCGTCAACCAGGTTGGCAAGCATAACTTTAACTCTCTTCAGAGATTTGAAGTTGAACAAGCCTGGCTAGTCGATGCTCATTTTTCTAAGAAAACGAAATCAAAAAAAACTGGGCTGACCGATCGAGCCTTAAGCTGGCCACTCTTCGACGATTACGTGACGAAAACCAAACGTCTCTTCCATGAGTCGTTTGTAAGGAGCCGGACCGCGGGGTTTAGCCGTTTTTAAAACCACCTCGCACGCGTGAACATTGGGGCCGATACTCCAGATATGGAGATCGAGTACTTCAGCGTCCATGGCTTCCAAAGCCTTGGTCAGTTTATCGCGTGAAATCAATTTGGCGTTGCCATCTAGCAACTCCCACGCCGCATCCTTCACCAACGTGTAACTCCATCTCAAAATAATGGCCCCGCCCAAAATTCCCATCGCGGCGTCTAGCCAGGGGGCGTTGAAGTGCTTGCCGAAGTAGAGTGCGATAATCGCCAAAATGGATGTGAACGCATCGGCCACCACGTGAAAATAGGCGCTCTTTATATTCTGATCAGAGTGGCTTGAGTGGTCGGCGTGCGAGTGGCCGTGCGTGTGCGCGTGCCCTTCAGAATGAGCATGATCTTTACCATCGTCTGGTTCGGGCTCGCATTCTCCCGGGTGAAAGTGACTGTCTTTTCCCAAAATGATTACGCTCACAATGTTGACCAATAGCCCCACGATGGTGACGCCGAGAGCTTCGTCGTATTGAATTGCCTGCGGATTAAAGAGCCGCATCGTTGATTCAACCCCCATCCAGATCGCCATGACCCCGAGCAAAATTGCATTCGTGTAACCGCCGAGTGGAATAAATTTTCCCGTGCCAAAAGAAAAGCGGGCGTGCAGCTTTTTGTTTTTGGCGAGGAGGTAAGTCAGGTAGGTAATGAAAAGGGCCCCGGCGTGCGATCCCATGTGCCAGCCATCGGCCAGTAGCGCCATCGAATGGGTGGCGTAGCCGTAGACCAACTCCACGCCCATCATGCTGAGGGTGAGCAGCAGAATCAAACGACACTTACGCTCGTTGTCGGCAATCCAACTGAACTCGGCCAGGTAGTTGTGGTATTCAATTTTAGGCGGGGTTTTCACAACCAGATACTAACAGGACTGGGCTTCTAGTGTCTTGCCGAACTCTTTTTCAAAAAAACCTTTTCGTTGTTGCAGGCGCATGATTGAAAGCTCAGTGTTTTTGCCGCGTGGTAGACGTAAAATTAATTTTCCCGGGTGATTCAAGGCGCGCAGACCGCGCGGCCCGCTCTCTAATGGCGCTCCGCTAGGGTGTAGCGCGTCAGAGATCTGATAAAGGGCCAGCACTTTCGGGAAGGCAGCTTTGGCCAGCGGATCTAACCCCATCAAAGTGTCGTAAGCCACCCGTTTGGCCCGCTGGTGTAAACAGAGTTGCGCTACGAACTCAACCTCCCAACCCTCGTAAAGCGGAAGATCGGCGTGGCGCACTACATACGCCGTGTGCCGCTCAGTTTCTAAAGGCGAAATAAATTTACCGGCATTGCGGTAAAGCAGAGCAATCTTTAAATAGGTAAGCCACTTTTCCGACAATCGGTGAAGCGACTGCAATTGTAAAAATAGCCGCTCACTTAGATGCACCAAGGATTTGAGCTCGCGCGAAGACTCACCCAGTTGCGCGGCTTGACGAAACAGCGGTTCCAGATCCACCTCGGTGGGACGAAGGTGTTCAAGCTCTAGCCGTTGTATTTCACGATCAAATATTCCGTCGCGTAGTGAATAGTCGGTGAAGGTGGCCTGATCCACACCCAGCGCCTTCATGCACTCTTCAAGAACAAGACTACCCGCAACAATTAAATCACTGCGACGGGGCTCCATGCCGGGGATGGCGAGTAGCTCTTGCGCGGTTAGTGTCGCCATTTTTTTGTTTAGTTTTTTCAGCGTAGAAAGGTCAATTTTTTCTACCCCATTCGACTTACGGCATAAACGGGCCAGCGCCCTTACCGTGCCGCTCGATCCAAAAACATTGTCGAGCCGAATGTCGAAGTGCTGACTTTCAGGTTCTAGGTGGCGTCGAATCTCTTTTTTCAAATTGCGCAGTGGGTTGTTGTTTTTGGTTTTTCTTGGGGGCGTGGTTTTTAAAAAGACCTGCTGAAGCCGGGCGGCACCAAGTGGAAAACTCTTGCTAAAGACAACGCGCCGTTCACGACACAGGCTCATCTCCATGCTGCCGCCGCCAATATCGATGAGCGCAAAGTTTCCTCGCAGCGATTTCTCATTGGCCAAAATGCCACGAGCGATAAGCTTGGCCTCTTCGGTTCCCGAAATCACTTCGATAACGATGCCGAACTTTCTTTTGGCCGGAAGTAGTAGGCGGTCGCGATCTTTGGCGTCACGCAGCGCGCTAGTGCCAAAGGCCACCCATTTATCAACGTGTAGATCGACCGCCGTTTTTTTGAAGCTGGAAAGGGCTTCGAGCGTTCGTTTAATGGCGCGTGAGTCGAGACGGCCGTGTTCAAACAGCCGTTCACCCAGCTTTACCATCAGTTTTTCGCGGTGAATGAGGCGAGGCGCCTTTTTGGCGGTTATTTCGTGAATATCGAAGCGGACGGAGTTAGTCCCGAGATCCAAGATAGCCAGCCTAATTGCCCCGTCTTTCGCCATGCGCTCCGTTCGATGCCTAAAATTTAACTCCGCGCGGCTTAACTTCATAGTTTTATTTGGCTAAAAAGTGAGGCGCTAACGAAATCTAGACAAAAGACTGAAGACGCTCCGACAACCAGAGGTTACGATTTAAATATGGAAGGTCACAAACCGCTTCGTACCATCCTTGGCCAGTATGCGAATTATGTGAAGGCGGCGCGCCCGTTGCGCGGCTTCCTTCCCAAAATTCCCATTTCTATCGTCAAAGGAAACTTTCTCATCAAAACCGCCAATAACTGGCCAGAGGTCGAAAGCGTTCTAAAGCTGCGCTACGAAGTGTTTATCCGCGAAGGGTTGAATCTTAAATTTCCCTTGGGCCTAGACGTCGACCGCTGGGATCCGCTGGCCGATCACTTGATGGTTATCGACCAAACTAATGGCGCGTTAGTGGGAACCTACCGTCTCATCTCGAGCGGTTTCTCCAATGATTTTTATTCTCAAAGTGAATTCGAGTTGGCCCCATTCATGCGGTGTTTGGGCGGAAAACTTGAACTCAGCCGGGCATGCGTTCGCGCCGATTACCGAAGTTCTTCCACTATCGGCTTGCTGTGGCGCGGCATCGCCGCTTATGCCCAGGCGGCAAAATCGCGTTACCTTTTTGGCTGCGCCAGCGTCAAGTCGATGGACCCGAGCGTGGCCGAAATGTTAATCGCCTATTTTAAAAAAGAGGGCAGGTTTGATGAAGAGACCGGGGTGAGACCACACGCGTCATTCCGTACTCCGCCGGCGCTTGCCCCGCTAGAACCCAAGCCAGAGATGGACGTACGGGAGTCTATCCCGCCTTTGTTACTTTCTTATTTGCGGGCGGGCGCAAAAGTTTTGGGGGCGCCAGCGTTAGATCGGTCTTTTCGTTGTTTAGATTTTTTGACGGTTTTAGATTTTTCGCAAATGAATGCTGCTTTCGAACGCCGCTACCTTTCGGCTTGATCTATAATCACTAGATGCACTTTCCCCGCTTCGACCCAGCCCTGAAAAAAGAGGGCCTGCTTTCCCGCCTGCCCGAAATGTACGAATTAGAACGTCTGGTGGAACAGGCTCGTCCATTGGGCCGCGTGCACACGTTGACCACCGTGAATGTGGGCGAGCTCCACTTTCCGGTTTACGCCTTGGCCTTTGGAAATCCGGATCCCAAATACCCTACGCTGGCCTTGTTCGGCGGCGTGCACGGGTTAGAGCGTATCGGCACGCACGTTTTACTTTCGTACCTACGCACAACGATAGAATTGCTTGAATGGGATGTGTCGTTTCGAAAAAGTCTGGAAGAGTGCCGTCTGCTTTTCGTGCCGCTCGTAAATCCGGCAGGCATGTTTTTGCAAACCAGGTCTAATGCTAACGGCGTGGACTTGATGCGCAACAGCCCCACTCAAGCCGAAAAAATTTCTAAATTTTTTATCGCTGGAGGGCATCGCATTTCGCCGATTTTGCCCTGGTATCAAGGTAAGGCGGACGAGCCCATGCAGGCCGAAGCCAAGGCGCTTTGCGATTGGGTGGTACAAGAGGTGTTTCCCTCGCAAACCGCGATCACTCTCGATGTGCATTCGGGTTTTGGCGCCGTGGATCGACTGTGGTTTCCTTACGCCCGCACCAAGCGGCCATTTCATTCCGTGGCCGAAGTGTTTGCCTTAAAAGCGCTGCTCGATCGCACCTACCCCAACCACATCTATCGTGTAGAACCTCAATCGGTGCAGTACCGAGCCCACGGTGATTTGTGGGATTATCTTTATGATGAGCACAAAAAGGTGGCGCCCGAACGCACGATGCTGCCGCTTACCCTCGAGTTGGGTTCGTGGGCTTGGGTTAAGAAAAACATTTTTCAGGTCTTTTCGTTGCTCGGTCATTTCAATCCGTCGCGCACGCACCGCGTGCAGCGCACTTTGCGGCGCCATATTTTATTTTTTGAATTTCTACAACGCGCGGTGACGGCGCCGCAGTCGTGGGCCGTGATCTCGAAAGAAGATCGTGATACGTACCGCCGCCGGGCCCTGGAGCTTTGGTATGGGTAACTCCCGCCGCCGGTGGCTGTTATTGCGTGGACTGGCCCGTGAAGTGCGCCATTGGGGGGATTTTCCCGCTCAGCTTCAAACGGCGTTTCCGGACGACGAAATTGTTTGCCTCGATCTTCCGGGGGCCGGTCTTTGGGCCGAAAAAGAGTGTCCCTGGTCGGTGGCAAAAATTCGCGCCGACGTTCGAAAAAGGTGGCTGGAACTTGGCACGGCTGGTTCCCAAGATGTGATTCTTGCACTTTCGCTGGGTGGAATGGTGGCGCTGGACTGGCTTTCGGTCTATCCAAAAGAGTTTGGCCACGCGGTCCTCATCAACACCAGCGCCGGGGGGCTCAATCGGCCCTGGGAAAGAGTTTTGCCCTCGGCCATGGCCACGTTTTTAGAGGTGGCGCGCCCCCTCTCTCTTTACGAGCGTGAAAAAATTATTCTAAAGCTCACCAACACCCGCGTTTTTTCTAAAGTCGAAATTGCAGAACGCGCTGGCATTCAGCGAGAAGCGCCAGTTTTGCGGCGAAACGCATTGGCGCAGCTCATCGCCGGCGCTACATTTCGGGCGCCCAAGATTCAAACCAAGGCTTCACTGCTTTTCGTGCGTGGCCTTGGCGATCGCCTTTGCTCCCCGCGCTGTTCTGCCCGCCTTTGCCAACACTACGGTGGTACGCTCGAAAGCCACTCTAGCGCTGGCCACGACTTGCCCATCGACGAGCCGCGATGGCTTATTGAATTGTTGCGGCGAAAATTCAGTAACTAAAGCAATTCTAAACACTTAGTCACGCAACCCACCTTAATCCTTTCCTGACAGGACTTTGCCCGGTTCTTGAGTTAAACCCTCCGCAGCCAGAAAAAAAATCAGGAGCTTTTTTATGAAGCATGCAGCCCTTTTAGTTCTTTTGTTTTTATCCGTGGTTTCGCATTCGGCGACGCTCATCAATGGAGCCGGCGCCACGTTTCCTTACCCCCTCTATTCGAAATGGTTTTCGGACTACCAAAAAGTCGATGCCGACGTTCAATTCAATTACCAGTCGATTGGTAGTGGTGGTGGAATTCGTCAGTTTTCTGAAAAGACGGTCGATTTTGGCGCTACTGATGCGCCGATGAATGATGACCAGATTGCGAAGGCTCAGGCCACCGTGTTCCATATTCCCACCGTGTTGGGCGCCGTGGTGATTACCTATAATGAGCCCGCCGCCGGCGAAGGGTTAAAGCTGACCGCTGATATTGTGGCCGATATTTTCTTGGGTAAGCTCACTTCGTGGAGCGACGCCCGCATCGCCAAATTGAATCCAACCAAAAAGTTGACCGGCGACATTATGGTGGTTCACCGCAGCGATGGCTCGGGCACGACCAACATTTTTACTGACTACTTGTCGAAGGTGAGTGCGGATTGGAAGTCGAAAGTGGGAACCGGTACCGCCGTAAATTGGCCAGTGGGCTTGGGCGGAAAAGGCAACGAAGGAGTGGCTGGTCTTATTAAACAGACTCCCGGCACCATCGGTTACGTGGAGCTGATTTACGCGAAAAGCAATAATTTGCCGTACGCTTCGCTGCAAAACAAAGCGGGCCAATTCATCGAGCCCAACATGGATAGTGTTTCGGCGGCGGCCGAGGGTTTTGTTAAAGACATGCCGGCTGATTATCGTGTTTCCATCACCAATGCCGATGGTAAGAAAGCTTATCCGCTTTCCGCCTTCACTTACTTGTTGGTTTGGAAAGCGATGCCCGATGCAAACAAAGGGGCTAAAATGGTTAAATTTTTGAAATGGGCGGCCACCGAAGGGCAAAAGCAGGCCGCCGCTCTCCATTACGCTCCACTACCGAAGGCATTGGTCAAGAAGGTGGAAGCCACAATTAATTCTATCGAAGTAAAAAAGATAAATTGACCGGAGCCTTAGGATCGCTCTATCGGCAGACACTAACCCTGAGTTGATGGGAGAGTTACGGTGGAAGTTAGTTGGGAAGCGCAGGGCTCATGGATACAATCGTGGCTCAACGCCATGATTCGTAGCGAACCTAAATTGCAGAAAACTGACCTACATCAAGGCGATCGCCGTTTTCGTACCATTGTTACGGTAAGCGGCGTTTTACTGTTGGTTCTATTAGCTGCGATTGCCTTTTTTTTAATTAAAGGCTCAATTCCCGCAATCAAGCATTTTGGTTTCGCCTTCCTGTGGACTTCAAAATGGGACCCGGTTCAAGAGATCTTTGGGGCCATGCCACTTATTTACGGCACCGTGGTGTCTTCGTTGCTAGGCATGTTGCTGGCCGTGCCTTTAAGCATTGGCGTTGCCCTTTTCCTGAATGAACTGGCCCCGCGTTGGATCGGCAGGCCGGCGGGCTTTTTGGTGGAAATGTTGGCGGCAATTCCCAGTGTCGTCTACGGCCTGTGGGGAATTTTTGTGTTGGCCCCGTTGCTTCGGACCACGGTACAGCCCTGGCTAAAGGAGCACTTGGGCTTTCTCCCGCTTTTTCAAGGGCCAGCTTACGGGGTGGGAATGATGACCGCCGGAATTATTTTGGCGATCATGGTCACTCCGACCATCTCCTCTTTAGCTCGCGAAGTGTTTCGGGCCATTCCTCGAGCGCAGCGGGAAGCGGCGTGGGCCCTCGGGGCCACCCGCTGGGAAGCCATGGTGATGGCCGTTTTAAAATCTTCGAAGCCTGGTTTGTTTGGTGCCTCCCTATTAGGATTGGGGCGCGCCGTGGGTGAGACGATGGCGGTGACGATGGTTATCGGCAACCGCTCCGAGATTGTGGCCTCGTTGTTTGCCCCTTCGCAAACTATGGCCAGTGTGCTCGCCAACGAATACGCAGAAGCGTCTAGTCAAATTCATCTCTCGGCGCTCATTGAAGTTGGTCTGGTGTTGTTTGCCGTGACTTTTGTCATGAATGCCTTCGCGCGATTAATGATCGTCGCCACCAACAAAAAACAGGCGCATGGATGAAATCAGGAACCTTGCACCGCTATCTTTCGCAGGGGTACCGGCGTCGAAAGTTTTTTGATTTTTTTATGCGTTGTCTTCTTGGCTGTACGGTGGCCTTGGCCGTAATGCCGCTGGGTAGTGTGCTGTCTTACGTTATTAAAAAGGGCGGTCCCGCCCTCAGTTTCGATTTCTTTACCAAAATTCCAAAACCCGTTGGTGAGCTTGGTGGTGGAATGGCGAATGCCTTAGTGGGCACGCTAATTCTGGTAGCGATGGCCTCAGTTATTGGAGTTTTGTGGGGCGGAATGATTGGCATTTACCTTTCTGAATTTGGGAAAGGGAAATTGGCGCACGTGGTTCGCTTTGCGACTGATCTGCTGGGTAGTGTTCCCTCGATTGTGATCGGACTATTCGTTTACAGCGTTATCGTAATGCCGATGAAGCGCTTTTCGGCATTGGCCGGAGCGGTTGCTTTGGGCATCTTGATGATTCCTACCGTGGCCCGCAGCACGGAAGAGCTTTTGCGTTTAGTGCCGCAGCACATTCGCGAAGCCGGTTTAGCGTTGGGGCTTCCCCGCTGGAAGGTGATCTTGTTTCTGGTCATCCGCGGGGCGATGAGCGGAATCATCACCGGAATTCTGCTGGCGGTTGCTCGGGTGGCGGGTGAAACCGCGCCACTGCTTTTTACGGCCTTAGGAAATCAGTATTGGCAAAGCGGCATTGACCAGCCGATCGCCTCTTTGCCGGTGCAGATTTATACCTACGCGATCTCGCCGTTTGAAGAGTGGCACCGTTTGGCTTGGGCCGGCGCTCTAGTTTTAGTTGGCGTGGTGTTCACGATGAATTTGTTGAGTCGGTTCTTGTTGCGCGGCCAGAATTTGGCCCGGGAATAAAAGAGATTATTGATGGCTTCGCCCCAACCTATTCTTAGCATTGAGCACCTAAGTGCGTACTTCGGGCAGTTTCAAGCGGTTAATGACGTATCACTGGAAGTGCTACCGCATACGGTGACCGCGTTGATTGGCCCCAGCGGTTGTGGAAAATCGACTTTTATTCGCTGCTTAAACCGCCTGCACGAAGAGGTGGTTGGGGCGCGCGCCACGGGCAGCGTTAAACTGGGCGGCATGGATATTTACGGTCATGGCGTCGACCCCGTGGTGATTCGGCGCAAGATTGGAATGGTTTTTCAGAAACCAAATCCGTTTCCGGCATTGAGTGTTTTTGACAATGTGGCGGCGGGGCTTCGCTTAGCCGGGATTAAACGGCGGGCACTGTTAAACGAAGTGGTGGAGAGCAGTTTGCGACACGCGGCGTTATGGGGGGAAGTAAAAGATAAATTAGACGCGCCGGGCACCAGCCTTTCGGGTGGTCAACAGCAGCGGTTGTGCATTGCTAGAGCCTTGGCGGTAGAGCCGCCGGTTCTCTTGATGGATGAGCCTACCAGCGCTTTAGATCCTATCTCCACCGCCAAAATTGAAGAGCTGGTGATGGAGTTAAAGAAGACTGTGACCATCGTTATGGTCACCCACAACATGCAGCAAGCCGCTAGAATTTCCGATAAAACCGCGTTTTTTCTCTTGGGTGATTTGGTTGAGTTCGGCGATACTTCGACCGTGTTCACGGTTCCTAAAGAAGAACGGACCGAACGGTACATCACGGGAAAATTTGGCTGATTAAAAATGCAGAGAAATATCGACATTGGGCTAGGTCAATTATCGCGTGAGCTGTTGACGATGGCGGGTTACGTAGAGCAAGCGATCGAAGCTGCGACCCAGGGCTGGCAGAAACGATCGCTGGCTAAAGTTAACGAAGTGTACGCCGTTGAGCAAAAGGTGAATCAGGCGCACATGTTGGTTGATGACCAGAGCTTTAAGATCTTGGCCCTGCAACAGCCAATGGCGGCTGACTTAAGGAAGATCGTGGCGATCATCAAGATCAATAGCGATCTCGAGCGAATGGCCGACTTAACCGTTAATATTGCCAACAACACAGAATACTTTCTTCAATCCGATCCGCTTTTCGATCTGAAGGACCTCAGCGTCATGGCGGACGAAACTCGTTTAATGGTGAAAGAGGTTCTCGACGCCTTTATTCGCACCGATCAAGTTAAGGCACGCGAGGTCTTGCTTCGTGACGATACCGTCGACG
The DNA here is from genome assembly GCA_043718025.1 of Pseudomonadota bacterium. GTDB lineage: Bacteria > Bdellovibrionota > FAC87 > UBA2466 > UBA2466 > JBGSST01. The sequence continues at coordinate 48,124 of JAYSWN010000139.1, forward strand.
GTCTTAAACGTGGCATCGTAGATTCAACCATCGAAACGATGAAGACCTCTGCGGCCACCATTACCCAAGGTCTTAATCTTATTCTGATGGCTAAGAATCTTGAACGTATTGGCGATCACGCCACCAATATTGCTGAAGACGTTATTTTTATGGCGTCGGGCGAAGACGTTCGTCACGGATCGCAAAAAGACAATCCAGGCCGCGGGGGAAAATGAAATGGGTGACACTGCAAAAGTCTTAGTCGTTGAAGACGAGCGAGACATTTCTGATTTAATGACCTTGCACTTGAAGCGCGAAGGGCACGAAGTTACCTCGGTCGAAAACGGAGAAGAGGCGCTACGCCGAATCGAAAGCAATCAATTTCAGCTGCTGGTTCTCGACTGGATGCTTCCTGGCCTCTCGGGAATGGAAGTGTGCAAACGCATTCGCGGGGGCAAGCGCGAAGGGCAAGGGGGCGTGCCTATACTGATGGTCACGGCCCGGGCCCACACCTCCGATATCGTGCTGGGGCTTGAAATGGGCGCCGACGACTACCTTACCAAGCCCTTTGAGATTCCCGTATTTTTAGCGCGAGTGCGGGCGCTGTTGCGTCGGGCTTCGTCGCCGGTGAAGCCAAATGGCAACGAAATGAAGGCGGCCAACGTCACGGTAAACCTAGAGACGTACAAAGTGACCTGCGGCGACAAAGAGGTGAATCTCACTCCGTCTGAATTCAAAATGCTGGTTTCACTGATGAAGAGCCAGGGACGGGTTTTGACCCGGGAAATGCTTATCGATCTGGTGCAAGGGGAAGGGGTTACCGTGGTCGACCGCGCGGTGGACACCCACATTTTTGGTCTCCGTAAAAAGCTGGGTAAATGCGCTGACTTGGTGGAAACCATTCGTGGTGTCGGCTACCGCATTAAGGTAGATTAGGCCCTGATGCCAACTACGCCGGGCCGCACCTTTCCGTGGCGAATTTTTAATCGCATTCTCGCTGGTCAGTGTTTCATTGTGCTGTTGGCCTTAATTGGCTCGGGCTACACTTCGCGCCTTTTCTTTCGTCACCGCCTTGTTTCCATCTCTGAATTTCAAACCCAACAGCTTTTTAAAGCGATGGATCACAAGATTCCATCAATTGTGCCGACCTCCTGGTGCAAAGACGAGGCTAGCGAGATCGGTTTAGATCTGGTCGTTTTTGATGGTCAGGGCAATTTCTTGTGTGCGTCTTCTGATTCATCACAAGATTCTGATCGTAACGTGTGGCTGCAGCTGCATGGGCAACGCCGGGCCGATCGTAACTACGTCACTAAGCTGGGTGGCGACTTTTTTTATGCCCTTTACTGGAGCCCGCAAAAAAATGTGAGCGTTGGTTTACGCCTGCCCCTGGAACGGATCACCGGAACGTTTGCTCTGTTTGATGCCACGCAAATAATGATCATTTTTGTTACCTTGGCGAGCCTCGGTCTTTTGGCTTTCTGGTCGGCCCGGCAACTGGTATTTCCGCTCGGGAGAATGTTGCTTAAGGCGCAAAGCGTGTTTGAACCGCATGCGGTGCCGCTCACGGCGAGTGATTTGCGCAAGGACACGTCCGATGAGTGGGACGAGTTGGAGTCGCGCATCGACGATATTCGCAAAGAATTTTTCGCTAAGACCCAGAGCTTATCGCGTGAGCAGGTCGAGCTTGAAACTATTATGGCGTCGATCTCTGACGCAATTCTCGCCGTTGATCCGGATGGCAATCCCATGTTTTTCAACAGCCGGTTCGAGGTGCTTTTCGGTGGGTCGGGCTTAAGGGGAAAGGGGCTCAAGGTTTGGGGCATCTTTAGAGACCCGGAAATTTTACAGGCCTTTCGTTCTGCTCTGGAAGAGGGGAAGGCTGGCACCACCAAAGTGATCACGCTTGATCAAGAGGGCAGCCTGCGGCGTTACCTTTCGCTTTCGGTGGCGCCATTGCGCCGGCAAGACACTACGGTTTATGGCGCGGTGGGTATTTTCCACGACGTCACTGAATTGAAATCGGCAGAACAAATGCGCATCGATTTCGTGGCGAACGTGTCTCATGAACTGCGCACCCCGCTTACCGTAATCAAAGGCTTTGCCGATACTCTCATTGAAGACTTTAAAACCCAGGGCGGCCCAACGCTTAGCTACCTTCAGAGCATCGCCCGCAATGGCGACCGGTTGATGGCGTTGATGAATGATCTGTTAGATTTGTCTTCGATCGAATCGGCCGGCACCATTCAAAAGGACCCCTTAGACACTGACGAGATGACCCAACGGGTGTTGAGCCAGCTTGAGATTCAATTCAAAGAAAAGAAACAGACGGTGAAGGCGATTATTCAAGCGCCAATCGTTATGGCCGATGCCCACCGCGCCGAACAGGTGTTAGTAAACTTGCTGGCGAATTCCAATAAGTACACCCCCATCGAAGGCAACATTGTGGTGAGTTGGGAAACGGAGGGCAATAACGTGCTGCTACGTGTTTCTAACGATGGCCCGCCGATTCTTATTCAACATCAGGCTCGGTTGTTCGAACGTTTTTACCGCATTGATAAGCACCGTTCTCGCGATCAAGGCGGCACTGGCCTGGGTTTGGCTATTGTAAAACACGTCATGCAACAACATGGTGGCACCGTGTGGGTGGAAAGCAATCCACCCCATTCAGGCGCCGCTTTCGTTTGCCGTTTTCCTCACGCCGCCGATAACGACGCTAGCCACACCTCGTGAAGCTAAAGTACGACTGGTTGAATGGCGAAGGCTAATATCGTCGAATCGACGGGTCCACGTCGGTGGAATATTTATCAATTCCCCCCGAAATATTGCGTACCCTCTCAAAGCCGTTATGCCGTAAAAACGCCGCGGCGTGGCCGCTTCGAACGCCGTGGTGGCAGAGCACTACGATTTCTCGATCGTCGGGCAGCTCTTCCAGGCGCTGGCTCAATTCACCTAGGGGAATAAGCTTGCCGCCGATATTGGCCAGGGCAAACTCATCGGGCTCGCGGACATCAAGCAGGAAAGGTGGTTCGGGGGATTTCAGATTAATCGCCAACTCATTTACAGAAATATTTTGTGACATGGGCTCCAGACTTCAATTTCGCTTCTGGAAATCCACTAACCCGGTTCCCGACCAATGTCCAAAGGAAGTCATATCGAGTTTGGGATAGGGTAGTTCGCGCCAGGTGCGCAACATTCCCCAAATACGGATATCGTCAAAAATAACGATCGGGGGACGGTCAAACGGAACCTCCGACAGATCTTCGATAAAACGAGACTCCTGTTCTCCGTTTTTTGCGGCATCGATGAAAATAAGATCGGCGCCCTTTAACAGATCGCGTTGGCCGTAACACGAATCGCGGTCGCTCAAATCTACGGTGCGCTGTTCGAAGCGGCCTTCGACGAAGTCGCCTTCATTGAGCATCCCATCCGCAACGCTTTTCCAGGGAATAACGTCGTACGTAACCAAGCGCCCGCCGGCGGGCAGCGTGTGTAAGAAGGAGAGGGCGCTTAGGCCAGCTCCGGTGCCAATTTCAACGATCAGCGCGGGCTTCATCACCTGCGTGATGGCCGCGAGCAGTCGGTAGTGTTCGCCGGGCCACACCTCGGCCAAAAATTTTTTTTCGCTTCCCGCCAAAGTCATTCGTGGCCGCAGGGCCTCCAAAGAGATTCCGCGCGCGGCCGTGGCGGCGGCGATGGAAAGATCAAACAAGCGTTCCGAAGGGCGGTTGGGTTCGTCGTCCATCGAAAAAACGGTGCTCAGTTCCGACTGCCGTGAGGTGGCGGGCGAGCAATAGGTTTTTCGATTCGCCGGGGTGGGGGGGGTCTTTTCGCCAAAGATCTCTTTCGCACGATCGATATTGGGCATCCAAGAATTCTATAGCGAGCCGGTGGGGTGTGCCACTGCAAACGTGCTAAAATTTACAAAGTCTTTACCCCGAAAAATAGTATCAGGAGTGATAAAGGCAATGCCCACGCCCACCGCGTTGAATCGCTATTTTGTGAGTCCGTGGCTAGACTTTTTTCTGGTCGGCGGGGGCTCCCTCGTCACTTACGCGGCGCTTTCGCTTATTTCTTGGGATGGCCAGGCCTTTCAGGTTGCTGCCGCGGCGGGTTACTTGAGCTGGGTGGTAAATTGGCCCCACTTTTCGGCGACGATTCAGCGTTTGACCGCCAGCCCCCGTAGTCACCGGGAGTTCCCACTCACCGTAAAAGCGATTCCGGTTATTATTCTGGTCGCGGTGGTAGCGTCACTAAATTCTCCAGAATGGATCGCCCCCTATTTTATAAAACTCTATCTCCTATGGTCTCCCTTTCATTTCAGCGGTCAAACCGTTGGCGTCACGCTGATCTATGCGCGGCGAAATGAAATTACTTTTAGCGAATGGGGCAGGCGCTGTCTTTCGCTATTTGTCTTTGGCACCTTTGCCGCCTCAATACTTCAATTCGAAACCTCGCCGCTGGGGGCGGTTTTTTACCATATTCCTTATCCTGGATTGGGCGTTTCGCCGTGGCTTGCGACCGCAGCTTATTGGGTAACGGCGTTGGCGGGGTTAGGGGTTTTGGTCCATTTTGCGCGGGCCTGTCGCCAGGCCGGGCGGGTTCCCGTGATGGTGCTGGTTCCGGCATTGTCGCAAGGGGTCTGGTTTATCGTCGGCAGCGGTAATCCAGCTTTTTACGTGCTGGTGCCATTTTTTCATTCGTTGCAATACCTGCCCATCGTCTGGGCGATGACCATGGCGGAAAAAAAGGAAGACGGAGGGGTGACGGTGAGCACCTTTCGCAAAGAGACATTTTATTGGTACTTGGGCAACGTGGCCGGAGGAATTGCCCTCTTTCACATGCTGCCGCAGATTTTTATTTACGCCGGGGTGGCGCCCGCCACTTCTACTGGGGTGTTGCTCGCCGGCATACAACTGCATCACTTTTTCGTCGACGGAGTGGTCTGGAAATTGAAAAGCACCCGGGTGAATGCCGCCCTTACCAAAAACTTACCGTTGTTAATGAGGACCGTATGAGAACGCTATTTCTATTCCTTATTTTGGCGGTTGGCATTGGCCCCAACGCCCTGGGCTCTCTTTCCGACGAGCGGGCTGTACTCCACACCGTGGGGGGCGATATCGTGTTGGCCTTCTATCCGCACATTGCGCCACGCACCGTCGCGCAAATGCGAAAACTGATGCAAGCGGGGGTCTTTGGGTCCACCCATTTTTTTAGGCACGAGCCCGGTTTTGTTTTGCAGTTGGCGCAAAGCGGCGACCGATTGCTGCCCTTGACCCCCGCCCAGAGCAGGCTAATCGAAAAACTACCGTTAGAAATTTCACCGACGATAAAACACCGAGCGTGGCGGCTGTCGATGGCGCGCGCTAACGATGATCTTAATAGTGGTGAGACGTCTTTTTCGATTCTTCTAGGGGAGGCACCGCATCTGGACGGGGGCTATACGATCTTTGGCGAAGTGGTGGAGGGCTTCGATGTCGTGCACGAACTCTTGAAAGTGCCGATTGATTTATTAAACCGGCCCAAAACCCGACTTACTGTGAAGAGTGTAAGCTGGTACCCATCGCCGCAAGCCATGAAAAGCGGGCCGCTGAATCCCGCCGTTGCCGTAAAAATTATCTCACCCACATTAAAAGAGACCGAGGTTCGGCTTCGTCTCATTCTCGGCGCCGGGCTCGTCGTTGTGATCTGCATTTCACTCATTGCTTTTTTTTGGAAAAGGAAATTGGGTTCTGCGCAACTGGTGGCGCTGCATCTGCTACAAGTATTGATCGCGGCATTCTATTTGCTGTTTCTCTGGGTACCGGTGGCGCAGACCTCTGGAGTCATGGCCGGGGCGCTCTTTTTTATGTGCGTAGGGGTTTTTAAATTGATGAACCGTTTCGAAGCGGCCGGTTAATTTTTTCGATCAAAGTAGAATGGGTAATCTACAGTGACATCGCCTTTTTGGGGGCGGGGAAGGTCCATCCCTTCGACCAGCTTGACCAAGCACTCTTGAAAGGGGCTGTAAGCAATTTCACTGCGTTTCACCGTAACCCCTTCCGCCCGACCCAAGCGAGTGCTTTTCCAACTAAGCGTCACCGCCCCGCCTTGGTTCGGGGCTTTGAGCTGCAGGCCGTGGTAGCAGGTTTGAATCTCATCGCGCTTGCGGTCGAATGTCTTTTGCAATTTGTCTTCATCTAACGCTCCCGCCCCTTTTACCAGCATGCCTTCGCCGTAGGTAAAACCATTTCGGTTCGCGCGCTCACGTTTTATCGCCGACCTTTTGGCTTCACCGGTTTCGCTGCTCGCGAGTACGGTTGCCTCTTCTTCTTCCGCTCTGTTTCTGATTTTTGAATCGGTAATTTTGACTCTGACCGGCCCTTGCTCCAATTGGGCGCGACGCTGACTCGCCGTAAGCGGAAGGTTGAATCGGTTGATCATGCTAACGCTGAGGGTGGCCGGATCTACGGGCGTTCTCTCTTCAATGGCGTTGAACGGAAGCATTAACCAGAGTACCCACGCGACCAGCGCAACGGCGATACCGGTATTGCGGGTAAAAAAATTCGGATCTTGATTGCGGATAACAAACATCGCGGTGCCTTCGGGGGTTGAGAGAGGAACCGTTCGCCACCAATGTTGCTGCCACTCGACCCAGCCATCCAAAAACGGCCCATTATCAAGAATGAGGGGTACCTCTTTGATCAACTCTTGTGCTTGACCCTCAAAATTTCGCCAGGTGACGTCTTCCTGATACGCGGTGATTCGGTGCTGACCGGATGTGTACTCGTAGCGAAATACCGGAGTGTTTCCGATCTGAATTCTGAATTGGTCGCCGACTTGGCGTTGGGTGAAAAGCCTGCGACGGAAACCGGTATATAGATAATAAGGCGGCTCAATGTCCGGAATGTCTAGGGTTTCGGGGTTGCGAAACGCCGCTGGTTCGAAAGGCGCCGTGGGCCGAAGCGTGATGATCCAAGGTTCAGCATCAGTAGCGTGGAGGCGGAGGGTGATCGGGGTGTGAAATTTTAGAGCCGCGATCTCCTCTTGGCCGGACCGGGCCAATTTGTCGACGAGCCGAATCTTTTTGGCTTCTTTGGTCAGAAAGAAACGGCTGGGGCTTCCTAAGGCGAATGGTTTTCGAGGGTCCCAAAGGTGAGTGACCTGTTGCCCACCGCGGCGAAATTCCACTAGGTAGCGACGGTGTCGCTGGTACAGTGAATAGCGCTGTGGGAATAGCGACGGAGTCACTTCGGACTCCCCGCCACGACCAGAGTCCATTGGGTGAGACCCACCGCCTCAGCCGCTTTTATCAGCGGTTGAAGTTTGGAAAAGGGAGTTTGGCCATCCGCCAAGAGGGCGATTGAATGGTATTCGGGCTGCAGCTGCCGCACTTCCAAAAATAGGCGCACGAGCCTTTGCTCCTCTTCCTCGGTTAGCTCGCCGCGGGCGTTAGCCTTTACGGTGAAGCCGCGCCCTTCTATCGCGTAAACATCTTTGCCCACCTCAATTCGTAATGAGTTCGGGGCTTGGGCGGAGCCAACTGCCTGTGGCAGGCGAATGCCGGCCGGAACCGACTGCATGGTTTGGTCAGTCGCGAAGGTCTGAAGCAGAAACAGAAGAACCACTAGAAAAATGTCGACGAGGGCGGTCAGCATGATTGAGACAGGTTTGGTTCGCGGGCGTAGGGTGACAAATGGTTTCACCGACGTTGGTCTCCGGATAGCACTACCGAACGGGAATGTTTGCGCGCTATTTCGGTAAATTGCACCAGCGTTTGGTAGGAGGTTTTAGCCGTGGGCAAAAATACCAACTCTTTATATTTGGCCGGTAGCGCCTTCACGGCGCGTGAAAAGGCATTAAAGTCGTAACCGCTTTTGTTCAGCGCCAAGATGGCGGGAAGTTCGTCGCGGTCATTGCTTGGGTCCAGGCTGATTCGACCCTCGTCCGAAAGAGTCACCACTACGTAATCGTAGTTGACCGGTGGATTAGCTTGGGTGGAAGGACGAACTACCTGGCTCGCTAAAAAGGAGAGGCCGACGAAAGTAGTGCTGATCAATAGGTAGCAGGTGAGCAGCAGTAGGCAATCAACCAGTGGCATGAGGTTGATTTCGGCAGTGAGACTTCGCTTTGGCGGGAGAAAGCTCATTCGTTTCTCCCCTGCAGCGTGATCGACTTCGCTCCTCCCTTGGTGGTAAATCCGGTCGGCCCATTGGGATTTTCGCGATTGGGATCGGCTTGGGCAAGGCGACTGCGCAAAATTTCTAATATCGATAAAGCGCCGCGATCGATTTGCGAGAGCAAACGATCGGCTTGCGCGTTGAGCAGGCTGTGACCAATTAAGCAGGGAACCGCCACGGCAATTCCCAACAGGGTGGCGGTCATGGCAACTGAAATACCGGTGGCCAGTAATGCCGCCCGCTCTAGGGCATTGGCACTGCCAATGGCATCGAACGATTGAATGAGACCAACGATGGTGCCGAGCAAGCCCATTAGCGTGGCGACGTTCGCCAACGTCGCAAGGTAGGCGGTACGTTCCTGAACTTTTTCAGCGCACGCTTGTACCGCAATCTGCAAACCGTTCTCGATGATATTCTCAGTGAGGTGGGCGCGGATGAGCCCTTCTTTCACCACCACAACCATGGGCTTTGCCGAAAGCTGGTCACAGAAGGCCGCGGCCTCTTGCACCCGATCGGCGAGTACGAGATACCTTATTTTTTCCATGAACGCGTCGGCGTACGGAAACGGGTAGTCCCAAAAAAGAGTATGGCTACGCTCTAAGATAATCACGAGCGCAAACACGCCTATGATGAGTAGCGGCGCACAGTGCCACCAGTGAGCTTGAATAAAATTGAGTAAATGGATCCCCATCTCTTCTCTTTTCGGAAGAATCGGGGCAGAGGGTGAGCGGGAAATAACGCAAGGCGCCATGGGCTTCGATTCTTTATGATGATTAGTGGCAAAAAGGAGGGCGTGGCGTCTTTGCTCTCGCGTTGCTCGTGGCGGTGGGGCGGCGCTTCCACCCGGGCGTGATTCAGGCGGGCAGTGCAAGGCCGGGCGTTGGCGGCGTTTCAAATCGCTACTCCACCCGCCTTCGGAGTTTTTTTTAAATTTTTCTTTCCGGAAAAAAGAGATGAAAAAATCAGAGCCATTTCAAAGGTTAGGTAATTTCCTTAGAGAGTGTCTCAAAACCTTTTGTAGAGCCGCGTTCCTGTCATTGCCTGCGTAGCAGGCGCGGCAACCTTTGGCCTGCTTGGTTTTGTCGACGTCCCTCTTCACTCATAGTGAAAGGGTTGCTTCAGCCGCACTGCGTGCGC
>JAYSWN010000140.1:0-25750 GCA_043718025.1 Pseudomonadota bacterium
TAAGAAAGGTGAAGATAATTTGAACAAAAACCTTTCTGAAGCCTTTGGAAGCATTCGATTCATAAAGCCAGTGTAGCAAGAGCAGTGCCGACAAGGCCGCCGGCAAAAGGCCAAAGCCTCCCATTAACGACCCGGCGTTGCTTAATAGGTTAGTGGCCAACATTGCGATTAGAGAAGGAAACGCAACCAACCAAAATAGTAAACGAGATGCGTGCCGCTTTTCTACTAAGAGATAAAGTGCGAAGGAGGCAAGCCCTAGGGCCAAAAGCCAATTTTGTTCGAGGAAGTTTGTGGCCGGGGTTAAAAAAAATAGTGATATCAGGGCCAACGTGAGGATGCGGTCACGATATTGTGGCCAACGGCGGCAAGTGAAGAAGCTCAAACCGAGGAGGGGGGCCAAGCACCACCATTTCGGTAGCCTAATGAGTACGAGATTCAAGATCCGAATAGTAAAATTTCGGGGCCCGAAAGTTGCCATCAACTCATTTAGACGGCTGGGGTAATTCACATAACGGGCGTAGAAAAATAGTGACCCTAAAATTGCGAGGCTCACCAAGAGATAGATGCCGGTGTTACGGATTCGACTTCTCTTGGGCGACAAAAAAATTAGTGCCGCCCCCGCCGCGACCGCCGCATAGATAAGGGGCGGGTAACAAATAGCCCCGAGAACGTTACAAACGGCAGCCCCGAACACTAGGCCCCCTTCAAACCTTTGTGACCATAGGGCGAAAAATAGGGTGAACAATCCCGTCATCAAGAACCGCTCACCAAGAATGGCATGGCTCGCAAATCCAAAATTAAATGGCGTAAAACTAATTACAAAAGCAAACGCCGTCACGGAAACCAATTTAGTCGCAGTCAATCTTTGAAAGTAGTAACTGACAATTGCCGCAAACCCAACAACTGAGACTGCGGCTACCGATCTCTGGAACAAGACAAGTCCGACGGTGCCAGGCAAAATGATCTGTTTTAGCCAATGGAGCGGATAGAAAAAAAGAGCCGTGGTTTGGCAAGGATTCAATTCGTCAATAAACAGCCGGTCCCCCAAATAAAAGCGGTGGGCTACGGCGTAAAAGAAAGCCTCTTCGCCAAAACCTCTTCCGTAGTAGGGGCGTAGAAAAAGAATGCCAGTTGCCAAGGCCGCCAGCGCATAGAGAAGTGCTTCTGGTGTTAATACGCGGAAAAGCTTTTCCCTGACCCTAGATTGATTTGTCATGCGTCGAATTATAACTCACCCCTCAGGGGCGGCAGTAGGAGGAAAGCGCTGGCGGTTCTAATTTATGGGTTAAAATGAAAAGCCCGGCTCAGAGAGCCGGGCTTTTTAATTCGATTCCAGCGGAAGCGATGAATTAGCCTCGACCGGCGCGATCGATCTTTTCTTTGAATTTTTCAAATGGCTGCGCCCCTTGAATCATTACGCCGTTGATCACGAAAGAGGGCGTAGCTTGAATTCCGAGGGTTTCGGCCTCGCTGCGGCTCTTTTCAATGAGGGGCAGATGTTTCTTGCTGTCGAAGCACTCCGCGAATTTCTTTTCGTCCAAGGTAAGTTTCTTGGCGTAAGATTTTAGATCCGCATCTTCGAGTTTGGCTTGATTATCAAACAGCATGTCATGCATTTCCCAGAACTTTCCTTGATCATTGGCGCAGTGAGCGGCCATCGAAGCGGCCGGCGCGCGGTTGTGCGACGGTAAGGGCATGTCGCGGAAAACGATTTTTACTTTGTCGGGACCGTACTCTTTTTTGATCCGTTCCAACACCGGAACCGCGCGGGAGCAGAAAGGGCACTGGTAATCAGAAAATTCTACGATCGTTACCGGTGCCTTTGGGTTTCCCCAGGTTGGATAACCGGCAACGGCCACCGACACTTTTGGCGACTCAGGCTCTTTAACGAACATTTTTACCTTGGCATTTTGACGAAGCGTTGCCACGTAGCCTTGGCGTTTTTCAAACTTCTTTTTGTACTTCAAGTAGTCGCGAACATCTTCTTTGCGGATGCGCGGATCCTTAAGTGACAGCCCTTTGGCACTCAAGAAGCTATCGATCTCCTTGTCTTCAACGCTGCTAACCACCCCCCCGGCCTCTTTTTCAAGAAGCTGATCGACGGGTAGGTTTTTCGCTTTGGCTTCATTTTCTAAAAGCCTCTGCTCAACGAATTCGTTAATTGCGGTCTCTTTGGTACGGTAAGCCTCTTCTTCTAAATCAAAAAGACGGGTTTTAACCGTAGTGAAGGCTTCGGACGCTTTCACTGGCTTGCCGTTATATTCGGCCACCACCGGATCGGTCCCGCCGCCGGTTCTTGTTGATCCGCCCACCAACAGGGTGCCGACTACGCCCAAGGCTAAACCGCCGACCACGGCGGCAATGATAAGGGGCATGGGCAGAGATGAATTTGGCTTGTCGCTCATGAACGCTCCTAAAAGTTGAGTAAAACCGGAAGCCTAGTCAGGAATGCCGAGCTTGGAAAGGCTTTTCAGGCTTAAGCGGGGTGTGTGGGGTTTAGCCGCCTTTAGCAAAGCGCAGCTGTACGGCGCTTCCCGAAGTGCTGCCCTCTTTTAGCTTAAAGCCCGCGAACGAATTTTTTTGAAGGCGTTGCATCAGCTCCTCGCTGCTCAGTCCGCTTAAGATCTCGTATTCTACGCGCGAGGGTTCAGTCTTTTTAAGCACCACCCGGGTGACGAAATCTAAACGCGACAAGCCGTTGTCCAGTTGCTTAAAGGCGCGCAATGAGTCCAACCCATCCACCACCAGGGCGTGAACGCTGCTGAATAGGGTGCCTTGTTCGACCAGTTCGTTCAAACCGCCGGTGAACTCTTGCATTGCGGCGTGGGCGGCTTTTTTAGAGCGCTCTGAGTTTGCTCCTTCACGGAAATCAAACGGCAGGTCTTCAGACTTACCCAGCGCCAAACGGTTTTGCGGAAAATAGTAGAAAAGCAGGTCGGCGCGGCTGCCGCCACACGAGGGGCATTGTGAAAAATGGATCCACACGGCCGAGTTGGCATTGCGGGTTTGGCCCGCTTCGGCGAGCGAGCGGATTTCAGCCTCGGTGCGAGGGGGGGTTGGCGTCGACAGGCCGGTGCCTTGAAAAGGTGTCGCGGTTGCATTCAGTTTATTAAGACTCAGTTGGAGCTGCGCGTAAAAAACTTCGGCGATGCCGCTGCGAACCGCCGTGGCAGTCTCTTGGGCGCGATACGTAGCGGGCTCTGAAGAGATGATGACCATCGGCGTTAGGCCCGAGGCGCCCTGGCTTCTCACTTCAAACCGGCGTAGCCACCGCTTAAGTGAGTCGCTATCAAGTGATCCGGAAAGAATTACCGTATTTTTCTCGCTGGCGGGGCGTGAAATTTTATACTCCAAAATATATTTCTCGGCGAAACCCGAAGTCACCTTCTCGGCGTACTTTGGATAGCGGCTGCCTAAATGCTCCTGCAAATAGTTGATTACGGCTTGGTGCTTTAAACGCGCGGTCAAATCGGTTGGGCCGTCGCTCTCTTCCTCACCTTCGGGGGCGGTAACGCCCTTTTTAGGGGCGACCTTGGTCTCTTCGGGCGGCGGTAGGTCTTTGGAAGAGACCGTAAAGGATACCCCTTCCGCGAAGGCGTAGTGGTTTAACAGCAGGGCTAAAAAGAAAAATTTAACGCACTTCAACGACAGCTCCTTGGTCTTTGAGTAAGACTTGTAGGCCTTCGAGCATTTCGCGCTTAGCGGCCACCCGCTGGGGCAGCCTTAAGACGGTTTCCTGCGCGTTATCAAAGTTCACATGAACTAAGACGGGAATGCCATCCTTTTTGTTTTCACGACTCAAAAACTCGCTCAATCCCTTAAAAATTTCTGGGGAAAGCGATTTATCTTTGGCGTTGAGTTCAATATGAACCTCGCGCCCCATGGTTTCAAACGCGTAGCGTAACGGCAGAATTAGCGAATTGCTCTTTTTGGATAAGAGCAGCTTCTTTCCATTTTCATTAATCTCTAGATTGGCGCGAATCCATACCGGCTCGCCCGATTTTAGCGTAGCCTCGCCCTCCAAAAAGACGTCGGAGAAGATCACCGCTTCCATTTCACCGAATTGATCACCAAAATTGACAAAGGCCATGCGGTCGCCGCGCTTGGTAAAAATTTCGCGCATCCCCAGCACTTCAACGCCGATACGCACTTCCCGTGGAGAGTTCACTTTTTCGAGTTCACTTAAATTAGTGGTGGTGTAGCGTTCAAGCTCGCCGCTAAACGAGTCGAGCGGGTGGCCGGTCATGAAAAAGCCGGTGGTCTCTTTTTCGTATTTTAACTCTTCTTGGCGGGGCCACGGCGGCTCATTGGGATAGCTGACCGTACGTTCTTTAAACGACACGTCTTCATCCATGAGGTCAAAGAAGGACTCTTGGTTTTCATCGTGCGTTTTTTGTAGCGCCGAACCCATTTCGAGAGCGCTATCTAAAGCCTTAAAGATCGAGGCGCGGTTGTGGCCAAAACTATCGAATACGCCGGCTTTGGTAAACGCTTCGAGCACGCGCTTATTTACCGTGCGCGAATTGCAACGGGCGCAAAGATCGAAAACGTCGGTAAAGGGGCCGTCTTTTTTGCGCGACTCAATAACGGTGAGAATCGCCATCTCACCCACGCCTTTGATGGCGCCAAATCCAAAGCGGATGGTTTGATCGTTAACGATGGTAAAATCCAAAAGCGATTCGTTAATGTCGGGCTGCAATACGCGGATGCCGTGTTTTCTCGCGTCGACAATATACTTGGTGATCTTGTCGGTGTTCTCACTCTCGATCGAAAGCAGGGCGGCAAAAAATTCGGGCTGATAATGCGCTTTGATGAACGCGGTATGCACCGTTACCACCGAATAGGCGGCGGCGTGCGATTTATTAAAACCGTAACCGGCGAATTTGGCCATCAGATCGAAAACTTTTTCGGTCTTGCCGACTTCGAAGTTATTCTTGGCGCCGCCTTCCATGAAGATGGACTTTTGCTTGGCCATCTCTTCCGGCTTCTTTTTTCCCATGGCGCGACGAAGCAAGTCGGCGCCGCCGGCGGTATAACTGGCCAGCCGCATGGCGATCTGCTGAACTTGCTCTTGGTACACGATCACGCCGTACGTCTCGTTTAGAATCGGTCGCAGCTCTTCAAAATCGTAAACTACCGGGGTGTGACCATGCTTGCGGGCAATAAAATCATCGACCATGCCGCTTTCTAGTGGGCCGGGTCGGTAAATCGCAGTGATTGCGACAATATCGCCAAAGGCGTCGGGCTTAACTTTTCGGGTTAAGTCTTGCATCCCCGAACTTTCTAGCTGGAAAATACCGGCCGTGTCGCCGCGCCCCAGCATCTCGAACATCTTTTTGTCGGTCAGGGGAATTTTAAAGAGGGCGAACTGGTTGTCGGGGTGGCGCTCTTGAATCAAGATTTCGGCGCGCCGCAAAAAGGTAAGGGTTTTTAAGCCCAGAAAATCGAATTTGATAAGGCCAATTTTGTCGGCGTTATTCATGTCGAACTGGATCACCAGCTCGTTATTTTTTCCCTTATAAAGAGGGCAGTGCTCGACCATGGGCCGGTTTGAGATCACCAGGCCCGCGGCGTGTATCGAAGCATGGCGGTAAAGCCCCTCGAGAGCGCGGCAGGTTTGAAACAGGTGATGAATTTTTGGATCTTTTTCGACCAGGTCGCGCAGTCGTGACTCTGCCGCGTACGCCTCATCTAAAGTGATGTTGAGGGTTTCGGGAACCAGGGTGGCTATTTTACCCACATCGATGGGGAGCATGCCAAATACCCGGCCCACGTCGCGAATGACTCCCCGGGCCTGCAGTTTTCCAAAGGTAATGATCTGGGCGACGCACTCTTTGCCATATTTTTGCACCACGTAGTCGATGATTTGACCACGCTTGTCCATACAAAAATCGACGTCAAAGTCGGGAAGCGAAATCCGCTCGGGATTTAAAAAACGTTCGAACAGCAACCCGTGCTCGATCGGATCTAAATCGGTAATTCTGAGCGCATAGGCCACGATGCTGCCCGCGCCAGAGCCTCGACCGGGGCCTACGGGAATGTCGTTGGCCTTGGCGTACGTAATAAAATCGGCCACGATTAAAAAATAACCGGTGAAGCCCATCTCGTTAATGACCTTAAGCTCGCGGTCGAGACGGGCAATGTACTTCCGTTTTTCTTCTTCGGTCCACGGCGCACGGCCCAATTCTACGGCGTCGTCCCAGCGTTTCTGCAAACCTTGCATCGACAATTCGTTAATGTGATCTACGGGCGTTTTGCCGCCGGGCGGAACGAAATTCGGGTAGTGATAAATTTTTCGTCCCGAATCATCGGTAAACTTAAAATCGAAATTGCACTGGCGGGTGATCTCCATGGTGTTGGAAATCGCTTCGGGACAAAACGAAAACTCTTCTTTAATCACCGCCTGAGACTTGAAGTAAAATTCGTCTGATCTCACTGACGAAGGCGACAAGTCTTGAAGTACCCGGCCGGTTTGAATCGCCATCAACACTTCTTGGTTAAAGGCGTCTTCTTTGCGCAGGTAATGCACGTCGGCGGTGGCAATCAGGGGGATGCCTAAATCTTTTGAGAGCTCTTGGTAGCGGTTATTCACCATCATCTGCTGAGGCAAACCGTTTTGTTGCATCTCCAAATAGAAGCGGCCCGCAAAAGTGTCGCGGTACCACTTGGCGGCCTCTTTTGCGCGATCCATGTCGCCCATCAGACAAAGGTGCGCAAGCTCACTCTTTAAACAGGCAGAGGTGGCAATCAGCCCTTCGCTATGTTTGGCGAGGATCTCTTTATCGATGCGGGGCCGGTAGTAAAAACCTTCGAGGTAGGCCGAGCTCACCAGATGGCAAAGGTTTTGGTAGCCCACTTCGTTTTGGCACAACAACACCAGATGGTGCATGCCGTTTCGGAACGTGGAGTAGGGAGCCAGCTCAGCATCGTCGCTGCCGTGGGTGGCGCGCATTAGGCGGCTACCCGGTGCCATATAAACTTCGCAGCCGATGATTGGCTTTACGCCAACGTCTTTAGCCTTGGTGTAAAAATCGAGGGCGCCAAAGAGGTTGCCATGATCGGTGATCGCCACGGCTTCCATCTGGTCGGCGGCGGCGGCTTCCACCAGGTCGTCCAAGCGCAGGGCACTGTCTAAAAGACTAAACGCAGTATGGACGTGCAAGTGGGTAAAATCTGCCATTAGATTTTCCCACGCTTAGTTTTCACTGCAGAATGGTTCCGATTCGCTCTGGGCGCACGCGCCAGTCTAGGCTCGAAAACCAAATGAACATGGCCCGCCCCTTTAAGTTTTCAATGGGCACAAAGCCCCAGGCCCGACTGTCGTGAGAATTGTCGCGGTTGTCGCCCACGGCAAAAACTGAATCAGGCGGAACGGTGATGCCGTCGAGATCGGGACTGTAGGGAAACTCGCGGTTCATCGGCCGGCCGTCGTCCAAAATTACGTTGTGTTTCACGCCATTGAGATTCTCAACGAAGAGGGTCTTATCTTCATTCCGCTCAATGTCGTAAAGCACTTCGCGGTTGGTGGTCAGTTCAATGGGCACGGGCTGGCCATTTACATAGAGTTTTCCGCCGCGAACCGCCAGGCGATCCCCCGCCACTGCCACCGCCCGTTTCACGTAGGTGATGGCCGGATCAGCCGGGGCTCGAAATAAAATGATGTCGCCCTTTTTCACGTCGCGCAGTTTGATGAGCACGGTGTCGGTAAAAGGAAAACGGATGTCGTACGCGCACTTCAAAGCGTAAAGCCGGTCACCCGGTTTTAATGTGGGCTCCATCGAACCGGTAGGCACCACGTAGGGCTCAACAATTGTCCAACGCAAGGCGAGCAACGCCACGATTAGGTATAAGAGGGGCAACTGACTGCGTAACTTTTCTTTCCAATTTTCCATTACCGCTGAGGTCCTTTTTCAAACTGTTGCCAACTTGGCCAGCCTTTTGGCTTAGCCATCATTCAAAACTTCGCCCACGATCTGGGCCGCCCTTAAAATGTCGCTTCGTCCCAAATCAAGGTGAGTCACGGCCCGAATTCTGGAGTCACCCATCCAAGAAAACCGAACCCCCTTCTTTTCGCAAGCTTGTAAAAAAGATTCGGTAGAAACTTTGGGGTGTGTCCAGTGAAAGAACACCATGTTGGTGCCCTGGGGTGATTCTTCGACCCGAATTCCGTTTTCTAATTTTTTTAGCTCTTGCTGCAGCAGGCGGGCGTTTTGGTGATCGTCTTCAAGCCGCTCTAAGTGATTTTCGAGCGCATACAACACACCGGCCGAAATGATGCCACTTTGGCGAAGGGCCCCGCCCATCCGTTGCTTGAGCAGGCGTACCTGGTCGTGCTCTGGTTTGGGAAACGCCAGAATGGCGCCCATCGGACAGCCCAACCCTTTGCTAAAGCAGATGGTCACTGAATCAAATGCCTGCGCCAGCCGTTTTGCGGGCACTTTGGTGGCGACGGCGGCGTTGAACAGGCGGCTGCCATCTAGGTGAAGCTTGAGCCCCATGTTTTTGGCGGTGTGGGTCACCTCATCTAGGGCAGTCAGCGGCCAGGCCAAACCGCCCCCTAAATTCGAGGTATTCTCGACGACGAGAAGGCGCGAAATTGGAAAGTGCGGGCTTTTGGCGGTGGTGATGGCCGCTTTGAGCTCTTGGCCCGAAAAAATTCCGGAAGGGCTGGGGATGGTCTTGGCCATCGCCCGGGCGTGCACCGCGGGTCCGCCCGCTTCAGCCCAAAAGATGTGGGCGGCGGAGGCCCCTAGCACCTCTTCGCCGGGCCGGCAGTGAATCTGAATGGCAATCTGGTTGGCCATGGTGGCGGTGGGAAAGAAAAAGGCGTCTTCTAGCCCCAGAAGTTCGGCCATCTTGTGTTCCAGCTTTAGGGTAGTGGGGTCTTCACCCTCTTGCTCGTCGCCCACTTCGGCGTCGGCCATGGCTTGGCGCATGGCTTTGGTGGGGCGGGTCATGGTGTCGCTGAAAAAATCGAGGCCTCTAAACAGCGGGCGGCATCATAAAGGGGGGAGGGGGCCGGGGCAAGGGCTTGGCATCGGCGGTTCCGGTGGTTAAAGTTCGGGCACTTTTTAGAGCTTAATGATTGAGGAGATACGGCATGCCAGAGCAGACTCGTTTAGAGAAAGACTCAATGGGAGAGATGAGAGTTCCCGCCACCGCGCTTTACGGTGCCACTACCCAACGGGCGGTAGAGAACTTTCCGATTAGCGGTTTGCGCTTCAGTCGCGATTACATCCGCATGCTCGCCCACATTAAAGCCAGCTGCGCCGAAGTGAATAAAGAGCTGGGTAAGTTGGACGCTAAGCTGTGCGACTCGATCGTAAAAGCCTGCGGCGACATTGCCGAGGGGGGCCACGACTCACAGTTCGTGCTGGATATTTTCCAGACCGGCAGTGCCACCAGCACCAACATGAATTTTAATGAGGTAGCGTCGAACCTCGCCAATCTTTCGGTGGGGTCGCCCATCGGCAGTAAAAAACCGGTGCACCCTAACGACCACGTGAACATGGGGCAGTCGTCTAACGACATTATTCCTACCGCTATTCACGTAGCGGCGGCGGTTGGCGTGAAAGAGCGTTTACTACCGGCGCTTGCCCGGTTGCAAAAAACTTTGGAACAAAAGGCGCAGGAGTTTTCTAAGATTGTGAAGACGGGCCGCACCCATTTGCAGGACGCCACGCCGGTGTTGTTGGGCCAAGAGTTTGGCGGCTACGCCGCGCAGGTGCAAAAAGCGCAAGCGCGAATCACTAAATCCCTAGATGGCGTTTTGGAGCTGGCGGTGGGCGGAACCGCCGTGGGCACCGGGATCAATACCGATGCGCAGTTTGGTAAAAAAGTATCTGAAAAGCTGGCTAAGAAGTTGGGCATGGCGTTTCGCGAAACCGACAACCATTTTGAGGCACAGGCTTCAAAAGACGCGTGCGTGGAGCTAAGCGGATCGCTCCGCACCGCCGCGGTGTCGTTGACCAAGATCGCCAACGACCTCCGCTGGCTCGGATCGGGCCCCCGTTGCGGCATTTCCGAAATCAATTTACCGGCCGTGCAGCCGGGTAGCAGCATCATGCCGGGTAAAGTAAATCCGGTAATTCCCGAAGCCTTGTTACAGGTCTGCGCGCAGGTCATCGGCAACGATGCCGCGGTCACCTGGGGCGGCGCCGCCGGTAATTTTGAATTAAACGTGATGATGCCGGTGATTGCGCACAACCTGCTGCAGTCCATTCAGTTTTTGGCCAGCGCGGTCGACGTGTTCGAAGAAAAATGCGTACGCGGCATTGAGGCCAATTTAACCCGCATTGCCGAAACGGTAGAGCGCAGCTTGATGCTGGCGACGCCGCTAGCCCCGGTAGTCGGCTACGATAAGGCGGCCGACATCGCCAAGCAGGCTTACAAAGAAGGAAAGACGGTACGCGAGGTGGCCAAAACTGCCACCGCCTTAAGTGACGAAGAGCTAAAGAAGCTGCTCGATGTTTCTTCCATGGTCTATCCCGGCGCGAAAGGCGGGGAAGGGTAAGTGGCCAAGGTCGCGGTCATCACGGGGGCTAGCTCAGGCATTGGCCGGGCTACGGCGGAACTTTTTGCCAAGCACGGGTATTGCCTCGCGGTGATTGCACGGCGAGAAGCCTTGCTAACTTCATTGGTAGAATCGTTGAAGGGCCAAAACCCAGCGGGGGAGTTTAAGGCCTACGCCGGCGACGTATCGAGCTGGACCAGTGTGGAGGCCATCGCCAAGAAAATTGAGGCCGATTGGCCGCACGTCAATGTGCTGATTAATAATGCGGGCGCATTTGACTACGCCCCGCTTGAAAAGGCATCCACCGAAAAGATCGACGAAATGCTACACGTCAATGTGCGTGGGGTGATTGCTACGTCTCGTTACCTTTTGCCGGCTCTGCGCAAAGGCGTTGGCATGGGGGGCGCTCGAATTATTAACGTGAGTTCGATCGCCGGGCTGTGGGGATTTCCTTCGATGGCGGCCTATTCGGCTACTAAGTTTGCGGTGGCGGGTTTTAGTAGCGCGCTGGATCGAGAGTTACAAAAGCAGGGGATTTCGGTTTCAACCATTTTTCCCGGCCCGGTGAACACCAAACTGGCCAAGGGCACCCGGCCCGAAAAGAAGATGGTGAAGATTCCCGAAGACATCGCCGCGCAGTTGCTGGCAATGGCGCAAGGTAAGGCCAAGAAAAAAGTGCACCCCTTGTTTGGGGCATTGAGCTGGCTCGATCAGGTAAGCTCTCCCACCGTCGATAAAATACTGAAAAAGATTTTATAGTTCCTGGTGATTTAGTTCGCTTGGCTAGCCCCCCTACAAGGTCGAAGGGGTCGTGAAACGTCATCTTTCACAAGTGCTACCCGCAAAATTCCAAAGAACCCGAAATTATTATTCTTTCCGGCCACCTTTGCCCCATCCGTAGCGCCCTTTAAACACACGCACCAACGTGGACTGAGCGGTCGTAATTTTCTAATCGTTATACCTAAGGAGATTTTTTATGAAATTAATGTCGTTCGCTTGGTTAGTTATTTCAGTGGGCTTGAGCTTTTCCTCTTCCAGTCAGGGGGGGCAGGACACTTGCCTTGGCCGGGCAACCAGTGCGCAGCACTGCGCGCAAATCGCCGGCAACGCAGGCTACAGCCAATATAAATTCCACGCCGGAACTATAAACGGTATTTATTACCGGAACCTTTGCTTTGGTTTGGTTCCCCGACAGGGTGGCGGGGGGGACGAATGGGGCGGCTGGAGCGGAAACGATCCTCAATTCAAAGGCAAATTTGAAGCGCTAACCGCCAATGTTAGGCAAGCGTCAGCCAATGTGGAGTGGTTCATTGTTAGCCACAACGGCGATGCGGGGAATGTGGTGTTCAATACGATTGCAAACTCACACGACGAGCTCGATAAAAAGTTGGCTGATATCCGCGAAAAAGCTCGCTACGGCTTAAACGCTTACGAGCTGCGCACGGAGATCGCCGAGGCCAAAGTCCTATATGGAACTTTGCGTGTGGATTATTCCAAGGTGGAATATCTTGTTAGGCCTAATAGCAAAATGTATTGGACCGAATTGGAAAAATGGATGCAGCGATTGTAGTTGGCTCATTGGTCGTTGCGTCCACCGCTTCGCCTCTTCCACGTTGATGCGCGGTACAAAGCGCGACCCTGCGTCGTAGCGGATCCGCGAGGCGGTGTTGCTATGGAGACTGAAGGTTTTTGCTCGCCATGGCTACGCCGGGTATTGGCAATGATTTTACTTTTGTTGATTTTACTTTTGTCCCTCTTCTTCCGATGAGTTTACGGGCTGCTCTGTAGGCAGGTTCCGAGTCTTCCTTACTATGAGACTTCAAAGAAAAACCCAAATCGATGGCGATATTCTGGAGTCGTCGCTGCTCGGCCTCACCGGCGTTGCAGCATGGCTGGAGAGCCCCGCCCGCATTGCCGCCTACTATCAAGATCTAACCCGTTTCTACCAACTCTCTCAATTCCCCCCCAAATCTTTCGACGTGCTGCTAGCGCAGCTGAGGAGCGTGGTTTCGCAGCATCCTGATATCGGCGAGAGGCTCTGGGAAACTAGCCACTTGGGCGAGCCAATTTGGATTGAGGGAAACCTCAAAAACTTCGATCGAGTAATGGATTACCCCGGCTGGCTGAAATACTACGGGCAATGGGTTCACTCGCTTAAGGCCATGGCCCAGCGCGCAAACCGCGCCGCGACTTTAGAGTTTATTCGGGAAGAAACGGAACAATTTGAGAAGCGGATAGCGGCCTGTCGCAACGAAGAGGATGAGCGGTTGTGCCGCGGCCAATTCTTCCGGCGCATGCATGAGGCGCCGCAAAACAAAGATCTGGCGTCCGAGTTATTAGTGCAGTTTCTCAACCAGGAAAAAAACCAGAACATTCTCCTTAATTGTGATGCTGATGTCGTTTTGAGCTTTTTTTCCCTTCTCGATACCCATACGGCTGACTTTATTCCTTTCGAAGAATCTTCGGTGCTGCTCACTGTAATTCGCCGTCTTATCCCCAAGACAGCTTGGCTCTTGAGGCTTCAGACCATCTTCACCTATGCCGGCAAGGATGAGAGCAAACAGTCGCCGACTACCCGCCATCCCTTTCTGACTTACGAGTTTCGCCCCTTGAGCCGGCGATTTCACGGCATCTGGAAGGGTGGCTCGGTATCTGACTGCGTGGGCGGGGCGCTAAGTTATGAGGCCAGCACCACTCCGCAGCGTTGGGGCTTAAGCGCCATTCGCGAAAGCCAAACCTTTCACATTTTTCAGCATTATACGGAAGGGTACCGCGCCGAGCCTTCTTACAAGGGGTTCGCGCAAATCGTGCCTTTACTTCACAAGGTCACTAAAAAAAATGGGGCGGCGTAGACTTCTTTTCGTCCGTTGCCGACAACCGTATTTTAATTAGGGAGCATAGCGAACTTCAACCGGCCAGCGTCTACGAGGGCTGGCTACGGGAATGGGAAAAGCAAAGGCCCGCCGGCTGGCAGGGTCTGGCGGTGGGAGATAGTTGGACCTTTAACAATTATAAGACGCTCGAACTCATTTACGATACGCCCACTTTCATTTTGGGCCAGCGCGAGCTCGCACGTGATTTTAAGATGGACGACAAGGCCACGGAAATGGCCCTAGTCTGCTCCGTGCCGCGCCGAGAAATTGCGCGTTACTTTCGCTCGACGCTAGTTTCGGAGGGTACCGCCTTTGGCACGGAGGTGCTCACGTTGCTGAAGCCCGTTTTGGACCAGGATCAAGCGAAGAACATTTTACTGAAGACATTGCAGGGGCTCGACTGGAAGGCGGATAAGTCGCTATATTGGCATGCTGCGATGACTCTAATGGGAAAAGAGCCCGAAAACGAATTTGTATTTAAGGCGATGAAAAATCTATTACCGCTGGTGAGCCAAAACCTGCGGCAGCGCGTATTTGAAAATCTCTTCTACGGAAGCTACCGCCTCTTTTCCAGTTATTTTATGGGCCTGCACCTGCAGCGACGTTATCTGGTTTTTTGGAAGCCCACGATAGAACGGCTAGGCGACTATTTACTCAAAAGTGAAAAGCAAAATGGCGTGCTTGCACTCACCCCCGAAACGCTCTTTTACTTAAAACAACTGCGCAAAGTCGCGGTTTGGGGCCGCACTTACCAAGTCCGATTAATCGCTACCCGAATTCTCATCAAGTTACGCACACAACCCACGGAAAATCTGCGGGCGATACGGCAGAATAGTTGGCTACTTGCTCGTTTTAGTGGGCACTTTGGCCAGGAGCTTTACCGGCTTTCGCGCGAAACGGTTAACGCTTCGTTATGCGATAAATCCGGTACCAACCCTCTCCCGATTCCCAGGTCAGCTCCGAAAAAAAGTAGCGAGGCAAGGCTTGGGTGTGAACGGCGTTAAAGGCGATGACGTACCGAACCGCCCTGTTCCACGGCGACGAGGCCAGCCTTTCAAAAAAATGGTCCGTGGTTTTTTGTCCGAAGGGGCAGGCCATATATAGGTGAGTCACTTCGGCCGGCACGTTGTAATCGGCTACGTCGGCGCAAACCACCTCAACCCGATCTTTTCCCCTTAGCCAAATTACTAGGGGCGAGCGCTTGTTTTGTTCCGCCTCCGCGCACAATTCGGCAGACTTTTCGAGCCCAATGGTTTTCCTGAATGGAAACAGCAGCGCTAAAAAAAGGGGCCGACCCGACCCGCAGCCCACGTCCAAAAACACTGCCTGGTCATTGATAGGACAACGACGCAACAGCTTGATGAGCCCAAGCCATGGCGTTGCCAAATAAAAATGATTATCGGTGTTTAGGTAGCCCAACTCACCCGCCAGTCTTACCTGCGAGGTGTTGATGCCCCACACGAGGTCAAAGGCGCGGTTGATTTGATTGGCAATCCACGTTTTCAAAACGCGCTCTCCGTCGAAAGTGAGTGACCATAAATGATAGCGCTGGGCCATTCAAACGTCGAATTTGAGCTCGACCGGCTCTTTCACCGCCGTTAAAGAATTGAAGGAAAATATAATTACTGGCGGCCAACATTCGACGCAGCAGTCTTCTAAGCCCTTTGGCTTGATGAGACTCTGTGCGTTAACAAAAGAATCATTAGACCGCTCGGCGTCAGCCCTGTTAGCCCTCTAGGTAAGGGCTTTTGGCGGCGGGGGAATGGATGCGGTTTTGGGGATTTAGTTTTCTAGTTTCTCTATTTATACCGGGGGCGTCGTTCGCAGAGGTTCTCAAGTGTGCCGGTCTTCTGGGAAATCCGTTCTCTGTTTACGAAGAGACCGAGCCTATTCACAGCCTTTCCAACCGCTCGCTACTTACGATTCGGGTGGGCACTCTCACAATGGGGAAGAGCCCCCTCTTAAATGAGGCGTTAACGTTGGCCGCCCAGTACGGCGTGCAGGTTATTGTGGTGCGCACTGAAGCGCTCGAATTGACGCCCTTTTACCAACGCGCCGCCGAGCGAATGAATGAAGCCGGGGCCTTCTATACCCCGGGGGGAGATCCCGTTTTGGTCTTGGGGGTAAACCTAAAGGAAGAATTTGCGGTCCACGAAATCACCCATCTCAAAGACTACATCAAAACGGTGCAGCGCTTTGAAGCGCTAGGATTAGCTCGCGAAGCCGCGATGCAAGAGGCTGATATGAATCGTCAGTCACTGGTTGAACATTACGCTTGGGAACGGGCGGCGATTACCAATCAGTTAAAAAACCGTTACAAGAATTCAGGTTTTGATTTGTGGGACGCCAATTTGATCGAACGCCTTACCTATCCCGAAAGCTCACTACTGATTAGCCGGAACCTAATTTTACGCGGAAGCGACGATGGGATGGAATCGAATCAAGTCATGGACCGCGCGATCTGGAAAGCCATGGTGGTTCAACGGCTGCGTTTTATAGATCTGAAAAAGAGCGCCACCCATTTTCGGCAAGCGGATAAAGAGGCCGAAGCCCGGTTACTTGATCTCCAAGCTCAACTACTAAAGAGAGTGACGACGCTTTTTGATCAGCTATTTCCGCCCGACGACCTATCCCAAAATCAGCGGCAAATGGTAGCCGGGCTTTTCAGCGCGCGTTTCGCTTTTGCGCTGAAAAAGCTTAAAGAGCTCAAAGAAAATTCGTTCGTTATCGACGCTGAATGATATGATTTTAGCCAGCAACTTGTTGTACCAACCACTTTGGGGGAATCATGAAATACTCGGTAATCGTCGGACGGGTTTTATTGGGACTGGTCTATTTCGTTTTTGGGTTAAACGGTTTTTTTAACTTCATCCCGATGCCGCCGATGCCCGAGAAAGCCGGGGCGTTTATGATGGGCTTGGCCCAAAGCGGATATTTTTTTCCCTTTTTAAAGGGCACCGAAGTGATCGGTGGTTTGCTGTTACTCACGGGTTTTTTTGTGCCACTCTCACTCGTTATCCTAATGCCCATTACGCTAAATATTCTTTTCTTCCACCTCGCTTTGGCACCGGACAACGTGGTCATTGCGATTGCGATGTTGGTGATTCAAAGTTTTTTAATGTGGAAAAATTGCGAAATCTACAAGCCGATGTTCAAGGCTAAATAGAGGTGAAAAGGTAGACAGTGTTGCGTTCTTGGGCGGAAATTGTGGCGTATTCTGGTAGTGGGCGCCCGGCCTTGAGCCTGTAGACCAAGGTGTATTCTCTTTAGATTTCGGCGTTTTCCTTGCATTCTAAAGAGGCAGGAGCGGACCGCCTCATGCGCACCGGGTGGCTAAAACTGGGTTTAGTAACGATGTTGTGGGGGAGCTTATCCTTCGCCGACATCTGTTATACCGATTACGAGCAGGGCTTTCGTAGCTCCGTCGGCCAAGCCCAACCCAATCCGCAAGAAATTATTAACCGTTATCACGAGTGCTTGGCGCTCGAAAAAACGAAGCAGCAGCGGCAAGCGGCCACCCAAGAATTTCGTTCCCAAACAGGCGGGCACGGTCATAGCGGGGGCCACCAACCCTCGGACGACAGCGCACAAAATTCTCCCGCCCGTGTGCAAGGAATTCCTAAAACCGCATCCCGCGGAGTCTGGAGCGAAGTGGAGCCTTTAGCGCCGCAATCCGCCGACCTAATTCATGAAAAAAAGGTCAGCACTAAGCTCGACGCCGTTGATCCCTGCACCGGGGCAATGAACACCTACCTCAATGTCCGGGGCGAAAGAACCTGCAACCAAGTTAGCAATAATGCGCTAGTTGCGGTCAATGACTACAATGCCAATCGCGAAAAACAGATGTTGGGCTATTTCGGTGAGCTGTCCCGAACTAACCGCCGTTAGAGTGAGATCTCAATCTACTACAAAAAATTCTACGCGCCGATTGAGTTGGCGCCCCTCTTCGGTAGCGTTGCTCGCCTTTGGTTTCCGTTTTCCGTAACCTTGCGCAAGCAACGTGTCTTCGAGAATCCCTTTACCCACCAAATACTTTTTCACGGTGTGGGCGCGATCGTTTGAGAGTTTTAAGTTGTAGTCTTCCGAATGCGAAGAGTCGGTGTGCCCCACGATTAATAGCTTTTTGATGTTATTCTTCTTCACCACGTCGGCAATCTGATCGAGTAGTTCGGTGCTCGATGGCTCGAGCTCCGCTTTTCCCACCTTGAAATTGACGTTTTTGTTGAGCACAAACTTTCGGTTTACGATGTTGACGTCGGCGGTAGTCTTAAAGTGTTTGCGCTCGGTCTGCGACATACCAAAGGTGTAGCTTGCTTGCCCAATGACTTGAAAACCCGGCGTAAAGGGAACTCCGGGGGTGATTCCCGCCCCGCGATTGCGAATCACGCCGATGTCACTGCCCAGAAGTAGCGCGAAGCCCTTATTCTCGAGGGGCGTGACCCTTAGGCCCACGCTAAAGTTTGCCGGGCTGCCGCCAATGCCCAGCCCCGAATTTGCCTGTACGGTTTGGTTCCATTCGAAAAAGGGAATGAAGTCGCCCAAGTCAAACTCGCCACCTAACGCCAGGGTGATGGTGTGAAAACGGCTAAATCCGTAAAAAGAGTGGGCGGGATTGTAGGTGCCGGAGCTCACCTGTGGAGAGTGATACAAAATATTGGTGTGCAGGAAAAGCGGCAAGGCTAGCGACGGGTACAAACTAAACGTAGCGGCTACGCCAAGACCTAAGCTCACCGTTCTTCCAGACGGGCTTAGATTATTAAAGTCGCTGGCAATCAATACGTCAGCAATCGGGGCCAGGGCAACGGCACGAGTCACCGGAATAGAATAGTGCACCGAAAAATTAAAATCTCCCAGCGAGGAGATGAGCTGGCTTGGGCTACCAAAAGTCGTGGATGAATTGCGACGTTGCACGCCGAGGCTTAACCTATCCGTAATCGTCCAGCCGACGAACAGCATTTCGGCGATGGTGTTGGCGGCGCCCGGAGTGAATTCGGCGTTGTCGATGGAGTAAAACTCGCCGCCAATACCAAACGACACCGCGCCGGCCGGCATGCTTTCGGCCGAGCGCACTCTAAAAAGGCCGACGTGCCCCCAGTTTGAGGGGTAAAGGTGATGGCCGCGCGAGGTGGAGTCGACCTCATGTTCTTCGTGCATTTCGCCTTGAACCGTTTCAGTGGTGGCCGATTCGAGCGGGCGTCCCTTTTCGGGTGTGGGTTCGGGGGCCGTGGCCTTGATGGCCGGCGTGGTCTCCGCCCGGGCCATGAACGAAAGAACAAGTAAGAGAAAGAGTAGGCTTTTCATCGTTGCGCAAATTGTAACATTTACATCGCCGCTTGGGATTCTTATGGTGGGGGGACTATGGCTATGAGACTGCGTCGAACGAAGATCATTGGAACGATTGGCCCGGCTGTCGATAATAAAGCGGCGCTGATGCGGCTGGCGCAAGAGGGCATGGATGCGGCGCGGCTCAATTTTTCGCACGGAAACCACCTAGGTTTCACCCGTACTATCAAAGACCTGCGCGAGATTTCTAAAGAGCTGAAACGGCCCATCGCGATTATGGCCGATCTGCAAGGCCCCAAGATTCGCATCGCCAAATTAAAGGGCGGACAGGTCACCATTAAAGAAGGGCAAACCGTTTACTTTACGTCGGAGGCCATCGAAGGCGGCGAGATCGACGGTAAAATGGTGCTCACCTGCGGCTACAAAGACTTTGTGCGCGACGTTTCGATTGGCCACACCGTGCTGCTCGACGACGGCTTAATGGATCTTTCGGTCGAAGGGCGCGAAGGCAACTTGCTAAAGTGCCGGGTGACTAACGGTGGAATGGTAAAAGAGAATAAGGGCATCAACGTGCCGGAGGCCTCATTTTCCGCCAGTGCCATTACCGAAAAAGACTACGCGGATATTCTGTTTTGCGTTGACCAGCAGGTTGATTTTATTGCCCTCTCCTTTGTGCGAACGGCACAAGAGGTGCGCCACCTAAAAGAGTTTATCTCTTCGCGAAATAAATTGATTCGCGTCCTCGCAAAAATTGAAAAGCGCGACGCGCTGACCAACCTCGATGAGATCATCGACGCCGCCGACGGCGTGCTGGTGGCGCGTGGCGACTTGGCGGTGGAAGTGGGCAATGAACGCGTGCCGGTGCTACAGAAAAAGATCACCCGTCGCTGCAATCTTAAGGGAAAAACGGTAATCATCGCCACCCAGATGTTGATGTCGATGGTGTCGTCGCCGCGGCCGTCCAGGGCTGAAGCTTCTGACGTGGCCAACGCGATTGTCGATGGTGCCGATGCGCTGATGCTCAGTAATGAAACCGCGGTGGGCGAATTTCCGTACGAGTCGGTGCGGATGATGGGCAAAATTATTGAAGAGATGGAAATTGAACCGGCCCCGCCGCCGATTCTTGCTGCCGAATGGGTGCTTGGCGCGCCGGGTCATCAGGCGATGGCGCTATTACAGAGCTCGGTTCGGCTGGCCATGGTGCTTAAGGCCAAGTTGATGGTGATCGTCACGCAGTCGGGCCAGTCGGCCCTCTTAGCGTCTAAATGTCGCCCGTCAAATCCGATAGTTGCCGCCACCTCCTGTAAAGAAACTTACTTTCAAACGGCCCTGTTTTGGGGGGTTCATGCGGTATGGATTGAGGACATGGAAAGCCTTATTGCCAGCACGGCCGTGTTCGAAGCGATAGGCCAACGGCTTCTCGCCTGGCATGTGGTCGGAACTGGAGATAAACTGGTGATGACGGCGGGACTTCCCCGCCTGGAGCATGGCTCTACCAATACCATTCAAGTGCTTACGGTTTAATCCCTGCGGGGCTAAAAAACCGAATTCTCATTTAGCGAGCGATTATGATTAGCCTATCGGCAGTGCTACGGTTTTTTGCCATCGCGTTGTTGCTACTCAATGGTTACGCCGCTTTCTTTTCGCGCCGGGGCCTTCGCGACTTGGGGCGCATAAAAAATGAAAATGCCGCGTTGACCGAACGTCTGGTGCAAGTGAAAGCGGAACGAGAAAATTTAGAAAAAAAAGTGGCGGGCATTAAGGGCGATGCGCGGGAACAAGAGCGTGCCGTACGCCAGACGTTGGGATACGTGCGTCCCGGCGAAGTGATGATAGAGTTTCCTTAAAAAAAGCGGAGAAGAAAATGCATTACCGTGTGCTTGCCCCAACTCGAACCGATTTAGCGGGCGGAACCCTCGACATCTGGCCTCTCTACAATTTTTTTGGCGCCTCAAAAACCGTAAACGTAGCCATCGATCTTTTTGCGGAAGTTACGGTTAAAACCGAAAAGCACAAGGGCTGCGAAGTAAATCTGTGGTCGCCAAATAACGAAAAGGCCACGTTCACCAAAATTCCTTCTCGAGCCGAAATAGATAAATTGCCGCAAGGGCTCCGTTTTCCATCGTGGGTAGTCACCAACTATTTGGCGCGCTTGCCCGAGCTACCCTCGGTGCGCATGGAAATTCACTACAAAACGGCCGCACCCGCTAAAAGTGGGTTGGGTGGAAGCTCGAGCCTCTGCGTAGCCTTGATTCGTGGCATTGCGCGGTACTTTAACGACTACGTCGAGCAAGGCTGGCAACTTAAGTTGCTTGAATGGGCCCGCGATGTAGAAGCGGCTTACTTACACGTGCCCACCGGAAACCAAGATTATTTGGCGGCCCTGTTCGGGGGATTAAAGAGTTACCAATGGGATGTCGGTGGTCTCACCGTTGAGTCTTATTCAGAATCTGTGTTTGAAGCGCTTAGCCTACGAACCATGGTGCTCTTCTCCGGAGAAACGCACGACAGTGGTGCCAGCAACTGGGAGATTTATAAGGGAGCGATCGAAGGGCGCCCCGAAATCACCGAGGGCTTAGCCACTATTCGTGAAATCGCTAACGGCGTGCACCAAGAGCTGGAGTCGGGCTCACTCAATTGGTCTTTTATCGGAGGACTGTTGAACGACGAATGGCGCGTGCGTCGTGAGCTATTTAAAGTAAACACCCCTCGCTTGGATGAAATTGTTTTGTTCTTAAAGAAAGAGGGCGTGCTCGCCGCCAAGGTGTGCGGAGCCGCATCGGGGGGAAGTCTTTTGGTGCTGTGCGAACCCTCCTTGCGCGCCAAAGTGGCGGACAAATGCAAAGCCGCTGGAATCACGGTTTTGAATACCCGTCCCCACGCTAAAGGCGTCTCAATCGAAGACCTCGCCTAAATCCAAAGCCTTAAGACTTTGGCTTGAAGCTTAAGATATGGTTCGGTAGCTTCGTGCGATGGGTAGGTTGTTGGGGTTGGTATTAGGCTGCGCCTTAATTGGTGCGGTTGCCGTTGGGGCGACGGATTCAGTAGGTGGGCTGGCCCCGCATCTTTCGCCGGGGGCCTTGGCAAAATGGCTGGCCGATTTAAAGGGCCCCTTTCGCGGAAAAGACGCCGAGCAGCTGGAGCTGGATTACCAAGCCTTTGTGCAGCCGCAGACCTTCCGCGATCTTCAAGCCATTTACGACCCCAAAAACGCCGATAAAGTTCAAGTGGTTTATCCTTCGTTCACGGCGGAGGGGAACACCCCCTCGCCGGATTTGGGGTTTGGGCTGCACGTCGTGAAACGGCTGGTTTTGGAATTGCCAAGTGGCGGGCAAAAAGTGATCGACGTGAACGAACACTGGGCAGAAAACCGCCGCGATCATGGTCTTTACCTTCCTGACGAAATTCGCATCAAAACCAGAGTGATCGATGGTCAACGATACGTGCCGGGTAGTGAGCGGCAGTATTTTTTTGATTCCATACGTTTGGCCTGGGACGAGGCTAACCAAATTTCGATTCATCGACGCACGCGTTTTATCCGTCGCGATAGCCAGATTAATAAAATAAAAAAAATGCGGGTGGCGGTAAGCGCGCCGATTTCTTGCATGGCGTGTCACGACTCGGGAAGCACCTTGCCCGAAAAATTTTTACAAAAAGGCGAGCGTATTAACCGCGAATCGGTGGTTCAGGATAGCTTTTTTACGAAGCCCTTCGATCAGATGTTTGGCTACCAAGAGTACGTGGCGCATTTGAAAGAGAATAATGTCAGCGCTGATTTTGTTGAGCGAGTGAAACGAGACTTAGCAGATCCAAAAATTGCCTTCGCGGTGCCGGGGCTCTTTGCGGGGCTCGAAAAGGGGATTTCGGCCTTTGCCTGGCTGGATGAGGATCAAGAATTAACCAAAAATGCATTTCAAAAAGAGAACAGCCAGGGGGTCTACAAGCGAAATGGAATTTGGTACCTCGATGCCATTGAAGAGATTTTTGAGGGCAAATACCGGTATTGGAATCCGACTACGGCGGTACCCAGGGGCTTGGTGACAAGCGTAACTGCGGAAAACCAACAAAAGGAACATTGCGCAAAGTATCTCTGCCCTTTGCCAACCTCGCCGCTTCGCGGAGGAGGCGAAGTGAGCAACTTTACCAAAAACTCTTCTGGTACTCACGCGCCAGCGCCCCACAGGCGCCCTTAAGTTTTACGTGATTGTGAAACCGCATAATATCGTCCATTGATCCTGCCAACTCGGCATCTAACGGGTCGTTCTTGAATCGGCGCTCAATCCATCGAAATTCGGCCAAATGCTCTTTTATTTCTAAATTGGTTTCGGCCAAGTGGCGCAGCATTCGGTTCATCACCAGGTCGGTGAGCTCCAGAACGCCATTTTCGTAGGGCTCTTCAAAGTCTTTAGGAATGCCGCCGTGGAAAAAGTAAGGCTCTACATCCGGCGGCACCACCAGCTCGGTAGAAAACTTTTTGGGGCTAAAACCCACCGCGCGCAGTAAGAAGGCAAAAACATTTCTGGGCGTGGGTTCAGTCCATTTGGCCAGGGGTTGCACCGCGGTTTCACCAAACATCTCTACCAAATTTACTTTCAGTGTTTCCGGCATCTCTTTGCAAGCCAGCCGGCTCATCGCGAAAAGGGGCCTAATTTTTTGGTAACGCGGATGAGTTTGTAGCGAGGCGGCCAGCGCGTCCGCTTGATAAGCAAAGAGGGCCGAGCCGAGTCTGAAGTTGGGTCGAAATCGCAAGCGGCCACGGCGTTGCGTTTCGTAGGGAGAGGCGTCCGATCCCGGCAGTCTTTTGAGCGAGCGATAGCGTGGGCCAGAAGAGTGTTTTTCGTTAAACGTTTTTAGGTTCGTGAGTTCTTCGTTCGTCGGATTGTCGTCGGCGCTTCCGTAGGCTCCGGGCCATTCAGGATAGCGTTCCCAATTGGGCCGCAATCGATTGGTATGGCAGCCCATGCACAGTGAAGGGTTGGCGGGTGAAAAATCGACGGTCTTGGTGGTGTCGCCTTCCGGAAATCGAATTTGGCGAAATTCAAACTCACGGCGATCGGCCCGGAACTGAATGACCTCTAAAGTGTCGAAACCATTTAATTGCGGATCCCCGCCAAAACTGATCACCAGTTTGGCGTCTTTACCAAACAGAATTCCGCGCGGGGCGGTGGGGCTTGCCCCTTGCAGGCTGCGGGAGGTGTGCATGAGAGTGTAATGCTCGTGAAATTCGGGGGGAAGCTGGGGAATGACGTCTTCGATGCGGGTCAGTCGCTGGCTTTCAATGAGTTCCCGAAGCCCTTCGTAGGTGAGAGCCTGAATTTGGGTAACGCCAAACCAAAGTAGCAGTGCCGAAAGCCGTCGCATGTCCAACCCCCCCAAAGAGTGAGGGGCACAGTTTCGCTCGGGGGGAGGTTTAGGTCACTGCCGGGCGTGTTAACGCCTTCATTGCGGGTCGGGGAAGGCCACAATATTTTGCGAAGTGGTGTGGTTTTATGCTAAATCGTCATCTTCTTTGGCTATGCCCTCATCGTCTAGAGGCCTAGGACGGTACCCTCTCACGGTACAGACACCAGTTCGAATCTGGTTGGGGGTACCAGGAAAAGGTGCCCATCCCCTTTCCGGCCGGAAAGGGGATGGGCACCTTTTCTACGCACCATGCTTTTGAGTTACCGCGATCCCCAATTTTGGAAGAAATTCTACGCCGAGCACTGGCTGCCACGGGTACCCACCGTAATTGGCCAACCGTTTAAGGTCTTTCCCTTCTCCGAGGAGACGCTGCTCCAGGCCATGAAAGCCTTTGAAGTCGGGGTAAGAGGTGGCGATCTGAGGAGCACCTGCCTACTTTCAGTTGGCGATTCGGAAAAGGCGCCGCGCCGTCCGCTTAAGGAGCTATTTCGGCAGCCAAGCGGATCCATGGCGGAGCTGGAGCAAAACATCTCCCGCGTATTCTCCAAGCAGAACTTTGGTTTGATGGTCACGCATTTTCAAGCCGTTGATCCCGGCATTTGGAGCGCCATCACCGCGTTTCTTCAGGACGCCCGTCACTGCGTTGATTTTCCCGTACCGCGCGCGTTTTTGGATCTTTTTTACGGTAACTACTCAAGCTCTTTCACCGGACTTCACAAGGACACTCAAGAGATTCTGGCGTTTGTGGTTAAAGGAGAAAAAAGAATTTTGACGTGGCCGTTTGATTATTTTCTCTCGAAAGTGGAAGGGCTTACTCCGGCCGCTAAGTACTTTCATATGCGGCTTGATATTGATTACCGAAAGTACCGTAAAGATGCATTGGTTCTAGAGGCCCGGGCGGGCGACATGTTTTATTGGCCTTCCGACCGTTGGCACGTCGCCGAAGCCCAACCCGGCCATTTCTCGGCGATGATAAGCCTTGGGCTTTTTCGGCCGGACGCCGTGCCCCCCAAACAGAGTCCGGATCGTTTTAGGGAAAAGTTAATGTCCGCTAGCTCCAAAGCGCTGCGATCGCAGGAGATGACCAAAGTGGTGACCAAGCCCGATGCGGCTCGGGCTTTGCGCTGGGTGACTGGCTTTGGCTTTGAGCTCGGAGGGCCAATTGCGGAAAATCCAGCCGGCAAGCCGCACGAAGCTCAGGCCAGCGTAACCGTGGTGAAGAAAAAAAATAGCCTAGTGCTTTGGAAAGTAGACCAGGCCCACCTTCGGATACTTGTGGCCACCAACGGGCATTCGATCACCCTTGGGCATTCTTCTCGGCTCGTGCGTCTGCTTGAGCAAATCTGCCGGGGCGAGTTGGTTACTGTTTCCCATTCTCGCCCGCTGAAGCGCGGTGATGGCGCCAAGGTCTTTGAAACCAATTGGAACAAGCGGTGTGAGCTCAAAACGCGCAAGCTACTCTCTTTGCGCGACCCCGGTGCCCATCTCGTCGACTGGCTGCTTCGGGTGCACGCGGTCGAGCGAAAGGGCGTTGGAAAGCGTTGCGCCCGCGACCTTTTCAGCTGAAAAGTAGATGGGCACACTGCTGTCCGGTTCGCTGCGGTGCGCGTTAACGCCATTTCCGTCCTTGCGAGGGTTCGAAGAACCCGTGGCAATCTTCCCAGCATTGAAAACTATC
>JAYSWN010000015.1:0-15929 GCA_043718025.1 Pseudomonadota bacterium
CACGAAGAGCTAAACGAATCTACGTTTTATTACGAGGCGCGCCGGCTCTTAAGTCAGGCACGCGAACAGGCCCAGGCGGGCGACTGGACCGCCGCCAAGATGAGCGCCGTTGCCAGCTACCTCGAAGGCGTTGAGCCCATCGAGCCCACCCTGCGCCGCAAAAGTCCGGCGATGATCGAACGCCTAGAGAGAAAGATGGCCGATGTTCGCCGAGCCATCGATAACCGCTCGCCTGATCTCAAAATGATTATTGATGACGCCAACGCCTTGATTGTTTCTGCCGAGGAAGAGAGCAAGAAGCAGGAGAGCACCGCGTGGATGGCGTTTCTGATTTCGTTTGGCATCATCACCCGCGAAGCCCTCGAGGCAATTTTGGTTCTGGTGACGGTACTGGGCGTGACCCGTTCTTTCGGGTCCAAAACGGCGACCCGCGCTATTCATGCGGGCTGGCTAACGGCCGTAGTGGCCGGTTTTGCCACTTGGTACGCCGCCGGACGCCTCATCACTATTTCGGGGGCCGATCGCGAGTGGATGGAAGGCGTTGTTGCCCTGCTAGCCGTAGTGATTTTGATCTACATGGGTTTCTGGCTGCACCAGAAAACCGAAATTGGAAAGTGGCGAGAGTTCATCGAGAAAATGGTTGGCCAGGCCATCGAGCGTAAAAGCATGACGGCGTTTGTGCTGCTTTCTTTTACTACGGTTTACCGCGAAATTTTTGAGTCGGTGCTTTTTCTGCAGGCGTTGAGCCTGGAAATGGGGAGCGAACAGAATTGGGCCATTGGCGCAGGCGCGGTGGCGGCGCTTGGTACCATGAGCCTATTTTCGGTGATTGCTTCACGGTTGAGCTTAAAGCTTCCGGTACGGCAACTGTGTCAGATGTCTTCGTGGATGATGATTGTTTTGGCGATTGTTTTGCTGGGCAAAGCGGTGCACGCGTTTCAAGAGGTGGGGGTCGTGCCGATGACCTTGCTGCCCACCAGTTTACGTTTTGAACTATTAGGGATTTTTCCCACCTACGAAACCTTTGCCGCGCAATTGGCGGGGGTCACGCTGATTCTCGGCATCTACTACCTTAGAGATCGCACCTGGACCGGTCGCGGCGCCTCATTGTAGACAGACTATAGTTCACGCTCGAGAGCGGCTTTTCGTTTCTTTTTCGGTGATTTCATTTCGGCGATTGGCCGCTCAGAATTCAAACGCCGTTTAAACCACAGATCAAGGTAGGGGTAGAAATTTTCTTGATCAATGTCATTGTGCGGCTCGTGGTAGCCGCTCGGTAAAATGTGCAGCACCTTTTCTTGAGCCCCCAAACCACTTAAAATCTCAAAACTACCTTCGGGATTGATCACGCGATCGTCGCTACCGTGCAAAATTACCGTCGGGCACAAGATGTTAGTCACCAACGACGGAATCTGAGCCAGGGCCTTTAATACCTCAACCCCCTGATGCACGGTGTTGGCGTGACAGACTAATGGGTCGGTGGCGTACGCTTGCACGACGCCGGCGTCGCGCGAAATGGCCTCCATATCGATAGGCTTGGGCAGGCGAAACGAAGGAAACACGCGATCCACCCAAGTGCCTAAAAAAATCACGGCGGGAGAAATGCCTTTTCCCGTGCGGTAAGCGGGCGCGGTGAGAATGAGGCCATCCAATTCATGACTGCGCTCTGCGGCGAAGTGAATCGCAATGGCCCCGCCTAAACTGTGCCCGTATAAGAACAAGGGCAGCGGCGAGGTCTCGCGACAGATCCATTGAAACACCAGGTTCACATCTTCCACGTAGTCATTAAATGCGTCGCACCACTGCCGTTTGCCGCCGCTACGGCCCGCGCCACGCATATCGAAACGAATCACCTCAATGTTCTGACGCGCCATAAATTCAAAGGTGTTGTGGTGACGGCCACTGTGCTCGCTGATGCCGTGAACCATCAGCACCCGGGCCCGCGGTTTTTCCACTTTGTGTTGCCATACGGCAAGGTGGCCAAGCCACATCGGTTCGAATGTTGAGGAAGAGGGGGTAGGCATCGTTTAAGAGTAAAGCGATAACGTTGGGGCGTCCACTACCGGGCGGTTAGTGGCCGTGGCTAAGGGTCGCCACCCGCCACCGAGGACTCAGCTACGACGAAACCAGCCGGTAAGGCTGTTGCGTTCATGGTAAGTCGGCAGCACTTCGTGCTCCACTTCGTCGCTCATAAAGAAGATGGCGCGGTTAGGAAGTGGAAAAAAATCTCGGGGTTCGCCTAAGTAAGTACGTAGCTGCCCGCCCCAGGCCTCATCCCACTCATTGTTTAGGTAAACAATCAGGCTCACTACGCGGCGGTGATCTTCTTTAAAGCGATCGCTGTGGCGGCGATAAAATGCGCCTTTGGGGTAGCGCGAAAAATGGAACTCTTGGTCGTTTAGCCCCAAAAATAATCTTTGATTTAAATCAACCCGAACTTCGGAGAATTTGGTCTGCAGGAATTCTAAATCGGAATCACTCGGCTCGATCCAGCAGGTTTCGTCACGGCGGGTTTCAAGATCCAACGACGGTTTACCCGCCCCCACTCCCGCCGCCTTAAAGCGCAATAGCCGTCGGCGAACCGTAAACGCCAATTGAATCTGTTTCCACTCTTGCGCAGCAAAGAAGGGTTCGACCACCGCGATTCCCGTTTCGCTTAACCCCTTGGCGATTTGAGTTGCGCCGGTCATCGTGGTTTCCGCTCTTTCCATTCTCGTTTTTCCGCGATCAGCGGATTGTCGGGCCAATGGTGACGCGGATAACGACGCGAAAGTTCTTTACGAACTTCGGCGTAATGGCGGGCCCAAAAGCCTTTGAGATCTGAAGTCACTTGCACCGCCCGGCCATTGGGCGCCAACAGATGCAAAGTGAGCGGAAGTCGCCCCTTTAAAATCGCCGGCCCCTCCCCCGTTCCGAAAAAATCTTGCAACCTTGATTCAATCCACGGTTTATTGCCGCGCTCGTAATGAATGGTCACATTTTTTCCGTGTAACAACTTCACCGAAGTGGGCACCCACTCTTCAAGCAAATACGCTTTGCCCTTGCAAATCCAGTCGGTAAGCAAGTCGGCCCAAGGCAGCTCCTTGGCGGCACTTTCGGTCACCGCATTGTGCAGCGACTGCTTAAGCGTTTCCCAAAGCTGCTCGCTGCTGCCCACGACAAAGGGCCCATCGGGCACCGCTTCTAAAGCCAGCGAAACTTTGCCCAATAAATTTTCCAGCTCGGCCTTAATTCCCAAACGAGCCAGCAACTCGGGCCACTCCGCCGGGGTTGAAGCCAAAACTTTCTGTTTAGAGATTCCAATCCCTTTTTCCAAAAGCGCTTCTGCCGCTGCGTCTCCGGGGGTGGGCCGCTCTTTGCTCTCCACCACCGGTAGTACGCTATAGCGAATAAATGAGAATTGAGTCAGCCGGTTGGTGGCGCTATCCCATTCTACTTGCGCCCCTTCGCTAATGCGCGAGGGCTTTAGATCAAACAGCCAATTTTCGTCGATTGGTGCCATGAGCGAAATTTTTGGTTGAACGCGGGTACCGGCTTGCCTTTCGGTCTCTTGCACTTCTAACGCCAAGAACCAAGGGGTTTCAAACGCCTCATTGCCCGGTGTCCACAAGGCCACCCCGCCTTCGCTCAAAAGCCACTCTTCGCTTTTTCCGTGGGCCAGACGTTGAGCGGTAGAGTTCAATTTTCTCTTCGCCACCCGATCGGGAAAGCCCGTGAGAAAAGAAAAGCCAACGGCGTTAGCATCGCCGGCGCCCTGATTCGACTGCACCCGAAAAATGCCCTGCAGCTGCCGCTGCACCCGTTTGGCCCCAAAGCTAGTGGGCGCTTTTCCGATGAGGTTAAAAAGATTGGGCGTCGGCGTTTCGCCCTCCGATAAGAGAGCCACCAGATCAATCGTCGAACCGATCACGCCGCGACTCTCGGCCTCAACCAGCACGCGCGATAAGCGAGGCGACAGAGGTAGCTCGGCCATGGCGCGGCCCACCTGGGTTAAAGGCGAGGGTTGAGTCTCGGTTTCCAACGCTCCCAAGAGAAATAACAGACGGATTGCCGCATTCACGCGCCCGTCGTCAGGAGGCTCAAGCCACTTCACGCCATCGAGGTAGCCCATGCCCTTTAACGACAGATAGGTTTCGGCTAAGTCGGCGCGGCGGATTTCGGGAACCTCATAAGCCGGGCGGGTTTCATAATCATGCCGAGAAAAAAGGCGCAAGCAGATGCCCGGCCCGGTTCGGCCGGCGCGGCCAGCGCGTTGAATGGCCGAGGCCTTACTCACCGGTCGCAAGCGCAATCGGGGAATGCCCGACCACGGTGACTCGTGAAGTTGCCGGAAAACCCCGGTATCAATCACCAGCGCGACGCCTTCGATGGTTAAACTACTTTCGGCGATGTTGGTGGAGAGAATGATTTTCTTTTTTACGCTGGGACGAATTGCCGCGTCTTGTTCAGTGCGATCTAAATCACCGTGCAAAAGGTGGAGGGTAAAATCGGGCGATTTGATTTCAGCCTGCAAAATTTCGCCCGCTCGCCGCATCTCGCTCATGCCCGGTAAGAAGATAAGCGTGTGGCCGGTCACCTCCCCCTTGCGCAGCACTTCTAAAAAAGCCAACGCCACCTGAGTTTCAAAGTTCCCCTTTTTGTCCACGTAACGGGTATCAACCGGATGGCGCGGCAACTCGACATCTAAACGGCCACAGGGAAGCAACGCCCCGACAATCGATTCCACGTCGATGGTCGCCGAGCAGATCACAATTTTTAAATCGGACCGCACCGTGGCTTGCAACGAGCGCAGACAAGCCAGCGCCACATCGGTCTGCAGGTGACGCTCGTGAAATTCATCGAGCACCACGGCCTTTACCCCTTTTAATGTGGGGTTGTCGGTGAGCCGTTTTAAAAAGGTACCTTCGGTAAGAAAAAGCAGCCGGGTCTTGGGTCCCACCACTTTTTCCCAACGAAATTGGTAACCAACCGTCTCTCCCACCCTTTCGCCGGCCTCTTCGGCAATACGGTGGGCCGCCCATTTGGCGGCCAGACGGCGCGGCTCTAACACCCAAACCTGTTCGTTCGGCCCAATGAGCGGGGAGTTAAGCATCGCCGGCGGCAGCCGAGTGGTTTTGCCCGACCCGGGTGAAGCTTGCAGCACGAAGTTAGGCGTTTTCGCCATTTCCCTAAGTATGCCTGGCAGATGTTGGTCTATCGGAAGCGGGTTCATGAATGTGCTCTCTAACGACCTAAGGGATTAGCATGGAACTTGACCAGATTCTCCCCTATCATTGATTTTTTGGGCCACTGCATCCCCTACAGCCCTTTATGCCAAACCACCCACGCGGTTTTCAAACGCCCGCAAAAAGCCTTGCGATTATTTCTTGCTGGTTCGGCGCGGGTACCCTTTTGGCTCTGCTTAGACTCTCTCTTCTTACTACTTCGGTATATCGACGGTCGCTGAATTACGAGGAGGGCAGCAATTATTGGTATGTCAGTTACACCGTCAATTTTTTTAAGGGGCTTTTCACACCAGACTTCAATTATTACCCGCTAATTCTTCGCACCGCCTCCCATTTTCTGTTGAACGTCTTTAGTTTGTACAATGAATTTCCAATCGCCTTTAAAGCAATCTCTTACCTCTATTATTCAATTGGAATTTTAACCCTACTCCATCCCAAACTAGACCTTCTATCGTTGCCCAGCCGACTATTCATTGCGTTGTACTTTCTTTTTTTAACCGGGCCTGAACTGCAATACCCCTTCAATGCCGGCTATTCGATGATATTTGTCGCGCTTTTTCTATTTCATCATTTTTGTCGCCGCGAATTAAAAAAAAACGACCTGGCCTACCTCACGTTGCTTCCCCTCATCTGTTTTTCAAAAAGCACCCTCTGTTTTCTGGCCCTGCCGGCCTTCGCCCTTTGCTTTAATAATTTGCGGCTAAGTAAAATTCACAAGATCGCATGGACCACTATTTCTGTCTTTTTTTTCGTTTCAGTTTTTTCAGTATTTTATCTAAACACAAAAATTAACTTGATCGAAGTACGACTACTTAACCCTCAAAAAGTAATGGCTACTTTTCTGTCGATTGGAATTTCCACGTTCAGCTTTTTAGCGCTTTGGCTGGCACGAGCCCTCGAGAATTTTCACCCGTCATTGGTCTATGCCCTGGCAATTATTTTGGTCGGCTTTGGTTTCGTGAGTCAGGTAAAAGCGTTTCAGTTTCTACGAAACGGCCTAACCAAAAACGATTCTGAAGCCACGTTGATGGGGGCGATGGCACTCTCAGCCCCCCTCGCCTTTTTTGCGGTAGTAAACCTGCAACAGCTTCCGTGGCTTTCGCAGTGGCGGGGCTATCAATTTAGCCCGATCAATTTATTGAACGCCGAAAGCGGCTTCTTTTTCTCTCGGCATTTCTATTACATTCTTGCGGTAACGCTACTTTTTACAGTCTATTGGATTGAAAAATCTCAACTCAGCGGGCTTCGCAAAAGAGTGCTCTTGTTCTTGTTTTTCTCGCTTCAGCTTTCATCGGGAATTTACTATCAACAAACTGACCAGCTTAACCTAAAGACCAATCCCTTTTTGGCGTCGGTGTATCAAACCATTCCCAAGCTGAGTCCAAACCTATTTTGCTTTCCCCTGGTTGGTTTTCCGGCCGCAAACATCGGGCACCACTGTCATCTTCACTCAAAAATCGCGTTGCCAATTGAACTCAAGGGCCATTCAACAATCAGCACTATTGTTCCGCCAGAGAACGTGATTGCCATCGTGCTTCGAGGCCCAGAGCTAACGCCCGATATTCCCATTGCGCTCGCCTGGAACGACCATAATCTAAACGCAATCACCGATCCTTCCACCAGCTATTACCGCTACTTTTGGATCGGAAACCATTCTCTTACTGGCCCGCTTTCCATTACCAACCAGTCTCCCCGTAATTTACGTATGGAGTTTTTTTACTACGTCGCCGATCGGCTAGAATAACGATTCGGTATTTTCTCAGTTTCTCTAAGAATGTCCGGCAGATGGCAGGCTATCCGGAGCCGATCTGGGAAGCGCCTCCAATCGGTACCGAGGGAATAGCGTGGAACTTAACTAGATTCTCCCCTATCATTAAAAGAGAAGATCGAAACCTTTCCAGCGGTTGTTTAACCGCTCTGGCCCTCTCCGACATTCGAATTCCTCGGTCACTACCGGCAACGCCATTGCGTCCTTTTTTGTGGCGCGTTACAAGAGCGTGGCGTAACCGCAGAGGTGCAGATGGTTCGGTTTGGTATCTTCTCAAAATTTTTGGTGTTTAGCCTTTTTCTGGGCGCACAAGCACAAGCTGAGACCTGGTCGGCCCGCTGCGGCAATCTGCACGTTAAATTCAACCGCACGACTCATAAGGCAGAAATATTCTTCCAGACCACCGGAGGGGTTTTTCAAGTGGCCGCCGGTAAAGTTACATTCGACAACGGCTCGGCAATGCGTTCCCCGATGGAAGGCATTCCCGAAGGAGTCACCGGTCCCATTTCTGAGATCGGCCTTAATAAAAGCCGCGGCATCGTTTACGTGCTCTACCGCAACCCGAATACAGGCCAGGTAAAGGATGGCGTTCTCTGTGAGACGCCAATAACCACGGAGCCTTAATTGTTCAACATCCGGCCGACCAGAACCGTTTTGGTTCTCCTTGGGCTGCTGGTAGTTCTCTCCCCGCTCGAAGCAAAAAAAAATAAGTTAAGCCCAACCAAGAAAGCCGCGGCTACCAGGCCGGACGAGACACCACCCGGCCCTGAAGCCCAGGCCGAAGTGCCCTCTGATCTGCCCTCAACCGCCGACTTACCGGCCATCCCGGAAACCCGCGAACCCGCCCGCGTTGGACCAGGCCTCACCGATGAGGCGGTGCCAACGAACGCTGACTTGATTCCTGGCCCACCGCCCGAAGAGGCCCCCGCCGGCCAGCCGGTTAAACTTTTAGACGCCGACGCTGAATCGGCGCTCGATACGCCCGCCGACCGAAATGCCTCGTCAGAATCTGCTCCCGAAACCAACCCTCCCCCGGCCACCGGTGAGGCGAAAGCGGCGGCCGCGGTCGCAACTGCCCCAAGTGGCCTGACCGAAGAAGAGGTTCGTGCCGAAGAACGTTTGAAAGAGATGCAGGTCGAACAAGAACGAGCGAAAGAGACTGAAAAAGAGAATGAAAGGCTGAATCAAGCAGAGGAAGAGGCCCAAGCCAGCAATCCTGAAGAGGACGCGGCTCGCGCCGCAGCCCTTGCCGCCGTGAAAGAGGAAGAGAAAGCGGAAGCCACCGCCCGCTCAAAAAAACAGACACTT
Organism: Pseudomonadota bacterium; assembly: GCA_043718025.1. Classification (GTDB taxonomy): domain Bacteria; phylum Bdellovibrionota; class FAC87; order UBA2466; family UBA2466; genus JBGSST01. The sequence continues at coordinate 8,302 of JAYSWN010000015.1, forward strand.
CGAAAAACTGCGCAGGCAGATGAAGGCGACGGCTCAACCCTTTCGCATTCGGCCCATAAATATGATTGGCAATCGCCACGCCATTTCGGACTTGATCTACAATTTGCACCGGTTCGCTACCCTAACCTAGCGCTAGATAGCGTCGGCACCATCGGCGGCAACTTGGGCAATGGCGCTCGCCTCAATTTTGAATGGATGTTCTTTCAACTGGCCGGTAAAGCGGCGTTGGGAATAGGCCTCCATTTTTCAGCGATTCCCGCCGCCGTCAATGCGGGGGGAGAAACCATCGTCATTAATGCGCTGGGCGGTGAAGTGGGCCTCACTTACCGGGCTGATTTCATCGATCATCAGATTTTAGTGCCCTTTGCCCGCTTTGGAATCGACGTCGATTACGTTGTGCAAAGTCGCGAAAACGGCTCTACCGCCAGCCAAGGCACTTACCAGGGCACCCTTTACGGTGGCGGCCTTGAACTCTGCTTGTTTTTCCTGGAGAGGCGCAACGCCCGGCTTCTCGATCGTAAATTCGGCATTAACGAAACCTTTATCGTTTTTGAATACCTAAAAACGGCCAACGCAAAAACGGGAAATGCTCCCGACCTCTCGCACGATGAATTTCGCATCGGATTGCGATTTGAGATTTAACCACCAACGCGGTAACTTTTGTCGGTGCCCACACCTAAAACCAATTCAACGTTCTCTTCGTCGTGGATCGCCAAAACCTTAGGCGTAGCCCCACCGGCAAAAGAAATTTTATACACGGCCTTTTCGAGCGACACCCGAAAAGCGGCGGCCACCGAATTCTTCGTCGCCATCAAAGGCGATAACTTCGACGGCCACGATTTTTTAGACGAAGCGACCAAGCGCGGCGTTAAAGGGGTGCTGTGCCAAAAAGGGCGAAGACCGGCCACCGCCGCCGGTGTGTTCGTAGTCGAAGTTGACGACGTAGTAAGTTCGTTTCGCCAACTGGCGGCCCGCTGGCGCGCCGAGTTGGGCATTCCGGTGGTCGCCATCGCCGGCGCGGTCGGCAAAACCACCACCAAAGAATTGCTAGCCAGTGCCCTTTCCGGCAAATGGCCCGAGATCTTAAAAACCGAAGGCAGCTTTAACGGATTTTTAGGAATTGCGCTTACGCTGCTGTGTCTTCGCCGCCATCACCAAATGGCGGTGATCGAAATCGGCATCGATGACGTAGGCGCAATGCAACAACATCTAGAAGTGGTACGTCCCGACGTGGTGATCGTTACGGCGATTGCCGAAGAGCATTTAGAAAAATTGATTGATCTCAAAACCGTGGCCCGCGAAGAGCTTTGCGCAATGGATTGGACGGAAGCTGAGGGCGGTCACGCCATTTTTAACCTCGATGACCCGTGGATCGAAAAAGCTTACCTAAAAAAGGCGTGGAAGAACGCTCGTACGGTTTCGCTGCACGGCAAAAAAGGCACGGCCGAGTGGACGGTGGCTGAGATTAAAGAGGGGGCATTGCATCTCTCATCGAAAAGCGGAAACTCTTTCTCACTGCCGCTCCCCCTCCCCGGCCTGCACAATGCACAAAATTTGTTATTGGCCGCGGGCGTGAGTCTGAGTTTGGGGCTGACCCCCGAACAGATGGCGCGAGGGCTCGCCTCTTTCCAGCCGCCAAAGGGACGCAGCGAAGTGCATCACCTCCCCAACGGCGTTTTGGTACTCGCCGATTATTACAACGCCAGCCCGGCTTCGGTGCGGGCGAGTCTAAAACTTTTTGGTGAGCTGACGCATTCTCGCGCTGGCAATCGGCACTTTTTTTTGGGCGACATGCTGGAACTGGGTGAGCACGAGCTGGCTCTGCACGCTGGGCTTGGCAGCGATGTGACTGAGGCTCATCCCAGCCAAGTGGTTTTATTTGGCCCGCGCATGAAATCGCTTGCCCAGAAACTGGCGGGCCAAAGCTACAGGGTGACCCATTTCGAAAACATGGGCGAGTTATTAGCGGCGCAGCTTCCCCAGATCAAAAAAGGGGATTCCGTTTTGATCAAAGGATCACGCGGCATGAAGATGGAGCGCGTTTGGGAAGCGCTAAAAACCAAATCCTAACCAGCCTGCCTTGACGCGGCGCAACTGCGCTACACGCCAAGCCCCCCCTTCCCCTCGGCGGTATACTATCCTCTGTTCACTATTGTCTGTTCCGTGGAGGAACTATGAAATCGCGAGAATGGCTTTTTAGCTTTTTCTCCTCGTTGGTTACCGTACCGGTTGTGCCGCAGGGCGGCGAGCTTGCCCCCGAAGTGGTCCGTTCGAATCATCTTAAAGAGCTTCCCACGCTCGCGCGGGTAAAAGAGCGCGACTGCGAAATTGTTATCAAATCAGATGGTGAAAACCTCTATTACACCGTACTAAACGATGATTGTGGCATCACCCTAGAGAATGTAAGTCTCGAAGAGATCCACGCTACCAATCCCGAACTATATGAGAGGTTGAAGGTTACGGTGGCGGAACCTAGAATTGACGCTGGCACTTACAACTAATTCTGGGCAACTCATCTAGGGAATCAACATGAAAACAGATCTCGGGCTCTTACTCCTTCGCGTCACTTTTGCCGGAATGCTTCTTTGCCGGCACGGCTGGGGCAAGTTGATCCATTTCTCGAACACCTACACAGGTTTTCCTGACCCGCTCCATGTCGGCTCTAAAATCAGCTTAGGTCTGGCGGTCTTCGCCGAAGTTTTCTGCGCCGCTCTAGTGGTAGTGGGCATTGCCACTCGCTACGCCTGCGCCCCGCTGATCGTCACCTTTCTCATCATCGTATTTTTGGTCTTGGGCAGTACCCCTTTCGGCCAACGCGAGATGGCGGTTCTCTACCTTACGGTTTTTACCGTGATCGCCCTCGTGGGGCCGGGTAACTTTTCTCTCGAACACCTGATGAAAAAAAGATAACTACTTTCTCGTTGGTATCTTCAGCGCCGCCGCTTTCATCGATTGAAGAATAAAGGCGAGAACCGTTTGCCCTGGTTCACGCTGGAGGGTGGCGGTCTGCATTTTTTCCGCCGCGGTGTCGTACAGATTATGTGACCCCATGGCCAGTCCGCCAAAAAAATTAATGAGAAACGCTCCCAAGGCCGAGCGATCGCCTTCTTGCTGGGCGGTGAAGGCGAGATTTTCGTAAGTGGCCACGGCTTTTGAGTTTGCCACGGTTCCATCGATAGAAACAAGGGCATGCCCCTCAAGCAATTTGCCCTCGAGCTTCACTCCATCGGCCGGATCAAAATAATGGTTCAAGTCCGAAAGATTTTGCCCCTTTAAAAAAAGTTCAACGTCCACATCGGGCTCGGCGCTAAAAAAATCGGCGCTGGCATTCAGTTCGAACCGTCCCGATTTTTCAAGGCGTCCCAGCGCGTGGCCGTAAAATTTTTTCTTTCTCAGCTCGGCAATCGTTCCGAAGCGTTGAATCTGCAGTTCGATCTCATGAACTCTCACGGCCCCTTGTTTGCTGCCCACCTCGTGGACGTAGGTGAAATCGCCCCCGTGCATCAAAATGCCATCCACTTCAAGGCTGACCACCAACGCACTATCGGCCTTCCCCCCTTGCGTTTCCCGATGATTTGCCAAATCTCGTTCGACAACATTCACTACCGGATCGCGAACTACGATCGGCCCGAGGTGTAGCTTCTTCTCGAAAAGCCCCAGAAAGTACATTTGCATCGTAAGCTCAGAAATGTTGGCCGATAGGGTCGTGTTCCCCCCCACGTTCGCCGAAAAGCGCACGCCTTTGAGGCTAAAGCCGGGGCGAAAAATCTGTACCACTACTGAATCGACCAAGAGCGAACAGTGGCCACAAGGCTTGGTGACGAGCCGATTCAAGGCAAAACGCACTAACTGCGGCGCCAACACGTACTGAAACAACAACACGGCCAACACTATTGCCGCCAAAACCCCGTACAGCGGGCGACTTTTCAGAAACCGATTCTGCATGAACTAAATAGCTCCTCTCGCTCGGCCCGCAAGCCAAAATTTGTCACTCTTTGCCTTCGGGTTCGCCGCTTGGTCAAGACCGCATCGATTCTAAGCTGAAGCGTGGCAAAATTCGCGGATAAACCAAAAAGAATCAGCTAAGTAACCGCTGCAAAATTGTGCCGTTTTATGCCCGCCACAGAATTGACCCTTTGTGGTAAAAGCGCATCCAAATGGCAATCTGGCCGCGACTTTTAATACTTCGGGCAACACTTCGGACTCCGATATACGCCGGGTGCACCCTTGCGACTATGCTTTTCCTTCTGGCGGCCTTACCTGCGCAAGCCAACGAAGAGGCGGTGTGCAATCGATTCGTGATCGCAAACTCTCCGGGCTTGGGCTTGACGAGCAGTGAATTGGCGCTGATGTGCTCCAACCCTGGCGTCGAAGCCTGGAGTAACGTCACCTCAACCCAAGCGCTTTTCTATCTTCGCACTTTTTTGGAACTACGCGGCTACCACGAAATGAAGTCTGAGCGAGTGGGCGACAAGATCCGGATCACGCTCGGCCCCCTGTCTAGAGTGAAGTATTTTTCTTTGGAGGGCGCCCCCCCTCATTTCGGGGAGCGAAAATTAAGAAAGATCAAAGGCGAAGTGCTCTCGCCAAACTTGCTCAATCAAATTGAAGAGCGCCTCTTTCAAAGGCTGCAATCACAGGGCTACGCTTGCCCCGAACAAAAAATTCAAGCCGATCCCAAGTCAGGTGAAGTGCGAGTAAGAATGACAACCGGTAAACGGGGGCAGGTTGCCGCGGTGACTTCCGAAAAGGTAGACCACTTCGATGCGCAAGCCCTGCGCCGTTACGACGCGTTTGTTATCGGCGCCCCGTTCCACGGCGATTGGCTGCGCGTTACCGAGAACCGCATTGTAAGCGACGGCGTCGTTCAAAACAGCCACTTTTCGATCGTTTGCAAAGACGACGCCGTATTGCTTCACCAAAAGACCGTAACCGGTCCGCCTCGGTCATTCGCCTTTGGCGTGGGGGTTAATACCGAACGCGGCCCATCGATTCGTGGCTCATGGAAACACGTGCGGCTCGGAGAAATGGGATCGAGCATTGAGTTTGCAGCCGCGGCGTCGTTTCGGCTTCAGGAAATCACCGCCAAGCCAAAATGGTATTTTCTACCTTACCCCTCAAGGCTTTATTTCTACCCGCAACTGGTGATGAAACGTGAGGATGAAAAGTTTTTTGAACGCTACTCAGGAATCTTACAACTGACCCCCGGCACTTCGTGGGATAGCCAAAACCTGGGAATCACCTTGATCGCCGGCCCGGCGCTAAATTTTATGCGCGCCGCCCGCGGCCCCGGCCCCAAAGAGACCGAATTCATGTCGCTAAACGGGGCCATCAAAATCGAAAACCACATTCACGAGTTTTATCAAGCGAGCCCGCGATCTGGTTTTAAGTTAGATCTGATGGCCGCCGTGACGGCGCAAGGGTTGGCCTCTAACGTTAGCGCCCAAATGGTGCGGATGAACTTCGAATCACTTTACAACCTATTCGACTACGACCCGGCAGTTGTAGTCTTGGGCGTGCGCGGCAGCCTGGCCACGACGTTTGTCGACCCCGCGGCCTCGCCGCGGTTGCCGCAGAGCTATCGCCATTTCTTAGGCGGCTCTGCCGACTTGCGCGGCTTTCCCCGCAATCAGTTGCCCGGAGAAGAAGGAGGGCTAACCTCGGCGTTTGTGAGCGCAGAAATCCGCCTTCCCGATCTACTGCCTTGGGGTTTGCAGCCCCTGGCATTGGCTGACTTTGGAGCCATGGGGGCCAAGTCCGCTACCCTAGATGCGGCACTGTATTATTCGCCAGGCCTTGGCGTTCGGTGGGAGTCACCCATCGGCGTGATCCGTTCGACCTTGGCCCGCGGCTGGATTACCGGCGCCCCCGCCGATGCGCGCGCGGGGATACAACTCTACGTCAGCTACGGGGAGGAGTTTTGAAGCTAGTCATCCGCCGTTTGTTGATTGCTTTGGTCGCGACCCTTGTCGGTGCGGGATTATTTGTTCTGGCGGCGATCCAATGGCCGCAAATAATTATCAACGACCAGACCCTTGGCCTAGCTCGGTGGTATTTGAAAGATCGCGGCGTTGCGACCATCCAATGGGATCGAGCCAACCTCCGGGCCACCTCGAAATCATTTTGGGTAAAGCACATCACTCTCACTTCGCCCAACCTCTGCTTCTCAGATCTCAAGAGCGAGACTTACGGTTGTTTCGAAGATTTCTTCTTCGAGGTGGTGGCCGATCTACGAAAAGGCATTCCTGATGAGTTAAAATCACTGCCCGAGTCATTCTCTTTAAACGTGGCTAGCGGCATTGCCCAAGTGGCAGGCCATAGAATCAAGGGCCGAGCAAAAGTCGACTACTCCTTTCCCACTTTGTTGAAGATCGATGCCAAAGCTGAGCTAGGCCATATTCGGACGGTTTCAATCGTGGCCAAATCGAACGGCACCGAAGAGGAAGGGATGAAATTTAATGCCCGCGTGAATTACGAACAGAAAGCTGAAGGGGCTATTCCAATAAAAGTTTCTGCCCAACTGACGGGAGTTAAATCACTTCATGGCTTTACCGGCGAGGTCAAAGCCAGCGCGCATAATCTCGCGCCATTTCTTAAGAAAGTAGAGACCCACGACTGTAAAATATCCGGCACCTCACTTCCCCCTAACGACTTCGCTAAACTCGACTGCCCGTTAAAGATCCGCCTATTCCTACCTAAAACCACGCAACTACCGGTTGCCAAACTCATTAAACCAGCTGGCCTACGACTCTGGGCCGACGTAAAGCGGGAACGCACGCTAAGTGAGAAACCCATTTCCGGAAAGGTGGGAATCGAGATTGCTTCCCTTTTGTCGAGCGTTAGCGAAGGCAAAGCCTCGTTAACCGCCGACGTAGCCGGTCTACTTAGCGAATTTCCCAAGAAATGGCTTTTTGATCTCGAAGGAAATATTCTTATCGCGAACTTTGCGCGCATCGTAAAGTTGCTGGCCAATTCTCCCGCGGAAATTCCGGCACCGTTTAACTCACTTAGGGGCCCCGTGGAGCTTATTTACCGCGATCGGGTAAAGCTCCCTTTTCAAGAAAATCATTTCCATTTTGCGTTAAACACCCGACTTAAATCGCCCACCCAGATCCTTTTCACCACGACCAATGGCAAGTTCAGCCTAGCGACCAACGGCAAAGGTTTTTCTCCTCGTCTTGAAGCGTCCGTTAACTTAGACAACGTAACCTTGGTGCTCCCCGCCGTTGAATTTCGCTCCCCCCCCGCCTTTTTGCCCGACGACCGTTTCGAGAATTTGCAAGCGGCCGACAAAAAGGAAAGGGCCGCTAACTCGTTAAAGTACACCGTTGCCATTACCACCCCTAAAGCGAAACCGATCACCTTGCGAACTCAGGCGGCAAAAGATCCGGTGCCACTATTCATCAACATGGTGGTCAAAAACGATGAGCGGCCGGTGGGAAGCATCAAGGTCGCCGCGTTTCCATTAAAGATGCTTAGGCGCGAGGCACGGCTAGAGTACTTCCAGATTATTGCCGCCAGCGTAAAGACCGAAACCGAAGTAAAAGGGAAGATTAATTTCTTTTACGCTGACTACACCATCAGCCTATTCATTGATGGTCTGCTCGACCGCCCCCGCACTAGGGTGA
>JAYSWN010000141.1:0-25637 GCA_043718025.1 Pseudomonadota bacterium
ACCTGAACCCGAATGCCAAATTTTCTGATGGAAAACTGATCACCGCCGATGACGTTAAATACACGTGGACCGAAATTTTTAATCCCAAAAATAAAACGGCACCTTTTCAATCGTATTTCGGCTCGTTTACTTCGTGCGAAGTGGTGAACGCAAAAACGATTAAATTTGTCTCTAAGCAAAAGCATTTCAAAAATCTAGAAAAGTTTGCAAGTTTGATCGTGTTGCCCAAACATTTTTACAGCAAAGGCGACTTCAATAAGGCCTTCAACACTAAAATGATGGGATCGGGCCCTTATACGTTGGACAAACTTCAGCACGGGGAAAAGATCACCCTCAAACGCAACCCCGACTACTGGGGCGCCAAATTGCCACTCAACGTTGGTCGCTACAATTTCGACAAAGTGATCTTCCGTTCGATTGCCGATCATAACGTCGCCTTCGAATTATTTAAGAAGGGCGAGGTAGACTATTACTACTTTCTTATTTCAAAGACGTGGGCCACCGAAACGCTTACCGGCCCCTTCGAAAAAAATTACATCGTAAAACTTAAAGTAGAAAACAAACAGCCGTTCGCCACCCAAGGGGTGTCCTGGAACTTACGGCGCCCCCTGTTTGCTGACGCGCGTGTACGCAAAGCGTTGGCCCACCTTTATCATCACGAGCGAATCAACAAAGAGCTTTTGTACAACAACTACCGGCCCGCCACCGGCGTATTGGCGACGACCTCTGATTACCATTCCCCAAAAGTGATGCCGATTCCCTACGATGCAAAAGCGGCGCGAAAACTTTTAAACGAAGCGGGCTGGAAAGCCGGTGCCGACGGGGTGCTTGAAAAGGACGGCAAGAAGTTTGCGTTTGAACTCATCACCGACAATCCAGTCTATCTGCGCTGGCTCACCATGTATCAAGAGGAGCTTAAAGCGATGGGCATTCAAATGAATATTCGCGTCGCCGACTGGGCCACCCGTTTGAAGTTGATGGACGACTGGCAATTTGACGTGGTGGATTCGGCGCGCGGCCGTGACATTGACCCGAGCGACTTCGAGGGCGCTTGGGGTAGCAAACAGGCGGAGATCAAGGGCAGCAGCAATTTCATGGGTTATAAAAACCCCCGAGTCGACGAGTTGGCGGCCAAGATAGATCTCACCTTCGACAGAAAAGCTCGCATCGCCCTGGTACGAGAACTGGACGAGATCATTTCGAACGACCAACCAATGCTATTCACCTACGAAGGCATTTTCAGCCGTCTTGGCTACTGGAATCGCTTTGGGTTTAAGGGCAAAGGTTATTTCAATTACTCAAACTGGAAAGACGCCTTTCACTACTGGTGGTTTGATAAGTCTAAAGATGACACTCTAAAAGCGGCGATGGCCAAAGGCGTGCCGGTTTCATGACATGAGGGATTATCTTCTCCGGCGTTTTCTCTATGCGGTACCAACGCTGCTAGGCATCAGCCTGATCTGCTTTTGCCTGGTTCAGCTGGCCCCCGGCGGGCCGGTGGAACAGACGCTAGCCGAATGGCGTCACGCCAGTGCCGGAGAGACCGGTGGTTCCGAAAAGTCTTCCGCGATAACCGAAGAACAACGTCAGGCCCTCATTGAATATTTTGGTTTTCACGAGCCACTTCTCACCCGCTATGTAAAGTGGGTGAAAAAGGTGGCAACGCTCGATTTAGGTGAATCGTATCACTACGGAGAACCGGTTTCAGCGCTGATCGGTCGGGCGCTACCCGTGTCAATGTCGTTAGGCTTCTTCAGCTTTTTTTTGGTTTATCTCATTTCAATTCCTCTGGGCATTCGTAAAGCGGTGGTGCACGGCAGTCGTTTTGATGCGGCCAGTTCCTCGATCCTGTTTCTCCTCTACGCCATTCCCTCTTTTGCCCTCGGTGTTTTGTTGATCGTGTTTTTTGCCGGCGGTAGTTTCTATAATATTTTTCCTTCGCAAGGGCTCACTTCAGAAAACTGGGATGAGCTGGGCTTTTTTGCCAAGCTAGGCGACTACCTTTATCACTTGGCCCTACCTCTTTTCTGCTCGGTGATCGGGTCTCTGGCTAGCGTCACCCTGCTGATGAAAAACTCGCTGCTCGATCAGCTTAAGCTCGACTACGTGCTCACCGCACGGGCCAAGGGTTTAAGCGAAAAGCGAGTGATTTGGGCGCACGCCGTGCGTAATGCGTTGCTACCCATCGCCAGCGGCATGGGCCAATGGCTCTCGGTATTTTTTTCGGGCAGTGTGCTTTTGGAAACGGTGTTCGGGCTGCAGGGAATGGGAAGGTTGAGCTACGAATCTATCATCCGACGCGATTACCCCATCGTGCTCGCCAATATTTTAATTCTGAGCGTAATGCACATCGCCGGCAATTTACTATCTGATCTGGCTTACGTGTTGCTTGATCCTAGGATCGACTTCGCATGAAGCAGATTTTGCTTTTTCAACTGCATCCCACGACCAAGAAACGGCTTCTCTATTTTCGTAAAAGCCCGCGCGCGTACTATTCATTCGTAATTATTACTTTTACTTTTCTGCTCACCCTGTTTGCCGAACTGCTCTGCAATAATCGCCCGTTGGTGCTTCAGTATCAGGGCCAATGGTACTTTCCCCTTTTTAAACATTACCCGGCCCAAATTTTTGGCGAGAACGTGCGCACCGAAGTGAATTTTAAGGCATTGGCTCAGAGTGAAGCGTACAAGAGGGGCAATGGTTTCGCGCTCTTTCCCTTAATCAGCCACCACCCCAACGTAAGCATGGAGAATTTGGTGGATCCGCCGCCCACAAAACCCACGCTTCAGAACTGGCTAGGCACCGATGATAGAGGGCGAGATCTGCTGGCGCGATTGATCTACGGCTTTCGTAATTCAATGGTGTTTGCGCTGATCTGTTGGGCGTTTACGATCGTATTCGCCTTTCTGGTGGGCGCCTCGCAAGGCTATATCGGGGGAAAGTTCGATCTCATCGGCCAGCGGTTAATCGAGATCTGGAACGCCCTACCCGTACTGTATTTAATTTTATTTTTGCTGAGCCTGTTTCCGCCTACCCTGTTTCTACTGGCGGTGATTTGGGTCACTTTTAGCTGGATAGGCTTGTCGGGGTACGTTCGAGCCGAAGTCTTAAAGATTAGGAAGCAGGAATTCGTGGCGGCTTCCAAAATTTTGGGGGGTGGGCCGTGGTGGATTTTGCGGCGGCACATTTTGCCCAATTCGCTCACGCCACTATTAACCTTTTCACCGTTCTTACTCTCCGCCGCGATCGGCAGCCTGGCGGCCTTGGACTATTTGGGGCTGGGCTTACCGCCTCCCACCGCGAGCTGGGGCGAGTTGCTTCGGCAGGGTAAAGAAAACCTTTCGAGCTGGTGGCTGGCCCTGTTCCCTTTCCTGAGTCTATTCCTGACGCTGTTGCTGCTGGGGTTCGTAGGCGAGGGAATACGCGACGCTTTTGATCCCCGATCTTCGGCAAAGCGATAACGGCTTTATCGTCGTAGCGAAATTATTTTCTCTTCCTTTATTGACTTGCCGAGTCACCGCCGTTAAACCCTGCCCTTACGACGTTTTTGAGTCTTAAACAGTCCAGAGGGTGGCGGGGTGTCGAGTCCCCCCAAATCTTGCTCTCGCCGCCTCTGTGACCGTCTCTTCGATTACTTAATTTCCATTTTTTAAGCGGCTTTTTTCTTATTGGAGGCTTCTTTTGGCTGGGGAAGCTGTGTGGTCTCTCCCGAAACCAAAAACTGCCACAACTTGTTTGCCGGTAGCGGTGGATCAAGCGCGATAAGAATTTGCGAGGCCTGCTCAAAGATCATGGATTTTTGCTCTTCGGTCGTAGCCAGTGAATCTTCGGGACCAAGTCCGTTTGCCGAAAGGTTCTGTAAAAAAGGGGAAGCCACGTGGCCGGCTTCGGGTGATTCTTGAACCGTACGAGCTGCGTACTGCCCATTCCACTCAAGGTGTAGGCGTTTCAACACCTGGGGACCATTTTGTATCCAGAGGGTAAGCACGGCACCGCTGGGGCTCTCATAAACCGAACGCTCGAAACCAGTTTCCGTATCTTCTTTCGGCGTTTCACACGGCTTCATACCCATTGCAAAATTTGCCGGCTGCAGCATCTCATGAAGCTTTTTCTTAAGCTCGTTGGTTATCTTTTTGAATTCGAGACCCACCAGGCGGGGGGCGCCGTGGTGAGTGATGCGAGCTTCTAACTCGTACACTTCTTTCTTTGACCAATGAAAACGAAAGGTGCAGATGGCACCGTTTTTTAACTCCGCCGGCATCGGCTCCGGCACCCAAATGCCCAAGCCGCCCTCGCTAATATTGCGAACCGGGTAACGCGTTCCGCTCATCTCCACTTCAGGAGTGATCGAACGGGCCAGAGTGGTTACTGGAATTCTAGGCTGACGTTGATAGCTCATCGTAATTCCTCATTTACCTATCGGCAAAAAACCCGCCGCACTTTAACGGCATGGGAGGGGCTGACTTTAGCCGCCGATAGCGCTTTAGAGGCCGTTTTGGGATTGACTCAAGCGGCAAAATTGCGTTCTCTGCCTGCTTTATGTGGAACCTACTTTCTGCGACGCCAATGGCCTGGGTTGAGGCCGTACTAGCTGATTTTCCAGCCTTTTTAATCGATCACGCCAGTTGCGAACGCAAAGCCTCGGCGGTGGGAATGTCGTTCGTGGTGCGCTACCCCGACCGTCCTGAGTTGATGGAGCCGATGATTCACTTCGCGCGCGAAGAACTCGAACACTTTCACCAGGTCTACCGGGTGATGGCGCGCTTAGGACTACGCCCTGCCCCCGACACCGAAGATGAGTACGTGAATCGACTCATGAAGAGTGTGCGTTTCGGTCGTGAAGAGCGTTTCTTAGACCGGCTGCTTGTTTCTGGAGTGATCGAGGCCCGCGGCGCCGAACGACTGCAATTGATTGCCGATCATCTGTTGGACCCCGACCTTCAACAGTTTTATTTACGACTGGCTCGCGCCGAAGTGTCGCATAAAAATCTTTTCGTCGACATGGCCTTGAAATACTTCGACGAAAAAACAGTGCTGAATCGCCTCAACGAATTTTTAGTGTTGGAAGACGTGGCGATCCGCGCGGTTCCCGTGCGAGCCCTGGTTCACTAGTGAACGCCTCACCAACCGAAAAATATTTATCCACCTACGCCACACCAGAAATTGCGATCGCTTCCGAACTTCCCGCAAAAAAATGGGGCCGAGTTTTAGTCGTGCCCGCGTTAGCCGAGGCCGAACTGTTCCCCAATCTCTGGCGGTCGGTAATTACCGCAAGCCAAAACTTCTCTCTGCCGACTTTAGTTATCGTGGTGATTAACGCCAAAGACAGCGCGCCAGCGGAGGCCCACGCGGCCAATCAAAAACTGGCGCACTGGCTAAACCTTGCTCTATCTCCCACCGCTTACGAATGGGGACAGTGGGCGCAAACCCCTTTGGTAGATTTAGTAGCCATCGATCGTTATCAATCTGGCCGTCGGCTCAAAGAGAAGCAGGGTGTAGGTCAGGCACGAAAAATTGGTTGCGATCTGGCGCTTGAACTTTTTAATCGGCGGCAAATTGAAATGGTGGGCATGGATGTCACCGATGCCGATGCTGAACTTCCCGCCGATTATTGGGCGGGAGACTTTCTCCAAAGCGCGTTTGCCGGACTAAGAAAACAGCGTCCGGTCGTAGGGCTACACGCTTTTACCCACCGTGCGGTGCCCGGCCACGAACGCGCCATCCAAGAGTACGAAACCTTCTTGCAGTATTACGTCGACGGCTTAACGTACGCCGATTCTGCGTACGCGTTTCAAACCGTGGGTAGCACCTTACGCCTTGGATTTGAAGCCTACGCTGAAGTGCGCGGTTTTCCCGATCGCGAGGCCGGCGAAGATTTCTATTTGTTGAACAAGCTTGCAAAAGTGGGCGGCGTTTTTCATTCGCGAAAAACTATTTCGTTGAGCGGCCGACCCTCGTGGCGGGTTCCCTTCGGTACCGGACAGCAGGTGAATCGCCTGTCCGAACTCTATGGCGCGGGCTCGGACTATTTAGTTTACGATCCACGAGTATTTGAAAATTTGAAGAAGTGGAACCGACTATTGCGCGAGTGGGCCGAAACCCCCGATGACGCGATATGGCGCGATCAACTGGGTGAGTTGGCATGCGTCGCCGAAACGCTGGGGGCCGCCGAATCCATGGCCGCGGCAAAGAAGGGGCGTAAGGACGCTCAATCTCGAGCCCTACATTTACAGGAATGGTTTGACGCGTTTCGCACTCTAAAGTTTGTACACCTGGTCACCGGTTCGCTTTATCCGAAGATTCCGCTGCAAGAAGTGCAACGCCAGCGAAACCGCCAAAAAGCTCTTTTCAAGAACTAAAAAAATGCCGATATAGACCCCAGTGAAACTCCGTTGCCTTACCATTTTGCTTAGCCTGATCAGCGGGATCGCCGTCGCTGAACCCACCGTAGACAATTTGCCGGGTATCCGGCGCACTCCTCTCACCGTTACTTTGGAGCGAACAGAATATGAAGAGATTCGCGCGCTGAGTCGTAAGATTCGCCCCAGCTCCACCTCCGTGGTTATCGGCATTGGCCAGAGTAGCACCCCGTGGGTAACTTACTTGAGCGAACTGTCTCCGCGTTCTTCATTCAATTTTCCCCTTTCCGGTTTTCGCTCCCTTACCCCGGGCTCCCTAACCGAGGACGAACTAACGCAACTGCACGACCATCTCGATGCGGTTTTTCCCGCCAAAGAGAAGGTGCGCAACAAAAAGCTCATTCTCACTGACTTTGCCAATCGGGGGGCGTCGTTCACTAACCAACAACACTATCTACTGGAGTGGCTAAAACTTCGCGGCTACACCAACGAAGTGGAATGGGTGGCCGTTTGTACCGTTGAGAATGAAGGCATCGTAAAACGCCATTTGGCAATGGCCACGCAAGCGGTGCGCTTGATTGCCGTGGACGGAATTCTCGGCGGCCGTCTCGATAGAGCAGAATACGATTTATATTCTGAAGTAGGCAGTGCCGATCGAAAGAACGAGTATCAAAAGCACGATTACGAAGGAGTGAGGCACGGCGCGTTCAAAAATCAGTTGCGCCAGTTCATAAACGACGATCGCAGAGTCTTTTCCGATCAAACCGAACGGTATTCACTTCCCACCACTATGAATTGCCCATTCCGTTTTCTGGGCCCACTCTAACTCAGTTGCGTCTTAGATGGCCGGCGACCAATTTGAAGGATAGAATTTATCCGCCGATTCAGCGTGTGCCCGGCAACTCAGCAAAATATTTACGGAGAGACTACCGTGACGCCAATGCCTCCAAAAACTCGAATTTGGCTCGCTTTAGGCGTGCTGTTTCTCTGCCACACCGCTTTTTGGGTAAACCTGAGGCACCTTCATTTTTCTGATCCCGATACGTTCATCTATTTGGGCATGGCCCGGGAAGCGGCTCAATCCGGCATTATCACCACCCTTGCGCAGGTCGAAGATTTAGGCTGGGCTAAAAAATTCGCCGATAAAAATCTGGCTTTCAATCTCATTAATGGCGCTTTCTATCGAGCCGCCGGAGATGCCGGCGTAGAGTTTTCGCTATTCCTCATGTCACTCGCAGTGGTGTTCGCGCTATTTATTGGGGTGGTTCGCTTTCTGTCTCCCTTTTGGGCAACGCTCGTGGTTTCGATGACCTACCTCAACGCGAACTTTGCCATTCGACTTTTTCTGTTGCGGCCACACGTCTGGGCCATTTTCTGCTTTGTCGGTCTGCTGGCCGCGTTGATCCACCGGGCCCCCACCGCGGCACTCATCTTTGGCGCCCTTTTTGGCTGGGGCTACCCGCTCTACCCCCTGCCCATCGCTCTACTGCTGGTGGCGGCGCTGTTTTTCAATTTTCGCCGGGTCAATCCACTCATGAAAAAAGCCTGCCAGTGGGGCCTAGCCGGGGTGGCCTTGAGCATGATCTTGCACCCAGCGTTTCCGGCAAATCTAAATTGGACTTCAAAAATTTCGCAGATTGCCGTCAACGGGATGTCGCTGAGCACGCAAGAGCTGCCGATTGAAAATGTGCCCCAGCGTTCCGACGAATTTTTAAAACGGTTCTTCCTATTTTTTCTGATGCTTTTGGGCAGTATTTCGTTCGAGGCTTTTTACCAACGCAAGTGGCAATCTGAAGAGAAACGGTTGGAGTACTACTTTCTATCCTTCATTAGCTTGGGGCTCTGGACCGTGGCTTTCTTTCAACCTCGCGCCGCCGAATACGCCATTCCCTGCACGGTCATCTTCATGGCTCTTTCGCTTTCGCGCCTTTCCGAATTCACCGAACCTCGCCGTTTAGCCACGGCATTCGTAACGGTTTGCGTTTTGGGAAATATTTATTCGCTCATAGACTTTTACGGCAAGGGGGCCAGATTCTCGCTCAATCCCAGAGTGCCGTTGGCGGTGATGGCGGCATTACCAAAAGACGCCAAAGGTAAAAAGGTCTTCAACTGCGAGTGGGAAACCGGGGCCTTTTTATTTTATCGCCGGCCCGAGATGCGCTTTGTCGATATTTTAGATCCAACGTTTCTTCCCAAGGCTAATCCCACCTTGGCGGCGCAACGGCAGCTGCTGTTCGAGGGAAAATTACTGCCCTATAACGTTATCCGGGGGCAATTTTCTGCCGACTATGTGGTTTGCCGTAATCCCAGTCTAACCGAACGATTAGACCGAGATCCCTTTTTCGTACGTCTGTTTCCTCCGCCACCTGATCCCATTCGCCAAGAGGTCGCCGGCTACTCGGCGGTTTACGCGGTGAATGACAAAATGATGCGCCACTTCGTAAAGTCGATAGCAACATCAACTGAAAAGAACAAACCAGAAACGAACGTCAGTCGCGATCTTAGCTCACCCCCCAACCTCACTCCCGATCCACAATCGATGCCGTACTGGAACCTGATTGCGCTCGCGACGAAACACATTCCCGATGAAGCGACCGCTTGTTTCGAAATGACTCTGCCCTCCGAAGAGCTGGATAAATTTAAGGGTAGCGAGTGGTTGGGGATTGGCGGGGGACCGTTGGTCGAAGTGTGGTGGAACCAAACTCCGCTTTTTAAATCGGTTGATAATAATGGCGACGTTGATTATTTGCGCGACCTGGTTGCGTTACCCCAGGCTTTGAAAACCAGCGACAAATTAGTTTTTAAAGTGTGTAGCCGGCGTGAGGACAGCTACCACGGCGCCGCCATAAGTTTTTGGATGGCAAATGAGATGGCCGCGGTGTGCGCGCAGAAGGGCTATCCCGAGCCAGCCCGCGACGCAATTAAATGGCGTTTCGGAATGCCGAAAAAACCGCACTGCCTGGGGCGTATTGCCCTCGCCAAATAAAAGCTAGGATGCCAATTGCACGTTCTGTTTTTTGGGCAACCGGAGAGTGAACTTGGTACCCTTTCCCACTTCACTGGTCACGCTGATAGAGCCGTTGTGCTTTTGCACCAAGCCGTAAGCGATACTTAAACCCAGACCCGTTCCCTGCCCTACTTTCTTTGTAGTGAAAAACGGGTCAAAAATCTTTTCCACTGAATCCTTAGGAATTCCCGCACCGCTATCCTCAATTTGAATCTCAACCATCTCTCCCAGGCTTTTGGTGCGAATCCAAATGTCACCGCGCCCTGAAATGGCTTGCGCGCCGTTTGAAAGCAGGTTCATGAACACCTGGTTCATCTGCGATAAATTACATTCAACCAGCGGTAGTTCGCCAAATTCTTCGTGTATCACTACTCGGTCTTTAAATTCGGTAACGAGTAAACGAACGGTGGTGCGCAACCCCTCGTGCAGGTCCGATGGCCGAAAAGAAGATTCATCCATACGAGAAAATGTGCGCAACCCCAACACGATCTCCTTGGTGCGGTTGGCGCCATCGACGCAACTCTTGGTAAGATCTTCCATGTCTTTCAAGATGAAATCGAGATCAATACTCTTCTCCAGAGTATTGATGGCCAATTGGTCTTTTTCGGAAAGATTCGCTTTCAGGTCGCGATATATTTTTACAATTTCACGGATTTTATCAACGTAATCCGACAAATGGTGCATGTTACTGTAAATGAAGGCAATCGGGTTGTTTAGCTCGTGCGCCACTCCGGCCACGATTTGGCCGAGCGAAACCATCTTTGCCGACTGAACCAACTGGGTTTGTGCATTCTTAATTTCTTGGTTCGCGCGGTGCAGCTCTTCAAGTTTCATCTCCAATGTGCGCTTTGCCGCCGAAACATTGCGAGCCATGTCATTAAATGCGTGCACCAAGTATTCGATTTCGTAAGTGGACTCAAGCGGAGGAATTTGCTCAATGCGGCCGGTGCGAATTCGTTTCATCGCGAGCACGAGAAGTTCAATCGGTTTCACCAGCCGATTTGAAAAAATAAAAATCAAAAGTGAGGCAATCAAAATGAGAAAGGTCGCCAAATAGATCATGGCGGTCTTTAACTTTTGGATGGTGGCATCCGCCGAAGTCATCGATATAAAAACGGCAACGTAACCCCACTTGCGGTTACGCTCAAGGGTAGAGGGGAAATCATATACGAACGCGGCGTAGCGCGCATCGCCCAACGTAATAATTGCCGGATCACGGACCTTGGCCTCCTCGGCACGTAACGCAATCGAGGAGAGTGATTTAATAATTTCTGGGGCCAGCGCAAAGCTGGCGGCCACCGAAGTTAGGTCACGAGAAAGAAAAACCACATCGACCTGCCGACGACTGCGAAGGTCATTCAATTGCGGCGCACCGTAGATCAACTCTTGTTCAATGATGCCGTACAGACGGCGCTTATCGCGCACCAAGGCGCGGGTCACGGTGAGAATTCCCCGGTCTTCGTTGGTTAAAAAACGCTCGATCACTTCACCGCGCATTTTCACGCGCTTAAGACTCTCTTTTCCGAGGTAGGCCACGCGCGGCGCGATTCCCGGTGGAGTTCGTCCCCAAAGGTATTTTCCGTCCGGAGAGTAGACGCGGATTAAAACATTGGGTTTAGGGGCACCGAAGGCGTCTTTAAAGGCGTCCTTAGCTTTGGAATTGAAGGCGTTGAGGATACGAGTAGAGGTGGCGTATAACTTCAAGTTGGAGAAAAGGTCGCTCTCAACCGCTTCGAGTTCACTTAATATAGCGTCGCGTTCCGACTGAGCCCGGCGAACCAGCCCTTCTTTGGTGTTGTCTTCAAAAACCTGGGTAACGTAGTAGCTGAGCAGGATGGTGGGCAACACCGCAATGGGCACGAAATAGACGGCCAACACGGTTTTGAGAGAAAAGGTACCGGGTCGATACGAACTGAGAAATTTTTTAATTCGATTCAGCCGCATTCTAATTAGAAGTACCAGTGAAACGAAGCCCCGGCGTAAGTTCCGTTGGCCAACGTCATCAGTTTAAACAACATCATCACTTCAAACGACACCGCAAAGCCAGAATGATGCATGAACTGCACTCCGACGCTGGGATACGCCATAAAAATGTTGTAGCCCTGCGAGAGATCATCGCTCGGACTAAGAAATTTGTTGCGTAAGATCGATGGCGAAACGTCGCGCGACGCATTGGCGCTGGCCCACCAATGGGCAAAGCCGAAGCCAACGTAGGGGCTGACCCATTCACCGAGCAGGTAATAGCGGGCGCGGATGCTGAACGAAGAGTAGTCAATCCCCGTACCCCAGCCGATCGAAGCGGCCAGCTGCGGGGTGATGTTTATATCGCCCTCAAGTCCCATGATGGCCAGGCCACCGCCGGCAGTAATCCCTAACCCAAAACGTTTTCTCATCTTCAATGACTCCAGAGCCGTCATTGGATCACCGCCCTCACCCACCTCGGCTCCGAGCTTGGTTTTTCTTCTGGATACCGTACTTTCAGTTTCCGCAGGCGGCATCAACGGCAATTTTCCGGCGGAAGCATTGGTACACAAAATGACGAGGCAAAACTGAAGCAAAAACCGGACAGACTTCGGCATGGCGAACCCTTTCGATTCAGGCGGTGGAACTCAAGCTTTTTTGGGGCAGTAAAAAGAAGGCGGCTAAAAAATTCGCGCGCGTACGCCTTCTTCTTGCAGAAACTTCTTCAGCGCAGGCTTGTCGATGTCGTTAGCCCGCTCGACCAGCTCATTTAGCCGGCGAAAAAAATCTTTGGTCTTGGCATCACTCAAGTGGTGCGAAACCGATCGAATGTCGGTGGTAATTGACGCCATGTTATCGAGAAGCGTCACCAGCTTCCTTTTTTCACTACCCTTGAGAGTTTTATTTAAGTCGGCTACCAGCGTCTCTAACGACTCTACAATCTCTTGCATCGGCTTTTCATTGCGCTCTAAAAATTCTTGGACTTTGCCAAAAACGTTGTAACCCTGCGAGAGCAGCTGATCGACGCGGGGAGGATCAATGCCGCGCGCCGTCGCCCCAGCTAGCAGCGGCTTTCCACCGTCGGTACCGGGCGTAATTTCAAGATAACGCTCACCAATAATGCCGGCCATGTTGACGTAAAATTTAGAGTCGTCTTTTAACGTCGACACTGCCTTGTTTGCCACCGAGATGACCACTTTAAGACTCGGCACGTCCCGCTCCGCGGGCAAAGCTTTGCGCTCGCTCTCGGTCAAAAAATCAATTCGTTCGACCTGCCCGACCTTCACCCCAGAAACTCGCACGGGAGAACCCACTTCAATGCCCCCCGCAAAATGGAAGAGCACGTGAATTCGCATTCCACTAAAGCCGAACGAAAAAACTCCCAACAGCCAGGCAAACCCAAGTGCAGAGGTCAAGGAGGCGACGACCAGAGCTAGGACGCCAATTTGCTTTTGCTTCACGGTACTCATGTAAGTAGTTGTACTGGATTTACGCGTCGCGGAAAAGGGAGGCTGGTGTCTTATTTAGTATACTAGGTTTAGGTGTGAAGAAGGTAGGTGAGAAAGAAGTCAGAAACGATAATGCTTACCGAACTTCGCACCACAGCCTCGGTAGCGGCCTCGCCCACGCCTCGGCTGCCAAAGCGGCTTTGCAGCCCCGAGCGTGATGCCAGAAGCGCAATCAACACTCCAAATACGATGGCTTTCACACTGGCCCCCCTAAAATCACTCCAATGCGTAAAGGCAAACATTGAGTTTCCGTACTCGCCCGGCGAATACCCGATTGACCACGACGCAACGAGCCAAGAGATGGCGCAGGCTACGGTCATGGCAAGCCATGTCAAAGTAAGCGTCGAAAAAACGCAGCCCAACGAGCGCGGAATAACCAAATATTTCATTGGATCTACCCCGAATGATTTTAAAGCATCGAGCTGATCGGTGCCTTTCATCGTAGCAATCTCTGCCGCCAGGCTCGCGCCAATGCGACTGCCCAGAAGCAGACAGGTGACCACCGGGCCCAACTCCCGAAACAGAAGCTGGGTCGAGAATGCCGGCACCAGCGATTGCTGCTTCAACACCAACTTCATATGAAAGGCGAATTCCACCACTAGAATCAACGCTAAAAATGAAATGGCCAATGCCAACACCGGAACACTTTGCACGGCAAAGGTGTAACAACTGTCGATAAACGCGTGGCGAAAACGACGATTCATAGCGCAATGCCTCCCCAACCGAAAAAGTCGCACAATCGATTAAAGAAAAATGAGGTCACATAGTCAGCGATCAAAATAAATACGAGACATTCGACCGAGGTGCGCCGCACCGACGCCCCCACGCCCGCGCTACCGCCGGTCGTGTAGTAGCCTCGATAACAGCTCACCCAGGCAATGAGCACGCCAAAGATAAAGCACTTTACTAAAGCCATCGCGAAGCTTGGTACGGTCACAAAGCGCGGCACCTCCCGCAAGAAGTACAATGAATTCACTCCTAGCTGGGCGGCCGAAATTCCGAGACCGCCCAACAAGGTAAAGAGTAAACCGATCATCAAAAGACAAAACGCGGACAGCACCACAGCCAAAAAGCGCGGGGCGATGAGAAACCCGATGGGGGAAATTCCCAAGCAGCGGATGGCTTCAATTTGGTCGGTAACCCGCATATTGCCCAACTCAGCCGAGGTGTAGGCACCCACTTTTCCGGCAAGTAGAAATGCAATGAGCACCGGCCCGACATTGCGCAAAGTGACGGATGTGGTCAGCCCACCTAAAAAACCCTGAGCGCCAAAATCTCTCAGCTCGAGACTCACCTGCACCGCCATAATGGCGCCCACGAAGAGACCCGTGAACACAACGGTAGCAATCGATCCCACGCCGACTCGATACATTTGATCCATTACCGCCCCCCGCGGCCATGCCTTTAACGGAAGCGCTTGAATGGTTTCGTACAGAAACTGCACTGGCCTAATGATCTTGATGGTCATGGAGTGAGCTCAACTAATCTACTGGCCTGTATAAATTCTCGCGCGATCGGATGCGGGCAAGCGGAAAACTGCTCTGGAGTCCCTTGAAAAACAATCTCGCCCTTCTCCAGTAAAAAAAGGCGATCGGCCACGCGGAGAGCCCGTCTCAAATCATGCGAAACTACCACCGCCGTCATGCGGCGAGCGCGCGCCACCCCACGAATCAAATCGTGGATGGCATCTGATGCAATCGGGTCCAGCCCCGTCGTCGGCTCATCAAAAAGCAGATGCCGGGGGCCCACGGCCAAAGCGCGGGCTATAGCCACCCGCTTTTGAATGCCAAAACTGAGTTCGGTCGGATACTGGCTCGCGATTCGGGGCGCCAAAGCCACTTGCGCAAGCCATTCGGTGGCCAGGCCAGCGGCCGTTTCGGGGGTAAGTTTGGCAAACCCTTCAACCGCCATCATCACGTTTTCACCAACCGTCAAAAAATCGAGTAGCGCCGGAAATTGAAAGACGATGCCGCACCGGCGAAAAAGTCGGCGATGCTCGTTCGCAGAGATGCCATTTACCAAAAATTCATCGATGAAAATCTTGCCCTCGTCGGGCTCCATGAGGCCAAGCAAGACTTTAAGCAAAACTGACTTGCCGGTGCCGCTCTTACCAAGAAAAAAGCAGATCTCACCGTCGGGTATTTCAAATGAAAAATTACCGAGCACCTTTTTTTCGCCGAAACTTTTACTCACGTTTTCTAGGCGAATCATGGAATAGGCTCCGGCTCAATTTCGCGAAAAAAATAGCGTTTGGCGGTTCCACGGGCCTGATGCAGAACCTCTTTGACCGATCCGTGCTGGGTGATTCGCCCCCCATCAATAAACGCAATACTATCGCACAACGGCAACACCTCTTCGGGCTGACTGCCCACCACCACCACGGTCAGCTTCTTTTTTGCACGCAGTCCAGCCACCAGATCCAAAATAGCTACCGAAGTCACCGGATCCAAGCCGGCGGTGGGCTCATCCAATATGACCAGCCGACGCGCCATTAAAAAAGCCCGCGCCACCCCCAGTCGCTTCTGCATGCCGCCGGAGAGTTCATGGGGAAACAGGCGCTCATTTCCTAATAGCCCCACCCCCTCCAATGAGGCATGTACCCGCTCGGTGAGGGCAGAACCTTTAACCCCTTCAACCTCGGCCAAGGGCAATTCAAGATTTTCGGCTACGGTCAGGGCGTCGATTAGCCCACCTTTTTGAAACGCTATTCCGAGATCCCGCGCCAATTCTCGGTGCTTTACCGTCGACATGGGATAGAGCGGCCGTCCCAAAAATTCGACCTGGCCCTGGGTTGGCGGCATCAGACCGGCCAAGACCCGCAACAAAACGCTCTTGCCCGCACCACTAGGGCCCAGCACGGCTAAGGTTTCACCGTCTTTTATAGCCAAATCAATGCCGCTAAGCACTTGGCTTGCCTGGTTCACACCGGCAAGTTGCAATGACATGGATCGGGCCTGGAGAATGATTTCATTTAACAATCTCTATGGTTTATCAGAAGTCCGGGTTGCCGCAAAGGCACACCGACCACTCCCGACCGCTGCGCATTTGGGATTGAATAGGCCCGGAGCCTACGCTAACTTGCCGTGCCAAGGGGTGCTGTTTTGAAATTAAATCGTAGTTTGTCGGTGCTGGTTTTGCTTAGCCTCTTAACTCTGAGTTTGGCCGGCCAAGCCGCGGCACTGAAAGTGGGGCTGGTTCTCGATAAAGGGGGACGTGACGACAAGTCTTTTAACGCCGCCGCCTTCAAGGGTGCCACCGAAGCCCAAAAAAAATTAGGCATCGAACTGAAAGTGGTCGAGGCTTCTGACGATACCGCCATCGAACCCTCACTCCGAACTTTTGCCCAACGTGGCTATCCGCTCGTGATTGGCATTGGCTTTGTGCAGTCTTCGGCCATTGAAAAAGTGGCGAAGGATTTTCCAAAGACCCAATTCTTGGCCATCGATTGCGATGTAAAACTTCCCAACGTACGATCGGTAACTTTTAAGGAGCACGAGGGCTCCTTTTTGGTCGGCGCCATTGCCGCCCTTACTTCAAAGACCAATAGTGTGGGCTTTATTGGCGGCATGGACATTCCGCTTATCCGCCGCTTTCAAATGGGCTACAAAGCCGGCGCTGAAACGGTCAACGCAAAGGTAAAAGTGGTGAGTCAATACGTTGGCTCAACCTCCGATGCCTGGAAAAACCCAACCAAAGCGAAGGAGTTGGCGGCCTCACAGTACCAGAAGTCAGTAGACGTTATTTTTACCGCAGCCGGAGCTTCGGGCTTGGGCGTATTCGACGCCGCCGAAGAGCTAAAAAAATTCGCCATCGGCGTGGATAGCAATCAAAACTGGGTCAAGCCTGGACGGATTCTCACCAGCATGGTCAAGCGGGTAGATTTTGCGGTTTACGACGCCATTGAAAAGAAAGCCACGGCTAAGCTTGAAACCGTCTCGGTGTCGCTGGGTCTTAAAGAAGATGCCGTTGATTTTGCTTTGGACGAACATAACAAGGTTCTGCTCACTCCCGAAGTGCTAAAAAAGGTAAATGATTTCAAACAAAAAATCATCAAGGGAACGCTGAAGGTTCCCGACTACTACGAAGTGCAAAAGAAAAAGTCGTGATGTGATGAGTGCCGTAGCCCTAGAATTTCGGGCCGTCACCAAAGCTTACGGTAGCTTCCTCGCTAACGATGGTGTCTCTTTTTCTGTCCTCCCTGGCCATTTTCACGGCATCGTCGGAGAAAATGGCGCCGGTAAATCGACGCTGATGAAAATGCTCTACGGTTTGGAAACACCTACCTCGGGCGAGATTTTTCTAAAGGGAAAGGCCACCAGCCTGAACTCTCCCCAACAGGCAATTCTGAATGGCGTGGGAATGGTGCACCAACACTTCCATTTGGTGGGAAGCCTTCCCGCTTGGAAGAACGTGGTGCTGGGGGCCGAAAAATGGAAGTTAGACAAAGACGAATTACTGGCCCGTCTAAAAACGATTTCGGACGACGCCGGAATATCTGTACCGCTTGACGTGCCGGTGGAGGCCTTGAGCGTTGGCGAACGGCAGCAAGTGGAACTCTTAAAGCTACTGTTTCGCGACCCGAGCATTCTCATTCTAGATGAACCCACCGCGCTGCTCACCCCCCAAGAGGTCGATAAATTGCTCGAACGCCTTTCTAAGCTAAAGGCCCGGGGCAAGACCATTCTGTTCGTAACCCATAAATTGCGCGAAATTTTAAAATTTACCGATTCGGTCACCGTGCTTCGCCTCGGTAAAGTTACCCTCAACGGCGATACCGGCCAGTTTAATCAAGACTCCCTGGCCGAAGCAATTATCGGCAAAAAAAGGGTGAAACTGGTGCGGCCCGAAATTGTGCCAAGTACCGACATCGTTTTAGAACTGAAAGAAGCGACGCTAGCCGGGGATACGAAGCGCGGCGCATGTGCCCTACTCGATAAGATTTCGCTTAAAGTTCATCGGGGTGAAATTTTGGGCATTGCCGGGGTTGAAGGCAATGGACAGCACGAACTTGTGGAGATTGTGGCCGGACTTCGTCAGCTCACCTCGGGGGACTGCCTCGTTGTGGGTAAGCATTTAAAGCGAAGTGCCGAGGGCAGCCGTAACCCTGACGTGGCCGTCATTCCACCCGATCGCCATCACGACGGATTGGTTTTAGATTTTTCGGTTTGGGAAAATGCCTTGCTCGGACACCAGCGCCAAGGCCGCTACTGCAAAAGAGGCTGGGTCGACCTAAACGAAGCTAAAGTTGGCGCCGATGAAATTATTTGCGATTACGACGTGCGGCCAACCGACGCCACCCTGGCGATTCGGAGTCTATCGGGGGGGAACCAGCAAAAGGTAATAATGGGTCGCGAGCTCGCCCTCCACCGGAAGTTGGTGGTTGCCGCCCACCCCACACGCGGAGTCGACATCGGCGCCATGGATGCCATTCACCAAAGGTTGCTAGCGCTGAAGGAAAGCGGCGTTGGAATTCTGCTCTTATCCTCTGAGCTTGACGAAATTTTAAGATTAAGCGACCGCATCATCGTCTTTTACCGCGGTGGTATCCAAGGCGAAACCTCGTGGAAAGAGGCCTCGGAACAGAGGCTGGGCAGTTGGATGATGGGTGCCCAATGAAGAGTGAAAACGGATTTCGCACCCGAACCAAACACTTAGCACCTGCGGTGCTCGCCACTTTTTTTGCGTTGCTCATGGCGAGTCTCTTGCTAGTGCTCGTGGGTGAACGGCCTACTCTTTTGGCCGAAGCCATTGCCCACTCTTTGTTCACCAGTTTTGGTTTGGGTTATACGCTTTTTTATACCACCCCTCTTATCTTCACCGGACTGGCCGTCGCCATTCCTTACCGAGCCGGTTTATTTAATATTGGGGCTGAAGGGCAGCTAACCTGGGGAGCGATTGCGGTAGTGATTGCGACCCGTTTCTTTTCGTTTCTGCCCGCCCCATTAGGAATTTTGGTTGGAATTTTTTCGGGAATGCTGATGGGCGCCGCTTGGGGCGGCCTGGCCGGTTGGTGGAAAGCAAAGCGCGGCGCCCACGAAGTGATCGTCACCATTCTCTTAAATTTTATTGCCGTGGGCATCGTCGATTACTTGTTGCTCTACTCCTTCGATGATCCAGAAATACAGGCACCGCAAACGCTTCCCATTCCGCCCGAGTTTCAGCTGCCCTTGCTTTCCGATCTGTTTTCAAAGCTCGGGCTCGATTGGTTTACCACCACGCCCGTAAATTTTTCGCTTTTTCTCGCCGTAGCGCTCGCCATTCTTTGTCACACTTTGATGAAGCACACGCCCCTTGGTTTTGAACTTCGCGTAGTGGGACGCAATCCGCGCGCCGCCGCGTTTTCGGGAATGTCGGTGCCCAAACTTACCGCCTTGGCCATGGCCATTGGCGGAGGCCTCGCCGGATTAGTCGGCGTGAACGAGGTGATGGGGTACCGCCACGCCATGATCGAAGGATTTTCTCCGGGCTACGGCTTCACCGGAATTGCCGTGGCGCTTTTAGCCCGAGCCAACCCGGTGGGAATTTTAGGAACGGCTTTTCTCTTTGGCACTCTTCACAACTCGGCCCGCGAGCTTGAGTTTCTTTCGGACCACGTTAGTAAAGAGCTGTCGATGGTGCTGCAAGGGGTACTGGTGGCCTTGGCCGCGAGCAATGGACTGGGCGATTGGCTGAAGAAGAAATGGCACGACCGTCGGCCAAAAAAACGCTCCGAAACTACGGAGGCCAATAATGGATGAGTTACTGGCCTCTACACTTCGGTTGGCGACACCGCTGATCTTTGCCGCCATGGGTGGCGTGATTGCCGAACGCGCCGGTATTGCCACGATCTGTCTGGAAGGTGCCTTAATTATGGCCGCGTGGGTTGCGGCGGTAATCAACCTCACCTCGCACGATCCCTATCTTGCCACCTTTGGCGCGCTGTTTGCTGGCGCGTTTGCGCTGGGCCTTCACTCGCTGTTGGTTCAACACGGAAAGGCGGGTGCCATCGTTAGTGGCGTCGCGGTCAACTTTATCTGTAGCGGCTTGCCGCCGGTGTTGAACAAGGCTTTCTTTGGAAGCCCCACCAACACCCCGTCGCTGCCAATGGCCATCCGTTTTTCGAACTGGACCGTTCCGGGCTTAAGCCAAATTCCCTTTCTGGGTAAAGTGCTGTTCGATCACAAACCGCTCGTCTATCTGGCGCTGATTCTGCCCTTTGGCCTTCACTATTTTTTGCAACACACGGGCCCGGGTTTGAGATTATGGGCAGCGGGTGACGGGGCCGCGGCGCTCAGAGCGGCCGGGGGTAATGTGGTGCGAGTGCGTTGGTGGGCGCTTCTACTCGCCGGCGCCGTGGTGAGTTTAGGGGGAACGTTTCTATCGATCTCTCACGCCAGTCAATTCACTCGCGACATGACCGCGGGACGCGGTTTCATCGCTTTGGCGGCCGTGATTTTCGGCAAATGGAAACCGGTGCCGGCGTTCCTAGCTTGTCTGCTATTTGGGCTGGTCGACGCATTGCAGATTCGCCTGCAAAGCAGTGATCTCATCGGAATTAACTTTCCGGTGCAATTCATTCAAATATTTCCGTACGTGGTAACGCTAGTTGTGCTGCTCGGTTGGGTAGGAAGTTCACGGCCGCCGAAGGCGATCACTGAAGAGAACTAAAATCCGCGTTCGCAATTACTCGTCGCCGTAAGGATAACCAACCGGCGATCCGCCCGGATTGCGGTAAGAATACCAGTTGTTGTGATCGTAAAAATCAAAACCCACGTTCCATGGCGAAGGCTCCGCCCCACTCACTTGATAGGCGGCGGGGTTGGCCACCAGATCCAAAAAGTTGCTTTTGCGGGTCCACGATCGCACGTAAAGTTGAATTTCGGCGATGATTTCTTGTGAGGTGTCTAAGCAGTAAAAATCATAAACGGGGCTGGTCGTGTAAGAACGAATTCCATCGCTTACCGTTGTAAAGGCGACCGGTTTACCCGCCGAGCCACTAAAGTCAGCGCTATCGTAGAAGTTAGCGGCATGAACGTTTTGTGATTTGCCGAGCGTGACTGGCCCGGCCACGGAGTAGACTTCGTTCAATCCGGTACCACCGACGTAGACAATAGACATGCGCGGCCGCCCGTAATTGTCCTTGGCTTGGGTCTGCATCGCGGGGCCAGACAGACAATTCGCGGGGTTGCCACCCCAAGGAACATTATTGGTCGTCGCCACCTTGTAACTCAAAAGCGTCGTATCCCAACTACGCGAGGTCAACGTATACGTTCCGCCGCAGCAGTTTTTACCTTCGTCCACGTAGTTAAAAGCACACGGCGGAGTTTTGTACGCCGTATCTATGATGCCATCGTTGTTAGAATCAAGACCGGTGTTGTTGGTAGAGTCGGTATCGAGCTGTGCGGTCAGATTGCCCCGACCGGCCGGACGCTGAAAATAGTGGTAAGGCACGTGCACAAAATAAGAACACATCGAAGGCGGTATGTTGTACTGAATGCCTATGCCTTGAACGTAGAGATCCAACTCTTGAGCTTCGATATAGCAGGTGATCTGTTCGCCCGCGACCGCCACGCATTTTGTACCCATGGTGCTGTTCCCCTTGTGGGAAACATACGTATATTTTGTATTCTGAAGATGCTGTACGTAAAAACCATCGGTTTCGCTCGCCACGCCAACCGGAGGATTCGGGGGGGCGGTGGGCAAACCGGGAATAGAGGGCTCTGCGGCCGGGGCCGGAAGGCCATCGATCTTTCCGCAGCCTACTAGGTACGCCTCGACGAGCAAAAATGACAATACGCCCAACATTTTTGCCCAGAACAATCTCTGTGGTTTCATTGCTTGCCTCACCAGCTAAAGCCTATGTCGTAAAGCACGGCGGGATAGAATACGCCGATACGGTATCGAAAATCGTTGACGTGAATTTGTTCGTAGTAAAAGCCTCCACCCGAAATTCCCGTATTAAAATGTCCCCACCGCCAGCGATATCCCACGGTGGCGCCCAATACGAATGACGGTTGGTTGCCGGCGGCACTTCCATCTAAGAACCGCACTTTAGCTGTACTGAATCCCAATCCCGCAAAAACCCAAACTCCCTTTAGATCACTTAAGGAGTAGGCAGAAACACCGAGCATGCCGCCCAGATGTTCGCTCTCCGTTCCTTCAAATTGGTATTTGAAGGTGAATCCCGTGACTCCAATCGAAACGCGTTTGGCGACAAGAAAATTTACCGAAACTTGCGGGTAGATGAGATTGGCGCCTACGTTGATGCTAATTAGGTCGCGCTCATTCTTTTTTGGAAATCGGTAGTTAGGAATCCAGCCTTCCGGCACTTCGCGGGTTCGAGTTTTTTCGCCCTCTTCTTCCTCTTCCGGAATCAAGGGGCGCTCCACCGTGCCCACCTGCGGAGCCGGAGGTACGATACTTTCAGGGCCGGGGGCGATTTTTTTTGGGTCGGCAGGGGCTGATTTGTCAGCTCCGGCCGCAAAGGCGTGGAGTGAGAAAAGTAGCCCAATAATGAGTGTCATGGCCTTCATCGATTCACCTACTGAAGGTTTCGGTAAAAGGCTTAACTTTCTTTAGAGTAGCGGCTACTTAACCGCGTCAACCAGGCGGGAGCGGACTTCCCCTAACATTTCAAGGGTGTGCTCAACCTCATCGGGGGTGTGTAACGCCAAGCCACAGGCGGGCGTGAGCAGCGAGTTGGTCAAAACCTGAGTACGCTGCTCAAGGGACAGGCCACTGCCGTAAAGTTTTTCTAGGAAATTTTTAGCGATGACTTCGGCGGTGAGTTCTTTGCCCTTGATTGAAGGGATCATGCCGAACGATAAGCGCCCCCCCCGATCGATAAAGGCCCCCAATTCTGGGGTCGAAAGTATCGATTCCAAAGACAAGTTCACGTCAACCGATAACACATCGACTTCCGTCAACATCAAAGCCCCCCACGCGGTATCACTGCAACAATGGATACCCACTTCCGCCCCCTCTTTGCGCAAGGTCTTTACGCAGACTCCCAATTCGCTCAGGCCCAAGGCGTGGCGAAGGTGACCGGGATTTAGTCCGTAGAGTCCGGGCTCATCAAAAAAGAATAGAGAATTCATGCCGCGCCGTTTTGCCGCGCGAACCATGGCAATTGAACGCGCGAGCACTAAACGATAGGCCTGCGACGCCACGTCGGTCCAATCCTTGCCCCGCGAAGACCCTTTCACTCGCACCGACCATTGAGTGGTAAGCGGCCCGGCCAGTTGCATTTTACAAAACTTTAGCTGCCGTTCCTGCAACTCCCACAGAAACGGCTGGAAGCAACTATAGGAATGTGGTTTGGGTTCAAACCGCGAAAAAGCGTCTTCATCGGTGGAACGAGAAAAACTTTCGAGTAACGCCTCGTCAATTTCTCTAGCCCGAGTTGCCCAGACATCAAGGTTGAGATCCGCGCCGCCCTCGAGCGAAACCTCGAGGCCCGGCAGTCCATCGAGCGCCTGGGGAATCATATATTCGGCAGGTTTACGAATAGGAATTTGCGGCAGGTACGGAATGGAATACCGAAATGAATACTCCAACGCCGAATCCACATTGTGGTGAGGCAAACTTCCAATCGCCGTAGTGGGAAGTACGCTGTCCATCGTCGTAATTTTCTCTTTTTTGTCTTTTGCGTTCACGACTCAACTCCCCCAAAATCTGCGCCGCCCTGGCCAACCGAAAAATAACAGGCCTGGGGATGGTGAAAGGCCAGAGCCGAAACGCTCGCTTCGGGATCCATCATGAACCCCTCGGTTAGCTGCATGCCGATCTCTTCGGGCCTTAAGCAATCAAATAACAGACGCTGATCGTCTAACCTCGGACAGGCCGGGTAGCCAAAGGAATACCGTTTGCCCGAGTACTTGGCTTGAAATCGTTCGAGCATCGTCATCTCCGGAGGATCGGCCTTACCCCATTGGCTGCGTATTTTAGAGTGAATAAACTCGGCATAAGCTTCCGCCGATTCCATGGCCAGAACTTGAATGATGTGGGATTTTAAATAGTCGCCGCGTAGTTTCAGGTTTTCGGATAGCTCGCGTACTCCGCGACCAACGGTTACCGCAAATAACGCAAGATTGTCTTTGAGGTCATCTAACTTGGGCACTTTAACGCCCTCTGCCAAAGGCTGAATGAAATCCGCCAAGCAAAGCCCATCGAGCGCACTTTGCCGAGGAAACTCGATCACTTTTAAAACCGGCTTGCCGCCGTCACGAAAGCCCAGCCAAATCTGATTGCCCGAACTGGCCGCTCTCGCAAAACGGTAAACTGCCCCCGTCTTAAAAAACTCGGTGCCGCGGTACTCGCCCTTCACTTCGTTTACCGCTTGGTAAATTGCGTAAGTTTTGGGGTCGCTAATTTTCAGCGCCTCTTCCTCTTTCTTGCCAATCCCCTCTAAGTTACGAGCGATACCACCCTTAATTCCAAGGTGCCGACCGTAGAGCATCATTGGGTTCATAAACGGCCACAACAATTCGGCCGGTGTGTTGCGGATCACATGCCGTTCCTCGTCAGGGGCCGATGGCACCGCCGCGAGCACAGGAATTTTTGTCGATCGTTTAGTCGAAACCGGCACTGGGGCGGCGGTTGATTTCACCACCTCGGGAAGCACTTCCGCCGCAAATTTAGCTTCTAGTGCCGCACGCAGAGCGGGATCAACGATAGTTTTAGCCAGGTCTAAACCGGTCATCGCATCTTTCGCGTAAGCCACGGTTCCGCCATAAGCGGGCCGAATTTGCCGTTGCACGAAACCCGGAGTCAGGGCGGCGCCGCCAACCAACATGGCCGGCGTGGCTCCGGAGCGGGTCATGTCTTCGGCGGTGATCACCATTTGCTGCGCCGATTTCACCAGCAAGCCAGAAAGCCCCACGATGTCGGGCTTGTGTTCTCGAATCGCCTCAATCAGTTTCTCGGGGGGCACTTTAATCCCCAGGTTCACCACGTGGAAACCGTTGTTGGCTAAAATAATTTCGACCAAATTCTTTCCGATATCGTGAACATCGCCTTTCACCGTGGCCAACAAAATCTTGCCTCGCGATGACATGTTTTTGCGTTCCATTTTGGTTTCTAAGAAACCCACCGCGGCTTTCATCACTTCGGCCGATTGCAGCACTTCAGCTACAATTAGCTGATTCTTGCCAAACAACTTGCCCACTTCATCCATGCCGGCCATGAGCGGTCCGTTAATGACCTCAAGCGGCGGGTACTTCGCCAACGCTTCAGTGATGTCGGCAATCAACCCTTCTTTGCTGCCTTCCACCACGTAGCGGGCCAATCGTTCTTCGAGGGTAAGCAGCGATTTTGCCTCTTCTTTGATACGCGGCTTTTTTGAACGGAAGTGATCGGCAAAGGTCATGATCGGATCGGCACCACGGTTGTAGAGCAGATCTTCAGAAAGCTTTCTCTCTTCTGCAGAAATGTCGGCGTAACGCTCAAGTTTCTCGCTGTTTACAATGGCGTAGTCCAGACCAGCCTGAACGCAGAGGTAAAGAAATACGGAGTTTAGGACCTCGCGCCCCTCGGGAGGCAGGCCAAAACTGACATTCGAAACGCCCAAGATCGTTTTTGTCTCGGGGAATTTTTGTTTGATGAGCCGAATGCCTTCAATGGTTTCAACCGCCGATCCCACGTAATTCACGTCGCCCGAAGCGCACGGAAACACCAACGGGTCCCAGATAATATTTCGTGGGTGTAGCTTATATTTTTTTGTTAGCAGTTCGTAAGATCGTTCGGCGACCGCCAATTTACGATCGCGCGTTACCGCCATGCCTTGAACAGGATCTTCGTCGATTGTGCCAACCACCACCGCCG
>JAYSWN010000142.1:0-3764 GCA_043718025.1 Pseudomonadota bacterium
AATGAGCTACGCCCAATCCCAACTTGGGGCGCAATTGGTTACTAAATAAGGCACACAGGTGAATACCGCGTGTGCATAGGGATGGCTCTTTCCCTTAAGGGTTGGCGGTACGCTTCCCACCCGTCCTTGCGAGCCACGAAGTGGCGCGGCAATCCTTGGCCGATGATTGATGAGAGACAGAGTTTTACTTAGATTATGGCGAATTGGACGACCTTTATTCCACCGTGTGAGGATTGCTTCGGCTTGCGGCCTCGCAAAGACGCGAGCGATAACGCGCCCCACCCGTCCTTGCGAGCCACGAAGTGGCGCGGCAATCCATGGCCGATGATTGATGAGAGACAGAGTTTTACTTACATTATGGCGAATTGGACGACCTTTATTCCACCGGGTGAGGATTGCTTCGGCTTGCGGCCTCGCAAAGACGAGAGCGATAACACCCCACCCGTCCTTGCGAGCCACGAAGTGGCGCGGCAATCCATGGCCGATGATTGATGAGAGAGAGAGTTTTATTTAGATTATGGCGAATTGGACGACCTTTATTCCACCGTGTGAGGATTGCTTCGGCCTGCAGCCTCGCAAAGACGAGAGCGATAACGCTCCCACTAAAAGAGGATAGAACCCATTAAGGGCGAGTTACATTCCCCGACGGTATTGACCGCCCACTTCATACAGGGCGGCGCTCATCTGGCCTAGGGAGCAGACGCGTGCGGCGTTCATGAGCTCGGTGAATAAATTTCCACCGTTGCGGGCGACGTCCTTCAGGCGCTTTAAGGCTTCACCAGAGTGCGCGCTGTTTAGTTTTTCAAACGTGCGCAGATTGGTGATTTGCTCGGTTTTCTCTTCGTAGGTGGCGCGTACCAATTCGGCCGAGCCCACTTCGCCGCCGGCCTTAGTGGGATTTAAGTAGGTGTTCACGCCCACGATCGGTAGCGCGCCGGAGTGTTTAAGTTGTTCGTAATACAGCGACTCTTCTTGGATGCGTGATCGCTGGTAGTGAGTCTCCATGGCGCCCAAGACGCCACCGCGAGCCGAGAGGCGTTCGAACTCGGCCAATACGGCCTCTTCCACCAACTCGGTCAGCTCTTCGATAAAAAAGCTGCCCTGCATTGGGTTTTCGTTCTTTGCCCAACCCAGCTCTTTAGAAATGATGAGTTGAATGGCCATGGCGCGCCGCACGCTTTCGGCGGTAGGGGTGGTAACGGCCTCGTCATAAGCGTTGGTATGAAGCGAATTGCAGTTATCGAAATACGCGATCAACGCCTGCAGCGTGGTGCGGATGTCGTTGAAGCTTATCTCCATGGCGTGCAACGAACGGCCCGAAGTCTGAATGTGATATTTGAGCTTTTGCGATCGTTCGCTGGCACCGTAACGATTTTTCATCGCGATGGCCCAAATGCGGCGGGCCACGCGCCCAATCACCGTGTATTCGGGATCCAACCCGTTGCTAAAAAAGAAGCTGAAGTTCGGTGCAAAGTCGTCGAGCTTCATTCCCCGCGATAAGTAGTATTCGGCAAAGGTAAAACCGTTGGCCAGCGTAAAGGCCAGTTGGCTAATCGGGTTCGCGCCCGCTTCGGCAATGTGGTAGCCGCTGATGCTCACGGAGTAATAATTTTTAACGTTGTTATCGATAAAAAACTGCTGCACATCGCCCATCATGCGCAGGGCGAACTCGGTGGAAAAGATACAGGTGTTTTGCGCCTGATCTTCTTTAAGAATGTCGGCCTGCACGGTGCCGCGCACCGTTTCTAGAGTGTACTTTTGAATCTGAGCAAGTTCAGAGGCATTAGGCTTTCGCCCTTTGTCCGTCGTGAATTTATCCACCTGCTGATCGATTGCGGTGTTGAAATAAAACGCCAGCAGCATTGGCGCCGGGCCATTGATGGTCATCGAAACGCTGGTCGAGGGGTCGCAAAGATCAAAGCCGGAATAGAGCTTTTTGGCGTCGTCTAAAGTGCAGACGCTCACTCCGCTTTCCCCCACCTTGCCGTAAATGTCGGGACGCTCGTTGGGGTTTTCGCCGTAAAGAGTGACGCTATCGAAGGCGGTAGAAAGGCGTTTGGCCTTTTCGCCTACGCACAATAAATGAAAACGTTTGTTGGTTTTGGTGGGAGTTCCTTCGCCGGCGAATTGGCGCTTGGGGTCTTCTTCGGCCCGCTTAAAAGGGAACACGCCGGCGGTAAAGGGAAAGTAGCCGGGCAAATTTTCTAGCTGGGCGAAACGAAAGCGTTCGGCCCGAGTTTGAAACTTGGGCGGCACCACTTTGCGGATATGATTGCGCGATAGCGTTTCGGTGGTAAGGGTAACCGCAAATTTCTGATTACGAATCTGGTAGGTGAGCTCAGGCTGCAAGTACTGGGCGCTCAGCCGTTCGAGCTCGTCAAAACGCTCTTTCATTTCGGGAACGAGGGTTTTGGTCTTTTGGTCTTTAAGGTCGGCCAGCTCTTTTCGGCTGCCCGCAGTCAGCGCCGCATCCCCGGCAAACCGTTCTAGCGATTCTACATCGTTGATGATTTCGGTCTGCGCTTGCACCCGCTTTTTATAGTCGCGCACGGTAAGGGCCACGTCCGCCAAATAGGAGACGCGATTCTTTGGCACCAGCGAAAAGCGGGTAGGGTCGCCCAGCACTTGTGGCTGTTCAAGCAGCACGCGCTTGGTTTCGCACTCTCGCAATCGCACCATGTGCTGGAACACTAGGTCGACGCCCGGATCGGCAAAGCGCGACGCCATGGTGCCAATAACCGGGAACAACTCGGGCTTCTCTTTTTCCCACTCACGGTGATTACGACGAATCTGCTTTCGCACGTCGGAGAGGGCATCGAGCGAGCCAGCCTTATCCACTTTGTTGATCACGACGATGTCTGCGTAATCGAGCATGTTGATCTTTTCGAGCTGGGTTGGCGCGCCAAACTCGCTGGTCATCACGTAGGTGTTGATGTCGCACAGCCCCACCATGCTGGTGTCGGCCTGGCCGATGCCGCCGGTCTCAACCAAGATCCAATCGAACCCGGCCTTCTTCAGAAGGTCTAAGCAGTCTTTGGTGGCAGGGCTAATCGAGGCGTTGGCTTCACGGGTGGCGAGTGAGCGCATGAAGGCACGGCCATTTTTTAAACTATTTACCCGAAGCCTATCACCCAGCAAGGCGCCACCGGTTTTTCGCCGGGTGGGGTCAATGGCCAGAATGGCAATTTTAGCTTCGGGAAAGGTTTCTAAAAAGCGCAGCGCAATTTCGTCGGTTAAACTTGATTTACCCGCTCCGCCGGTACCGGTAAGGCCCACCACAAAGGGTTTGAGGCGAAGGGTAGGGGAAGCGTTTTTTAGCTCGCTGAGTGCGGCGGCGTGGGCAGTAAATTCGCCGGCGAATGCCTCTTGCCCCAATTCCAAAATAGTGAGCCCCTGGGCCAAGGCCTTTGGGTTGCGGCCAAAGTCTTTAAGCCCCTTCCAGTCCGCATTCTTAAACGGGTGAACGGTGGCGGTGTTAAGCATGTGATCGATTATTCCCTGCAGCCCCAACCGCATGCCGTCTTCGGGTGAGTAGATTTTACTGACCCCATAGTTTTCGAGTTGAACCGCTTCTTGCGGGGTGATGGTGCCACCACCGCCTCCGAAAACTTTAATGTGGGGACAGCCCTTTTCTTTGAGCAGGTCGACCATGTATTTGAAGAACTCAACGTGTCCGCCCTGATAGCTGCTGATGGCGATGGCTTGGGCATCTTCTTGAACGGCGGCGTCCACAATCTCGGAAACCGAGCGGTTGTGCCCTAGGT
>JAYSWN010000143.1:0-25365 GCA_043718025.1 Pseudomonadota bacterium
TTTGCCACCGCGTAGTAGATACGCACCATTTGCGCCGATTTTCCGATGATGCTGCGTTGGCTGTCGCCGTCGGCGGCTCGCACCAGCTCTGGGCGGTTCTGCGCCGACTCTATTTGGCGAATGGCTTTGTTGAGCACCGGCGGTAATTCAATCTCAAGTAGGGCGAGATCCATCGGCTTACTTAGGTAATCGAAGGCACCGTCGTGAAGCGCTTTTACCGCACCGTCGATATTTCCGTAACCGGTAAGAAAGATCACTTGGCTTTGCGGGTTGGCGGCTTTGATCGGCCCCACCAGAAGCGTGCCGTCTTGGTGATCGAGATTGATGTCACTAATTACAACGTTAAAACGGCTACTTCCGGCCAGCACTCGCAAGGCCTCATCAAACGAGGAAGCAATGGTTACCGAGTGTCCCTGACGTCTAACGATATCTCCCACCACGGTTGCCGTAGGCCTGTCGTCATCAATAACCAGAACATGATTTTCCGCCACAGTTCGCCCCTCTAGAATAGCCGGCACGAACCCATGCTACACCCCTGCGCTAACCAAACACCATCTGCAAAACCTGAGTAAGGTATAGGCTTTCTAAATTATCAATACAAATGAAGAATATACTGACGGCAAAACAGCGAGATTTTTGGCGCTTTTTAGTCGACAAAAAAAACCTCACTGAGGCCGGGGCGGGGTAAAAAAGCTTAGGATTTTTACGAGCAGAGAGAGTAGAAACTCGCTATGAAACCTGACGATAGTCTTAGTCTAGAGCGCTTCGCCCAAATAGCTTGTCATGATTTGAAAGAACCGCTTCGCAGCATCACCACGTTTAGCCAGCTACTCAAAAAACAGCTTGAAGGACATATTGACGATAAGTCTAAGGAATTTCTTGATTTTCTATGTGTCGGCTCGCTCCGAATGCACGACCTGGTGACCGCGCTTGAGGCCTTTGCTGCTTCGACAAACGTGGCGACCGAGCACTTTTCTCTAGTGGATATGAATCAGGTTTTTACTGCTGCGATTGCGGCCGTTAGCGCTTCGTCTGTCGCCCCCACCGCCGAGTTTACCGTTCCCCAGGGCCTGCCGCCGGTTTATGGGGACGAGCGGCAACTGACACTTCTCGTTCAACAATTGCTAAGCAATTCGCTTAAGTTCGTGAAGGAGGTGCCGGTAAAGATTTTGATTTCGTTCAAATTGACCGGTGACCGTTGGGAGTTTGGCATTCGCGATAACGGGATTGGCTTTCGGCCCGCCGAGGCCCAGGAGATCTTTCTTCCCTTTAAGCGGCTTAATTCCAAGGATCGTTATCCTGGCACCGGCCTGGGTCTGGCCATCTGCAAAAATATTATTAGACTACACCGGGGCGAGCTTTGGGCGGAGGCGGAACCGTCGAAGGGGGCTCTTTTTTGTTTTACCTTGCCGACCATTTAGATTGCCGAGCCTGAAACAGGAATTGCCTTGGGGGCGACGGTGCAAGTCGCTCCCAAGGCAATTTGGGGGAGTGTGGCGGGGGATGGGGGTTTTTTAACCCACGCTGCGTGAGTAGCTCTCGCTTTCGAACTCATCGCGGTCGATCTCTTCGTCCACGACTTTAAAGTGATTTGCTCCTCTGCCGCCGTGCGACGCACGGCCACCCTCTCGGGCAATCTCTCTCACCCTCTCTTTGTCCATTGAAGCAAACCCGCGCCTCGAGGTGTCGCCCGTCGGTCGCGCTTCCTTCTTTACGACTTTTGATTGCTTTTCATCATTGCGCATATCGTGACTCCTTAATGATGCCGGCACTGGTCCGACCATTTTCGTTTTGACGAAATAACGAATTGCAAACGGTGCGCCATTCTCTTCAGGCTCAGCTTTTGCGCAAAAGCTTTGGGTTGTTTCATAACCTGCGTTTCATTTCGCAACATGCCTCATTTCGCACTACAATATAGGCAATGAAACCGGGAATTGATGACGAAGGGTTTGTGTCTGTCGACGGTGGTGAAGTTTTTTACACCGTTGTCGGCGGAGGGGATAAAACGCCGCTGCTCGTGTTGCACGCTGGCCCAGGGTTTTCCCACGATCTGCTTCGCAAGTTGGATGGCCTCGGCGATGAACGGCCGATTATTTATTACGACCAGTTGGGCAGCGGGAGATCCGAACGGCCAAAAGATCCCACGCTGTGGGAGATTAAACGCTTCGTAAAAGAGCTAGGCCAGGTGCGCGAGGCCTTAGAGTTGAGTGAGGTGGTTCTCTTTGGCGCTTCGTGGGGAACGATGCTGGGGGTCGATTATTTGCTCACCGAACCTAGCGGGGTGAAAGCGGCGATTCTTGGCCACCCCTGTTTAAGCGCCAGTCGTTGGAAACAAGACACGGCGGCGCTGCTTAAGCTTTTGCCCGACAAAGTGCAGAATGCAATTCATACCCACGAAGAGGCGGGCACCACCGATTCGAAAGACTACCAGCTCGCCTTTATGGAATTCGTAAAGCATTTTTGCTGCCGAATCGAACCTTTGCCTAAGGAGGTGCTGGGGGCGTTTGGAATTGCGAACATGGAAGTTTACCAGCACATGTGGGGACCAAGTGAATGGTTTCCCACCGGCAATTTACGAGACTACGAAAGGGTCTCTGATCTCAATCGCATTAAAGTGCCAACGCTTTTTCTCTGTGGTAGGCACGACGAGGCCACTCCTGAGGCTACGGCGCTTTACCACCAGAATTTACCCGGTTCAAAAATGGTAGTGATTGAACAGGCTTCACACTTGGCCTACTGGGAGCAGGAAGCGGCGTATCGAAAAGAGATTCGCGCTTTCTTGAACGAAGTTTCTATTTAAACACTTAGGCCTGGTCGAGAGCGCTCAAGAGCCGCTTAGTGGCATAAAAAGCCCGCGAAGAAAATTTTTGGCCGGTGATGGGGCAAGTGCTTAGCCCTTTGCCGTCGCCGGTGGGGCGTAGTTGAATCAAATCAGAAAAACTTCCTAAGTCGTTGTGCTGCGCCATTTCTCCGCTACTCACCAAATGGCGAACGTCTTCCCAAAAACTTTTCACTTCGTTCACCAGGACCGGATCGGTAACGTCCACCGCTGAGATGCTCACCGCCCTGGCGGCGATTGGTGTTTGGTATTCGCAGCCGATGAGAATCAGGCGCGATAACTTTCTCCACAGAATAGAACTTGCGAACTCTTCGTCTAAAATTTTTTTTGGATTCAGGTTGGTGACTTTTACCGTTTCTTTAAAATGCCACTCACCTTCTTTTTGAAAAACCTTAGTAGACTTGAGTTCGAAATCGACCCCGTCGGGTGAGGCGAGGTTTGAGTTTTTGAGATGGGCCAGCTGCTCCAGAGTTTGACCCACCCAGCCCTTATTCAGTTTTCCGTTCTTCTCGACCGTAAGACCGCGCTCTAATGCCAAGGGGTACAACGCTTTTCCAAGTACCTGCCGCCGAAGCAGGGCAATCACATGTTCGCGGTCGGGCGTTAGGCTCTGCACGTTTTATTTAGTTGCGGGTGTCGCAATGGTCTGGTCATTGGTTTTTCCAGCGCCAGAAACGCGAAGCAGTCCGTCCGCTAAATTTACTTTTAGCGGGGTGACCTCGGTGATTCCCAGCTCTTCCATAAACCCAAGCACCAGCATTAGATTAGGAACTTGGTTTTCCACGTATTTGGTTCCCACCTTTTCATCGGTCAAAT
Source organism: Pseudomonadota bacterium (assembly GCA_043718025.1). Taxonomy (GTDB): domain Bacteria; phylum Bdellovibrionota; class FAC87; order UBA2466; family UBA2466; genus JBGSST01. Next base: position 3,656 of record JAYSWN010000143.1, read on the forward strand.
TCCAACTCGCTTCTAAGGCGCGCTTAACCATACCCTGATCGTAGTACTTATCTTCGGGGGCCATCGCTTGGTCTTTAAGGCTAATGGCGTGCACGCCACCGATGCCTAAGACCCGGGTTTCGGGATCGGTCACTTTGGTTTTGACGAGCGGGGCGGCTATTTTGGCCTCTTTACGGATGAGCGCCAGTCCCTTGCTTACCGCCGATTTTCCTACGGGATTGACGCTTACCCCTTTTTTACGTTTTTGAATGGCGCGAACTCTTTCTTTGAGAATATCGGAACCAAAGCGGTTGTTGGCGCCGGTGATCCCGCCGGAGGCGTCGAGATGCGAAATTTGTTGCGAGCCGCCGCCGATGTCCCACACCACGGTTTTCGCCGGATCAGTTTTGGCCACGCCCACCGCGCCCCAAAACCCTAGCGAGGCCTCTTCCTCTTGCGACACCACCCGCAACGCAATGCCGGTCGCTTTGCCTATTTTTTCAAGCGCCTCTTTGCCATTCTGGGCCTCGCGAAAAGCCGCCGTGGCCACGCCAAGGTATTCGGTGGCCCCAAGTGGCTCGGCCAACGCTTTTAAGTTTTTGAGCTCGGTGATCCCCATTTCGATAACGGCGTCAGAAAGCACATTGTTTTTGCCACTGGCCTTCAGGGCGTCCATGTAAGTCACTTTGCGTTCTCCGTTGTCGCTCGGAACGGGGAACAAAAGTTCAACCGCAACCGTTGATCCGGAAGTGGTGACTCGGCCTACCTTCATTTTGGTGGAGCCCGAGCCGATATCAAAAGCCGCGCGAACCGCCACTTTGGCATTGGGGTCTAGTTTGATCTCTGACGATGAGGCGCACCCGGACAAGAGGGGGATGGCGACAAAAAGAAAAAGGGTTCGGAACTGGCGCATTGATAGCTCTCCGTAAAAAGTCAGATAAATGGGGTGCCTCTGGTGTAGGGGTAGTTAACACGGAGTGTCTCTCGGTTGCAATGCCACGACGGTCAGGGCTAGGTTACGGATGTGGAGCCTCAAGAACGCGAACAATGGATGGACGTGGCAATTGGCCTGGCAAAAGCTGCGGCCGAACACGATGAGGCCCCGATCGGAGCCTTGCTCGTGCACGAGGGCAAGATTTTGGGGCAGGGCAGAAACCGCCGCCAAGAGACCCAACGTACTGCGGCCCACGCTGAATTCGAGGCACTAGAGCAATTTCATTGCACCTATAAGTCTTGGCGTCTGCCGGTGGGCACGGCCCTGATTGCCACTTTAGAGCCGTGCCTGATGTGCACGGGCGCCCTGTTGTGGGCCAGGGCCACTTACATTTACTACGGCTGCGCTGACCCCAAGGGGGCGGGACTAAATCTTATGCTGCCGGTGATTGAATCGGGGCGTTTCGATCACAAGTTTGCGCAAGTGGGCGGCGGCATTCGCGAAGGGGAATGCGCAGATTTATTAAAAGCCTTTTTTAAAAAGAAGAGGTTGCAGCCAGGGCTAAGCTAAATATTTTCTGAGACCCAAGCCCTTCGGATGCGGATCCCAAAATAAATTTTGCTCAAGGTACGGCACGCCCACGCGTCGGCTAGTGTGGCGAAGGAGAGAGACTACGGTTTGAAACGCCACTTCGCCGCTGTGGTAGCCTTCTAACTCTTCCCACAACGCCTTGCGCTCCTTTGCCTCAACCCGGTCTTTTACGTAACCAAAAAGATGCTGAAGCACGTTGTAACGGCGGCCGGGGGTGGTCCCTTTAGCTAAGGCTTCCAAAAACAGAGTGCGGTAATGCGCAAACACAATGCTGATAGGTTGCCGATCGGAATTGGCGGCCAGTCGCCCCAATTGCGCCACCGACTTGGGGCTGTGGGCCATCAGCAAATATTTGTAACGTTGATGGAAGAGCTGAAGTGCAGGAATGGTAGGCGCCAATGCATTCCACCGGTGGAGCGCATAAACGCGGGTAACAAAGTGTTCGCGCTGTTCGGCATCGGTAAGCCGACCCTCTTCGATTACCGGGAGCTCCGGATATTTTGTGACTAGGGCCGTGGCAAAAATTCCCTGGCCGTCGCGCGCCGAGTGCCCCCCTTTTTGTTCAACCTTTACTCGCTCTAGGCCACAAGAAGGAGAGTCTTTCTTAAAGATAAAGCCCTGAAGTGGGGGAAGGGCGGCAATGAGCCGTTTCGCCGTTTTGGCGGCAAGCGCGGTAAGGTCGAGCTCAGTTTCGTTTCCGATCAGGCGGATCGTTTCGCCCTCTTTGACGAGCCGAATGCTCTCGCGCGGAACGCCCAGCCCCATTTCAAACTCGGGGCAGAGCACATGCCACTGCACCTGCTGGCCCAACTCTTTGATGAGCCAAACTTGCCCTTTATGACCACCATCAAAGCGGACTGCGTTTCCTAATAGACAAGAGCTGATGCCGACCATGGGCTTTTCCACCGCGGTAGCGGGCCCGGTTGGTGGCTCTTGTTGGGAAGTGGCTTTAGACAATGTTTACGCCGGCGTTGCCGAAGGGGTTGAGCGAGAGCCTAACGGCTGATTTTTTTCGGCCGGCTGCATCCCGTTCGAGGCTTCGCTCAGCGTGGGGTACACAAAACGAAAGCCCATTTTCTGCAGCCGCTCTGGCTTCACGCGGTGGCTGTCGGAAATAGAATCTAGTTTCTCGCCACTAAACAGGCGCGCCACCGGGGCCAATGCCGAAAGCGAAAGGCGGTTACCCGATTGGCGTTTGATGAAATCTACAAAGTCAGAGTGAGTGCAGGGCTCAGCACTGCTTACATTGAGAATGCCTTCGACGGCTTGGTTGCTCAAACACGCCACAATCGCACTCACGGCATCATCCACGTGAATCCACGATGCCCATTTCCCCGCTGAGCCGCCGCCGCCAAAGGCTGGGGCGTGGGCAAACACCGCTGCCTGGGGCCCAAGCAAAAAGCCCAAGCGTAAAAGAACTAGTCGCCCCATGCCGTAGGGAAGGGCGCGCGCTTCGCGCTCCATCTCCGCGTAAACCTTGGCCAAGAAGTCGTCGCCGGAGGGAAACGACTCGTTAATCCACTTCTCACCCTGCTCGCCATAAATCATGGTCGAGGAGGCCAAAATCAAAGTGATGGGCCGCCCTTTTCGTTCTTTCAACGATTCGATCAAGTGGCGGGTGCCGGTAACGCGGCTGGCTTTAATTTTATTCTTTTTGTCATCGCTCCAGCGGCCGTCCATCCAACATTCGCCGGCCAGATGGATGATCGCATCGACGTTACGAATAGCCTCGGCCGAGGGCTTTGCGGTGAGGGCGTCCCAGTAGAAGCCGAGCACCTTTTTACCCGTACGTTTACTTAAGGTGGAGGCTTGGTTCTCTGCCGATCGCGACAACAGAGTGACCTCATGGCCCAGCAAGACAACTTGCTCGACCAAGCGCGAACCCAAAAAGCCGCTACCGCCAGTAATTACAATTTTCATAGGTGTGTTCTTCTAGTTTAGGCCGAGTGTAGACGAAAGCATAAAGTCTGTTCAAGCCCACGATTTCTTTGGGGAGCTGACTTTAGATGTCTCTACGGCGCGCCGTGCCGTCTACTAATGCCCCTTTCGCTGGTATGTTTACCGCTGCAAGGTGTTTTCGCCGATTACGGAGCCAAATCTCATGCCCCGATTTGATGACTATCTGCTTTGGAAGTCTGAGCTAGCCGAAAACACGGGTCCGGGCTTGGGCCCCGAAAAGGCGTTGTTGGTTACGGCCAAGCGTTTGCCTAAACAAGGAAGCCGCTACGCGGTGGTGGGACGGGGACCTGAGTTAGGGCTTGCGGCGCTGGCTGATTTTTCGGTTTTTGGCAACCGCCCCTTCTTTCTCTTGAGTGAATCAAACGAGCTTCAGGCCGAGCGAATTTTGCCCGCCGACGATTGTCTTTTTGCGCCCCAATTTCCTGAGCTGGCTTTGCGCTCACTGATCTCTAGTTCGGCGGTAATCTCTTTTTCGCTCGTGCCGGCGATAGTGGCGGTGGGTAACCGCATTCCCGCCGTGGTGATTTCTCAAGATCCAAAAACGCTTTGGTTAACTCAGCGCCTGGGCATTCCGTGTCTGAAAAAAACCTCGCCCCAAAAAATGCTTCGCGCCCTGGCCGATCTTTTTCAAAATTACCAGTGGGAGGTCCCGTTTCTCTCGGCCGCAATGTTTCAAGAGAAGATGGGTCGTGTCGAGTCTTCTTACGGCCGAAACGTAATTTTCAGGTCTGGCGGTTCCACTCCACTTTCGATGCGTGAGCAAGAGCAGACCGAACTGCGCGTCGCCTTAATTTCGGACCGCGAGTATTTGCCGCAGCTGCACGGTTTGATGGCCAACTTATCCGAAGTCGCCAAATGCCAAATTCATTTTGAAATTCTGGCCCTCGATCGCGAGACCGAAGAGTTTGTTTTAGAGCTGAACCAGTACCGCAACGTCACCCTCACGCGTTTTGCTGAATTGTGGGGCGAATTACAGGTTGGCACTTGGAGCGCTCGCGACAAAGCGCTGCGCTCAAAGCCTCGCTTCTTGCTCCGCTTAGTGCGGCAAAGTCAGGACGCCGTTTTTTATTTTGATTGCGATATGCATTTCAAGCGATGCCCCTCGCACTTATTGACCGAGTTTCAAAACCAATCCCTGCTGCTGTTTCCAAACTGGAACGATTCGATGGTGGAAACTCGCCAGTTTGGAGTTTTTAACGCGGGCATGATCGGCGCGCGACCCGGTTGCGAGCGGTTTTTGGAAGTGTGGGCCGAGTTTTGCCACCAGCATTATCAAAGCCAGGGCCCCGGCTACTTTTTAGACCAAGGCTTTTTGGATCTGGTGCCGCTGTATATGGACGATTTCAAAGTCTACCGGCGGGGCGACCAAAATGCCGCACGCTGGAACCAGGCCACCCACGAAGACCAAGTTCCGCTTCGTTCTTTCCACGCGTCGCAGCCTGACGCAAAGGGGTTTTTTGCCGAAAAGGTATTGTGGGATCAGCTCCATTGGATTTTTAGGCGCGACGAAACACCGGTAGTTTCGCTTGAGCGGTGGCGGTCGTTATTGCTGCAAGTGTGGCGCGAACATTCGCTTTCGCTATCGCGCTGGTGCCGCCTGCGAAAAAGCTTGGACGCGGCTGGCTTGAGCATTTGGTTTCGTGCCGATTGGTTGGCAAAGTTTTTAATCTACGGAATGGGCCGTCATGCCCTTTCGGGCGTGGCTTGGGTACGGCGTCAGGTTTTGGCCGAGCACCGCAAGGTGAACCGTTCAGAGACCGACGTGTGGGTAGCCGAGCAGCAATTGGCGATTCGCGAAACTACGGCGCAAAAACGGGCCTTTGTTCCCTCGATGTTGCCGTTTGAGCTTTCGGAAGTGGGGCTTAGTGAACCCATTTCGTTTGCAAACCGCCCGCCGGAGATTCACTAGAGTGAACTTTACAAGGCCATTATGAAGCTCGGAATTTTATCGCCGGCTTTTCCTCCCCTACCGTGCGCTGAGTCTGAATTTGTTTTACTTCTCGCCGAGGGGCTCCGGGCGCGCGGAAACGACGTTCGGGTTTTTTCAGAGCCTTCTTTTTTTACCCTCCTTTCTCAATTGCTGGCGACCGAGCCGTCGACCCTGCTCGTTGCCTATCAGCCGTGGCTGTTTAAAAAATATCCGGCTTTTGAAAGGGCACTTAGGGTCTTCCACGCTTTAAAACCGCGGGTGCCGCTGCAGTTGGTTTACTTCAACCCTTCGGCAAAATGGCGCGGTGAATGGGCGACGCTTTTCCCCTCATTCACCACCATTCACGTTTTGAGCGAGCGCCACCGGCTGGCTTTTGCGTCGCGCTTTCCGGCGTTAACCAGTCGAACGGTGGTGACGCCGGTTTTCTCGCTGGCGCCGGCAGCGCCCGGATTGGTTTCGCGCCGTGAGGCCAAGGCAAAGTTAGGCATTTCGTCGTCCTATTTGTGGGTGTCGTTGGGTTATCTTTATCCGGGAAAGGGGATCGAAGTATTACTTCGTGCTTTTGCGCTTTCCCTTATGAGTTTTCCCGACTCGCGGCTTGTGGTGGTGGGCGGACGCATGGCCGCCGATTTCTCGGGATGGACCGACTTTTCGAAGTGGCTCCAACTGTTAGCCGAAACTCTTGGCATTGCCGATCGGGTGAGCTGGGTGAGTGACTTTAAGCGAGACGCCTTTCCCACGCTTTGGTTTCAGGCCGCCGACGGGGCCGTGGTACCGGGCGACGTAGGGGTGGGTAGCAATAACTCAGCGGTGGCGACGATCTGCGATTTTGGTTTGCCGCTGGTTGCTTTTCGCGGCGAATTTTTAGATCCCGAATTCGAAGACGGTCACAATTGTTTACTTGCCGCTCAACGAAGCTCGCCCGCGTTAGCGGCAGCGATGGGCCGCGTGCAAAGCGACGAAGGCCTTCGCCAGACGTTGTCGTGGGGTAGTGAATTGCTGGCAAAACGGGTTTTTTCGCGCGGGTTGGCCCTGGATAATTGGAACGCCATCCTGCACCGTTCCATCACCCATTCGGGGTTATACTGTAGTCATGCCGAAACTCTCGACGTTCCTGCTTATGGTCCTTGGTTTACAGGCTTTGGCCGAACCCCGACCCCCCAAAATTGACGCCCAAGATTTAGATGGCTCAGACCAGATTGAGATCGTGGGCGAAGCGTTAGTTCAACCGCATATACCGGTACGCAAGGCCGATCCCGCCGAAGCCGTTCCGCTAATCGATGAGGCCAATCGATTGTGCGACCTGGGCGAGTTTGAACGAGCTCGCGATGAGTTCGAAAAGGCTATTCAAATCGATGCCAAAAACCATCGCGGTTACGCCGGATTCGGTAGGGCCATGATCGGACTCAACCAATTGGGCCGCGCTGGTGAGCCCACGCAAAAAGCGTTAGAGCTTGATAAAAATTCAATCGACGCGCTGGTTAACCAAGCCGAAATTTATTTTGCCTCTGGTCAAAAAAAGAACGGAGGCGATTTTATCAATCGCGCCATCAACGCCAATCCCAATCATGGTCGTCTGCACGAGGTGCGCGGCGCCGAGGCCACCGCCGAAGGTAAAGTAGAAGAGTCGATCACCTTTTTTGAAGCCGCGCTTTTGCAAAACAGCGTGTTGGGGCGATCCTATTTAATGTTGGGTGAAGCGTACCGAAAAAAAGAGCGGTTCAAGGACGCCATTGCTACTTACGAAAAAGCGCTACGTTTGCCGTTGTCCAGCGACTACAAAGGGCGGTTGCACGAGCGCATGAGTCGCCTTTACACCTCGCTTCGTCAGCACGGTTTGGCGATTAAAGAGGCCAAGGCCTCGTTGTTTATCGAAAAAGACAATGCCGATTACATGATGGCCCTGGCCGATGCTTACAATGGGGCGGAGCAAAGCGAAAAGGCGGTAAAGACGTTTCAAGAGACGCTCAACATTAATCCAAAATTGGCGGCCGCGTATTTGGGAATGGGAAAAACGCTGCTTAAATCAGGCCATACGCAGCGTGCGATTAACACTTATAAATTACTCATCGAGATTGAACCGCAAAATGCGCAGGCTCACTACGAAATCGCCAACGCCTACCAAAAACGCGGCGGGCCGGCGGTGCAGAGTGCAGTTGATCATTTTCAACGGGTGGTGGCGATCGACACCGAAAATTTTGATGCGTTTTTCAGCCTTGGCCGTATCTATCGCAAAGAGAAAAAGTACGATATCGCCAAAAAGAATTTGGAAGACGCCACCCGCGTTAATCCCAAAATATCGGGCGCCTGGGAAGAGCTAGGCTTTGTGCTTAGCGCGGTGGGTGAAACCAAAAGGGCGATTCTTGCGTTTCAGAAGGCGGTAGAACTTGAGCCCGAAAACGCCAATGCGCGTACCAATTTGGGTAAGGTCTTGGTTGCCGATGACGCTAACGACGCCGCCATTGGTCACTTTTCGCTGGTGCTCAGAAAATTTCCCAAACACCCTGAGGCCAGTTACGGCATGGGGCTGGCTTATTGCCAAAAGGGAGATCCGGATCTTGCCCAAAAGTACCTGAAAAAAGCCACGATCTACCGCAGCAAAAGAGCGGGGCAACTATTGAGCTTTATCAATAAAAACTGCCTCAATGGCCGGCGTCCAGCCTCGCCATCGCCCTACACCTCGAAGCCCGACGAAAAAGACGACGAATAAGTAAAGCTGGGGTTAAATGCACGGGTGAAATGTTTTTACTCGTCGCTGTTTGCCGTTTTACTCTTAACCGCTTGTTCGGGTCCGGTTCCTTTTCCTGAGTCGAGCGAAAAAAATCCGTTACAACCTGAGTTTTCGGGCAAGCAGTGTTTGCAGTTTTTAGATGCGTCGGAAGTGACCCACCTAAAAGCAGAAACGGATGACTTAGCCTACGCTTGTATGGGCTGGGTCCACGCTAAGAACCGCGCCTTTCAAATGGATTATTTGCGTCGTGCGGCCTCAGGCAGGTTAGCCGAATTGTTCGGAACCAAGTCATTAAAGGGTGATTTCTTTTTGCGTCTGGTTGGCTTGCGCGAAAAGGCGATTGAAATTTTTGCCGCTTATCCCCAGAGAGATCGCCGTCAACTTTGGGCCTACGCTCACGGGGTGAACCAAGCGTTTGCGACGGCCGAGGTCAAAGCGGCTTACGAATTTAAAAAGTGGAGCTACCAGCCCGAATCCTGGCACCCGGTCGACTCACTGGCTATTTTGTTGCTCGAGTCTTTTAATGAAACGCAAGGCGCCTTCTGGCAGGGCCTAAGGGAAGAAAAAATTCGCGAGCGGTTTGGCAATAAAGCTAAGCCTTTGTTTCAACCCTACGGCTTGCCTTGGGACGCGCCCATTTTGAAAGCGGGAGAGACCTACGGCGATACCATTCGTCGCACTCTACGCGAACCGGGATTTGATACCAAAGAAGGGGCGGCGCCTTGGGCCCCCAAAATAAAAACGGAAGAGTCGGGCAGCAACAGTTGGGTGGTGGGAAAAAGCCGTTCCCAATCGGGCAAGGCGTGGTTTGCTAATGATCCTCACCTGACTTTAAGTCATCCCCCTTTTTGGTTTTGGGTGCACTTGAGTTCGCCCGATCTAGAGGTGGTGGGCGCGAGCGTTCCCGGCGTGCCGATAATCGCCAGCGGGTTTAATCGAAAGGTGGCGTGGGGCCTTACCGATTCTTACATCGCCGTGGGTGAAGTGCTGGCGGTACCCACTGAAGACACCACCTCATTCACCACCATTTATCCAAAAGTGTTTACCCGCGTGGGCCCGTGGCAATTTCCCATCACCTTTAAAAAATTCATGAAAAGTCCCGACGGCTGGCCGGTGCTGCCCCTCGCTTCGCCAAAAGGTAAAGTGTTGGTCTTGCGGTGGTCGGGTTTAAACGTAACCGCCTTGGGGCTGGGCGCCTTGAGTCAGTTACCGAAAACTCAATCGGTGGGTGAAACCGCGCAGTGGTTTGCCGGGGTAGAGCTGCCAAGCTGGAATTATGTTTTTGCCGATAGCCAAGGGGCCATTGGTTACCGCGCGATTGGCCTGTTACCAAAGTGGGATGGCGAGCTACCGTTTGGGGTGGCAGAAAGCCGCGCGAGTAGACTCGGGGAGTGGGAATTTTTAGCCCCGGCGCAAAGCCCACAGCTATTAAACCCGAAGCGAGATTTTATCGTAACCGCGAATAACCGGCAGGAGCTGACTCCACACCCTCTCGATCGGGGGCGCGCGCACCGGCTTTCGTTTCGGGCTTTTCGTATTGAAGAGCTGATTAAGGCGCAGCCCAAGCACAATTTGCAATCGATGGCGCGGATACAGTGCGATTTTCAAACCGGTGACGCGCGCTTTGTGGTGCCTAAACTCATGGCGTTTATCGATAAACTAGATCGGCGAAAATACGGCTGGGGCGTGCGCGAGAACCACGCCATCGATGAAATAAAGAGATGGGATTTTGACGCGGGCCCCGATTGTAAAGCCTGCGCGGTGTTCTACCGCTGGACCGAGCGAATTGGTGACCGCACCGGTTTAGATTTTGTGTCATTCTTTAGAATTCTAGATTCACCCGATGAGTACGCTTTTGCGATCGCCAAATCATTATCGGAGGCGCTCGATGATTTGCGGGTAGTAGACTACCGCCCCCTGCCCACTTGGGGGCAAGTGCACCGGGCCTACTTTGGCCACATTTCTGGTAGCGCCGCGTTTGAAAAATTTGATTACTTAAAAACCGGCGGTTTTGATCACACCATCAACATGGCGTCGGCCGAGTGGGTGGGGGATCACTACAGTCAGAGAGCGGGCTCATCGCATCGATTATTGGTTGAAATGACCAGCCCTCCCACCGGCTATTTTGCGATGCCCGGCCCGGCTAGCGATACCGAAGCCAAAGACATTCGCAACGACCAAGCGCCGTGGCGGCAGTGGCAAGACTGCCACTATCGAAAAATTGAATTTCCGCTGGATTGGAAAAACGTTTCGGCCGCGCCGGTGACGCTATGATTGCCTAGGTGGCAGCGGTTTGTTGCGCCAGATTATTCGGCCGCAGCATCTGGTAGTGATGTAGGCGCCACCTCTGGAGCTTTTTGACCCTTGCACTTACAAGTGCAGGAAACGGCACAAAACGCTCGATAGTGAGTTCGACCAATCAATGGCCAATAAATGCCTCCACCAATCTTGGAGTTTTCGCATTTAAAGTCGTCAAATTCAGAGCCGGCTGCACTACATTTTTCAGCGCAGGCGTACGGACCCTCGGGGTCTTTAAATCGTGAACACTTATTGTCGAGGCTTTTCATGCACTCCTTTTCCGCGGTCACCCTTTCACCTTCGGGATAAACGTCTGATCCGCCTCGCAGTATTGTTCCGGTGGCGTTGCAACTCATTACATGAGAACCCGTCTCTGGGTTTGTTGTGACTTGAATCTGCGGTTCTTCGCTATCGATTGGGGTGGCTACTGAATAAGCCGAACTGGCCCCCAAAAAAAGAAGCGAAAGACCAAGGATAGAAATGACGTTCATGCTTTAGACTCCAATGTAGGGATGGATAACAAATATGGTATTCGGAAAATGTGGTGAGAAAGTGTCGGCCCGAAGTGCCGAGTAACTAAACAATCTTAGAGCGATTTTCCTCACCAAATCGGTCTGAGTTTGGGGCCCCGGGGCGAATGACTCTCTCTCTGGTTTGCCCCAGCCCCCTTTCCCCCCTAGTATCCACCCAATGCCGCACCCCTTTGCCTGCCTTTTTGCCCTGTTTTGCGCCGTTTTGCTGGGCGTAAACCCCGCCAATGCCGCTTCTGCCGGGGCTAATTATGAGTTTGCCACGGGTAAAGTTGAGCTGATTTCCGAAACCCCAACGTGGACCGTCGGACTGCCGTTACGCGTTGGATTAAAATTTGACCTCAATCCCCATTGGCACATCTACTGGAGAAACTCGGGCGACTCGGGCTCGGCCCCAAAATGGAAATGGACGATCGAAAACGGAACGCTGGGGGCAGAACAATGGCCGCTGCCCAAACGCATACCGGTGGCGGGGTTGATTAATCTCGCCTACGAAAAATCAACGCTGATTAACTTTGCGATCTCTCCCAATCAACCGAACCAGCCGCTAATTGCCGCGGTTAAATTAGAATTTTTGGTGTGTAAGATCGAATGCGTGCCCTACTTTACCGATTTGGCGCTCGAGGTGCCTTACGCGGCGCAAAAAGCCACCCCGCGTGCGCTGTTTTCAGAGCAGGTTTTCCCTACACCCGCTCCCGCCGATTTTAACTGGCAGATCTTAGGGCGTGAGGGCGATTTTTTGCGCACCGAACTGTCATTGCCCAAAGCGCTGCGCGACGGGCTTAAGTACTTTGAAGTGTTTCCCTACGAGGGAGAGTTCTTTAAACCCTTGGCGCCGGAGATGGAGCGAAAGGGGGATAAGCTAATGGTTAAGCTTGCTCTTCAAGACACCAAACAGCCATCGTTTACCGGCTCAAAATTTTTGTTGGTGCTAGAGCCCGAGGGGGCCAAACGCCAGAGTTTTGATATCGTTCTCGCCGCCGCAAAAAACGCTTCGTTCGCCCTGGTTTTTTTATGGGCGCTGCTCGGGGGGCTAATTCTTAATGTGATGCCGTGCGTGTTTCCGGTGCTCTCGATCAAGATTTTGAGTTTTCTGGGGCCCAAGCGCGACGCCGCGAAGTTAAAGCGCTCGGGCCTTTATTACACCGCCGGAGTGGTGGTCTCTTTTATGGCGTTGGGCGGAGCGCTACTCGCGTTTCGCGCCGCCGGTGAACAGATTGGCTGGGGTTTTCAACTGCAGTCGCCCACCATCGCCGCGGCAATTGGGTTGCTGTTTTTTTGGATGGGTCTCAATTTTTTAGGCGCTTTTGAAATTGGCAATTCTCTTGTCGGGGTGGGTGGCACGTCGAATGACTCTTCACCCTGGGGTTCGTTTTTAACCGGTGTGCTGGCCACGATTGTGGCCACACCCTGCACCGCCCCCTTTATGGGTGCGGCACTGGGGGCGGCGCTTACCATGCCCACTCTCCACACCATGGGCATTTTCTTTGGCTTAGGGGTAGGCATGGCGTTGCCCTTTTTACTGCTTGCTTACTACCCGCGCTTCTTAAAAACTCTGCCTCGTCCCGGTGCTTGGATGCTGACGATGAAAGAGTTTTTAGCGTTTCCCCTCTTTGCTACGGTGCTTTGGTTACTGTGGGTGTTGTCGCAGCAGATTGCCGTAGACGGCATACTGTTCGTATTGGCGCTGCTATTTTTAGTGTCGCTGTGGGTATGGCTATCGGTGCGGATTCGCAACCTGCCGACGCGGCAGGTCTTTTTATTAATTGGCTTTGTAACATCTTTCGCCTGTCTTACGTCTTTGCCCAGAGACAAGGCGATGGCCGCACCGGGCGCCGCATCGTTGTGGAATAAGTATAGCGAGGCTGGTCTCGCCGCCGAGCGGGAAGCAGGTCACGCGGTGTTTATCGATTTTACGGCGGCTTGGTGTATCACCTGCCAGGTGAATAAAAAGCTGGTTTTGAACACCGAACCTATTCAGAATTTGTTTCGCAAGAATGGGGTTACGCTCTTTAAAGCCGATTGGACCGATCAAGACCCGGTGGTAACCCAAGCGTTAGCGAGCTTCGGAAGAAACTCATTACCGCTTTACGTGTATTATGCGCCTAACTCGCAAAAAGCCGAAATATTGCCCGAGGTACTAACCACGGCAATTGTAGAAGATCTTTTTAACAAACAGGAGAACCGCAAATGAAGCATCTATTAACCATAGCCGTAATGACCGCACTTAGCAGTTGGGCCGTAGCCGCCGTGAAGGTGGGAACCCCCGCCCCCGACTTTTCGGTGGCCGACGCTAACGGCACAGTTCATAAATTGGCCAACTTCAAAGGCAAAAATGTAGTGATCGAGTGGTACAACAAAGATTGTCCGTTCGTTCGCAAACATTATGATTCAAAAAACATGCAAAAGATTCAGGCCGACGCCGCCGCCAAGGGTTTTGTGTGGTTGACCGTAGTCTCTTCACTCGAAGGCAAACAGGGGCATTTAACCGCCACCGATGCAAAAGCTCAGTACGAAAAAGAAGGCTCGAAGGCCACCGCCATTTTGCTAGACAATAACGCGGCAATGGGCAAAGCGTACGAAGCCAAAACCACCCCTCACATGTATTTGGTAGATGCTAAAGGCGTGCTTCGTTACAACGGCGCGATTGATAGCAACGACTCGGCCGATTCTAAAACCATTACCGGCGCCGAAAATTACGTGGTGGCCGCAATGACCGCCGTTGCGAAAAATGAAAAAGTGGCCAAAGAGACCACCAAGCCGTACGGCTGTGGCGTGAAATTTTAGCGCTTATTTAATTTCATAAGTGAAGGAGAGTTGCGCTGCAGCTCTCCTTTTTTTATTTAGGCATCGGGGTGCCGCACTTGGCGCAGATCCAACGGGTGCGGCCCGCCAACGCAAAGCCCAAAGTTAATATTTGAATGGCCAGGCCAAAGAGGTGGCGATCGCGTTTGAAATCGGTTGAACCGCATTTTGCGCAGGGCGCTTCTTCTTCGGTGGGCTGAACGAGCTCGAGTGGCGGCATTGCCCGGCCCAGTATTTTTAACGCCGCTCCCGCATCCTGTTCGTCTACTTGAACTTTCACTCCGCCGACCGCGTTGGAATAAAGAAAATTCATCGACACAATGTTTTCATCGGCGAGAAAGGCTTCGATGCCCTCGGCTTCTAATTTGCCTTTGAGCACGTGAGCCTCGAGGGGCTGACTAACGGTGGCAACGGTGATTAAACGGTTCGGCATAGTAAAAAGCATGAAGCAGCATCGAGTTTAGGTCACCATATTCTTTGGCTCGGCTTTTTACACCGTTTGCCGATGCGGTTATAATTCTTAAGTTGTCAAAACTGGAGCAACCACCGTGCCCCCAAACCCATTCTACATAAGGCCGGCCACCGTTAACGACGTTGCCGCCGTTAAAAAACTGTTATTGGAAACATGGATCGACACCTATTCTCATTTTGTCCCGGTAACCACGCTGAAAGAGATTACTGACGCGTGGCATGCACCCGAAAAACTGACGCGCGAAATCGCCGGCGGGGCGGCCTGGTTTGTAGCCGAGACCAAAACTGGTGATCTGCTCGGCGTTGCCTCGGCCCACGCGGAATCGGTGAAAGAGATAAAGATCGACCGCCTTTACGTGTTGCCTGCCCACCAAGGCAAAGGGGTCGGTAAGGCGTTGTCGTTGGCGGTGCTCAAAGAATTTCCGGACGCCAAGACTGCCCGCTTAGAAGTGGAAGAGAAGAACCCCAAAGCCCGAAGTTTTTACGGGCGGCTGGGCTACAAAGAGGTTCAGGTGGTTCGCCAAGACCTAGGGCCCGTAGAGGCTTGGGTCGTGGTGATGCAGAAGAGCCTACCCTGAAATTTTATCGCCCTGTAGACGGGCTCTGCCGCGACAACTTTTGGCTAATGAAAGGCCCGCCGGATGGAACTATGTTTTTGAAATCAATTTTTCTTTTGCTCCTACTTGCCTTGCCGGCGGTGGCTATAGGCCCTAAGGCTAGTCCTGCGTGTAGCTTGGCGTTATTGGCCGCGAGAGAGATAGCGCGGGCGAATGGCAACGCCCCTGGTCAGCAGAGTGAGGGGGAGGGCAGTACCGTCGTTAAACATGTTGATGGGGATAAGCATATTGAAGTGATTGCCCGTGAATCAAATGGAAAGGGTGAGTTCTTCACCAAATACATCTACAAACTGCGCCGCGATGGCCAGTACGATGTCGAAAGAACTTCGATTCATGAAAATGGCGCTGGGGTGGAGTTGAGCCCAAAAGAAGTGGTGAGTTACATTGCTAAATCGGCGCCCGTCTCTTTTGCCGCCGTTCAAAAAGCTGGCCTCGAAAAACAACATCTTGAGCGCTATCGCGCGCGGCTGGAAAAAGAGTTTATTGCCACTTTTGAAATTCCGGACGCTGATTTTGCGGCAATTAAAAAAGAGCTAGCTGAGGTAAACGCTCGTGAAGCGCGCGGTTGGGGAGATAGCGAAATCCTTTCGGCCGCTACTACCGTAGCGCTACAGCGTAAGCCCGAGAAGGTGGTTGCCGATTATCTCATCGCGGGAATTCGGTTCAGCCATCTGTCTAAAGCAGACTTCATGGCTCAATTCGAAGGGCGCAACCAATTCATGGACACCGTTTTCGACCCCATTCAGGCGAGATACCGGGACTCGATCGGCGTTTTAAACGCCAAACCGCCGTTGCCAATGGATGTCGCCAAGTGGAAGGCAGGGGTGCTGAGCCAGGTCATTAAGTCAGGGATTTTAAAGTAAAAAGCTCTGAGTGCACGTGATGTGCTACTTATTTCTTTGTAGAAACGTTCACCCTTCGACTCGGCGTGTTATCAACAAAACTTGAGTACCGCCGTTCAAATCCAAGACCCTAAAGTTCGCGATCTCCGCTGCGTTCTACAGAATGAACTCGTTCGAAGAATAAAAGACAATCCGAGGTACTCTCTGCGCGCCTTTGCCCGATCTCTGGAGATTGATCCGTCCCTTTTGTCGAAAGTTTTAAACGGAAAACGGGGTGCGAGTCGTAAGGTTTTTGAACGGCTGGTAACCCATTTGGGGCTGTCGGGTTCAGAGACGGCGTTGCTTTGTCGTGAGCCAGCCTCGCAAGCGATCTGGTCAGGGGGAAAAGCAATCGACGGTGGCTACCGCAATGTTAGCGCCGACGAATTTCAAATCATTAGCGACTGGTTTCACTACGCCATCTTCGAGCTGATGAATGTGAAGAATTACCGCCCATCACCTCGTTGGATGGCCCGAGCGTTAGAGGTTTCGGTTGAACAGGTGCTGGGGGCGCTTAACCGAATGGAACGTGCGGGCCTTATCGCTCGTAACGCCAAAGGCTTTAGGGTTCGAACAAACCAAAGTATTACTAACATCGGAAATAATATTTCTGCCGCCCCCTTTCGGATTTTGCAGAAGCAGATTCTCGAAAAGGCGATTCAGGCGGTTGACGAGGTGGCGCTCGATAAGCGCGATCAGACGTCGATGACGATGGCGATTGACCCGGCCTTGCTGCCCGAAGCCAAAGAGGTTATCCGGCGTTTCCGAAGAGACCTCTCGGCCTTTTTACAAAAATCGCCAGATCGTTCCGAAGTTTATAATTTGAGTATCTCACTTTATCCCGTTTCCAAATGTTCGGAGGTTCAGACGCCATGAAAAAATTCTATTTCGTTATTTTCCTTTCCACCTTTTTTCTTTCAAACCATTTGCGCGCCGAGGGCGCCGAAGGAGCGGGCGGCGGCGACTCTGAATTGGTCCGGGTGCTGGAGGATGCCAAAGCGATTGCTTTATCGTCGCTGCTTTCGGTACCGGTCGAGCTGCGGTCTAATGATTTTGCAAAGGTTTACAAACAGCTCTTCGAAGCAGCCATCGTCCCCCTTTATCGTAAAAACGCCCCCTGCGTTACCCTTTCGCAGAATCTTGATTTGGCGATTAACCTTCAGGCCTGTGATGTAACCAAAATGAGCCCCTATTTAGTGGCCGACGAGATCTTAAAGCTCTACGGGCAAACCGAGACGCGATAAAAACTTCGTTCCAAGGCGATGGCTATGACGGGATGAGTCGCAGATTGTAACGCGAACTATTTACCCGATCCGCATGGCCTGTGCCCTTATTACTTCGAAAGATCAGAGTTTAATTTCCCCCGCTATTGCCTCGACGGTACGTTTTTTAGCGTAGCCGTTTAATTTGGGTATTTGGGGGGATTATGGGGAAATTTTTTTTACTATTGTGTTTGTTTTCTTTTAACACGTTCGCGGCACCGTTTACTTTAGTGGCGGTATCTAACGACGCTTTAAGCTCAATCTATAAAAGTCTGGAGAAGGCAGGGGTGTTGCGCCTCGATCCTTACGATCCCCGTTTGCCTTACCCACAAGTGCAAGCGCTGGAAGCGTTGTTGAATCCTAAAACCGGCGCTATGGCTTACGTTAACGGGGAAAGCGGATTCGGTTTTGGCGCGGTGGTTTTTAAAAATCGCCATGGGGGAAACGTGCACTCTATGTCCGCAAGCCCCGACCACATTCAATTTACCACTCCCTACATGGGAAACGTAGCGCACGCCAATCGCTTTAAAACCGTCGAGGGGTGGAACTACCACTTCTATTGCCAAAGCGTGCCGGTGAATAAAGCCATCTGGGATACCTGTATCCAACGGTTATTCATTAACGTTGTGGTCGGACAATTAATCGGGCCGAGTTAAACTTCGTTCGGGACTGCGAAAATTCAAAGTTTAAAGCGAGATGCCGCGGTTTGGGATGCCTTAGGGGGCGACTTTGCCGCGGCGTTCTGCATTGCGGATTCCAGTTTCTAAGGACTTGCACTAAACTGAGGCTTCATCCCATCCCGTGGGTTTAATTTAACGATCCTGTTGTCTAATTCTTTTTACCGGACGGGCGAACCTTGAGCAGTACCTCATTGAAGGATACGCAATGTTAATCTCGCTCTTGAAACGCTTCACCCTCTTTCAGAACTTTGCGGCCTGGATCTGCTCGCTCATCCCACCGGTGGTCGAGCATAATTTGCAGAAGTATTCGGCTTTGCGGAAGGCATTCTTTATTACCGGGTTGGACGGGGTGCAGGGAGATTACTTGGAGTTCGGAGTGTTCACCGGAAGCTCATTAATCTTTGCCACGAAGATTTCTCGGCGGCTCAATTTAGCTTCGAAGGTTGGTCCGCGATTTTTTGGCTTTGATTCCTTCGAAGGCTTTGGCGAAGTCGATCCGGTCGATGAGCACCCGTTTTATAATGATTCTGATCCCACCTTCAAAGTTAATTTCGAAAAGGTAAAACGGAACATTCTAAAAAAGACAAGAGGTTCAGAAATTCACTTGGTGAAGGGATTTTTTTCCAAAACCTTGAAAGAGAAAACTGCCCCCGAGCGTGGCATCAAAGCCGCGAGAGTTGTCTTGATCGACTGCGACCTAAAAGGCGCGACCACGGAGGCACTTACTTTTCTTTTGCCGGTGTTACAACCCGGAATGATATTGATTCTCGATGATTTCTACGGCTTTCGAGGCAGCCAGAAGAATGGGGTGGCCGGAGCCTTCAATGCTTTTAAAGAAGCAAACCCCCAACTTAAATTCAGTAAGGTCTTTTCTTATGGTTATGGCGGAGTGGCTTTCATGCTTTCGTCGGACACCGAAAATCGTAGCGATTTATCGATAACGAGGGCAACCCACCGGGAACGTCGGCAACTTTTTGAAAGCCTTCCCCAATAAGAAAACTCCTTAACGTTTCAATGCTGTAACCAAAGTTGCACCACCGCGCCTTCGGTATTGGTGTGGGGCAGTTGCAGTGGAGCCAATGGGGAAAAATCGGTAACCGGATTCTCATGGATATCCAACTGCAGTAGGTTTAGGTAACCCGCCAGCGGCTCCACATTGTCGACTCGGTTTCTACTCAAGGATAGGTGCCTTAGTTTCAAGAGCCGATTTGGCCGCAGCTGCCAAATTTCGCTGATTTCATTTTGGTAGAAAATGGCCGATTCGATCTCGGGCATGAAAGCTAGGCGATCAAGCGAGGTGATTTTATTGTGCGAAAGTTCTAACGATTTGATGCGGGCATTCTCCGGAATTCCGTACAGATTAGTGAGCTGGCACGAAATCGCGCGAATAGATTCTAACTTGGTCTGCTTGTGCAGCGATAAATAGCCAATGGCATTTCCACTGATATCCAGGGTGCGAAGATTGAGCAGGCCTTGCAGGGCTTTGGGGTCAGTGATGTGATTTACAGCGAGAAATAGCCTTTGGAGGTCAGTGAGTTTTTTTAGCAGGGAGATATCATGGATGTTGTTTGAGTTAAGGTTTAGCTCTTTCAACTTCACCAAGCCCGCAATTGGTTCGACATCCATAACGCGATTTGAATACAGATCTAAAGTCTCTAGCTCTTTCAGGTTTTCGAGGGCGTTAAGGTACTTGATGCTATGTCCGGTAAGTCGCAGCGCGCGAAGGGCAATGAGCGGCCGGACGAATTCGAGATTGCCCAGGCTTTCGCTAGTTCGACCCGCGTGAAAAGTAAATTCGACCAACTTTGGTAGTTTTGCCAGCACCGTTAGATCTGAAACCTCGTTACCGGAGATATTGAGGCTTCGTAGCTGTTTCGCGTGTTCCAAAACTGAAATCTCATTCAGTTCCATATTTACGACCGTGAGATCCTCAAGATTGATGAGAGGTTCAATGAAGTTAATGTGCGAAAGGGGTACGTCAGAAAGTGAGAGCTCTCTCAAATTGCTTAACGGCACAAGCGGGTTGGTTAACGCAAATGCTTGCTTTATCGTGGGCCCCTCTAAGGTGAGCCGCTTAAGGTGGGGCACTGATTCTAATGGCCTAAGGTCGGTGATCGGTTCGACCTCTTCGGTCAAAAACGAATGGGGAATGTGCGCGACAATATATTTGAACTCTAGGGAGTCCATTTTTCTTAAAGCTCGTTCGCCGGCAGCGCAGTTGTCTGACGTCAGTTTGGCCGGCAGGCCAACTGCGCGCAACATCCTGAATAAGGTGTTTTTTTGTGCTGATTGATCCGGCGACAAACAAAACTCGGAAAAATTTTTGGCCGGGGCCAGCGTGCTTATCGTGAAAGCAAGGGCGGCAATAATTGTAAGGTACATTAGGCACTCCTTTTAAGATCCTAGATTCAGTGTGGACTGCCTCAGGCATAAATAAAAATCGGATTTTGTCATGGTTAAGATAGACAATACTAATGAAACAAAATCATTCTCCCGGGCGGCGGAGACGAAAGCCAAAACTGGCAGAGTCTTTTGGGGGCTGCAGATGACGCGGCGGCTTCAGCCAATGCCACCACCCTTCTCGCTATCACTTAACCACTCTGAAGGTGAGGTTGATACGGGTGCCCAGGGCCGCTTTGCGCTTGGGGACTGAATGCTGCCAGCAGTGTTGGGTTGAACCCTGCATGAGTAAAAGGCTTCCGTGTTCGAGCAGAATCGATGCTTTCAGATTCTCGTCTTTACAATGGCGCAGCTGAAATTCTCTTGTCGCCCCGAAGCTGACGGAGCCGATTACGGGGTTAGGCCCGAGCTCTTTTTCATTGTCCCGGTGCCAGCCTACGCTGTCTCCGCCATTACGATATTGGTTAAGCAGTGCGCTATTGAATTTTATTTGTGAGGCCTCTTCTACCCTAGCTTTGATTTTCTGCAGAGCCGGAGTCCAAGCTTGCGCGTGCATCGTGATGCCGGAGTAGCGATAAGAGATCCCTGCGTCGCCATACCAGGCCGTAAGGCGAGGTTGCATGACCGACTTTCCGAAAATCACAATTGGCTCATGTTTCCAGGCGACTCCGTCGCGTAGAAGAGAAAAAAAAGCATCACTTTCCGCCCTTGCAAAGAGCGCGGGATAGTAAAAAATCTCGCCGTCGACAGGAATGAGGTTGGGCGCGTTTTTCGTCATTACACCTTTGAAGACTTTTATTATCAATTCATCTGCTTTGCCAGCGCGGCGAAGTATTCCTTTAGGGCTGGGTGTTCGAGCTGTTTGAGATCATATCTCGTCGCGCCGGGTAAGAACTTACGTGGATCAGTAACGTAAAAGCGCGCCCGCGAATAGCGTCCTTTTATTTCGTAAGCGGCGTTCGTAGTCATCCACTCGCGGTACCCCATTAGTTTGGGCTGCAGGGGATCGATCACCACGAAGCCCTCTTTGGCATCCCGAACGAGAATTGCGGTGTGAAACTGCCAGAGCTGTTTTTCTAAAAGGAGCTGCCCCACGACAAAAATTCGCGCCATGTGCTGTGCTTTCACCCCGGCTTTTAAAAGCTGATGATGAATAAGCAGTGCTCTTCCAAAGCAAAATCCAATTTGCCCCGATGGATCGTAATGCATCACATTTTCTACTCTGGCGACGGGGTTATCGCGTATCTGCGCGAGAGTGAGTTCGGCTTGCGGTCGGTAGTTTAACGCCGGTTGATCGGCTGCAGCTTTTTGCAGGGCGGCCAACACCAAATCATTTAGCGCTACCATCTTGCCGTGGACTCGGCGGTTCTCCTCTTCCCGTTCCGTCGGGCTCATTTTTTTAGATTTTTGCTGACGCGCCGAGTTGATCTCTTTCTCGTAAAGCGAAAGAAGATCATCTGATGCCGGGTTACTAATCGGAGAGACAAGGCCAATCGCATTCTCCGGCTCTTGATTCAGCGCGTCTAAAACGGGCCCCCAAAAAGCGCGAAAGTTTTTTGCGTGGGCGACGTCAATCACAACGCATTGAGTTATAAATATCGTCGACAGAAAGTTAAAAACTGTTTAAGGAGTATCAAGATGA